>CANHCS010000005.1 GCA_947459195.1 Sphingobacteriaceae bacterium
ATCTTCATGGATAATTTCGGCTCCGTTATCTTTCATCAGCTTATTGAATTTGGCAATTACCTCTTTCGCAGCTTCATCAGACAACAACGGGGTCAGAATGATTACGGTTTCGTACTGTTGCATGTTTTTGTTAATTAGTCCGCTTTTTAGCGGGATGCAAATTTAGCTATAATTATTAGATATTCAAATCCTTTCGTAAATATTTCGTAGCGTTTCACCTAAAAAAAAGCGGTGAAGTTTGGGGACTTCACCAGCTTTTTAACACACCAAATTGAAACATTAGAAATACTAAAACCAAGAATGGTATTAATATTATAACCTGAAGGTCCGACTATTTTAAAGGCTTCACAATAAAATACAGACTAAGTGCAGGAATTGCCGGATGAACGGCATATATCGCCGACGAAATGCAAATCGGGCACCAGAGCATCCGCTCAAAAAGAAATGATGTTTGCTTAAGCAATATCTTATCTATAATTTAGGAGCGATGGATAATTTCATAGTTTCAGCCAGAAAATACCGCCCGGTGACCTTTGAGAGCGTGGTGGGACAAGCGCACATTACCGGCACGCTGAAGAACGCCATCAAAAATAACCAGCTGGCGCAGGCATTTCTTTTCTGCGGACCACGTGGAGTGGGTAAAACCACTTGTGCACGCATCCTGGCCAAAACCATCAATTGTGTTAATCCAAACCAGCAATTGGAGCCTTGCGGCAACTGCGAATCTTGCGTTTCGTTTCAACAGGGCAATTCTTTCAGCATTCATGAGTTGGATGCCGCATCTAATAATTCGGTAGAAGACATTCGTAACCTGACCGAGCAAGTTCGCATTCCGCCACAAACAGGCAAGTATAAGATCTACATCATCGATGAGGTGCACATGCTCTCCTCAGCTGCTTTCAATGCCTTTTTGAAAACACTGGAGGAACCGCCTTCCTATGCCATATTTATTTTAGCAACCACAGAGAAGCACAAAATCATTCCGACCATCCTGTCGCGATGCCAGATCTTTGACTTTAACCGGATCAAAGTGGAGGATATGGCCAAGCACCTGGCCGGCATAGCCGAAAAGGAAAGCATTGGCTACGATATGGAAGGCCTGCACCTGATTGCCCAAAAAGCAGATGGCGGCTTACGCGATGCCTTGTCGATGTTCGATCAGATCGCCAGTTTTTCTAACCGAAACATCACTTACCAGGCGGCCATTGATAACCTGAATATCCTCGACTACGATTATTATTTCAAAGTAACGGATGCTTTACTGGCAGAAGATGTTTCGGGAGCATTGTTAATATTTGATGAAATCTTGTCAAAAGGATTTGACGGCAACCATTTTATAATAGGGCTCGCTTCGCATTTGCGTAATTTGTTGGTGGGAAAAGATCCTGCCACTTTACATTTATTGGAAGTGAGTGAAGGCATCAAACAAAAATACCTGGCCCAGTCGCAACAAACGGATGCTTCTTTCTTGGTATCAGCATTGAATATTGCCAACCACTGCGACTTAAATTACCGGAGCAGCAAAAACCAGCGCTTGCAAGTTGAACTGGCGCTCATTAAAATAGCACATTTGCCAGCGGTGCTTCAATTAACTACTACCCCTCCAGTAGAAGTAAAAAAAAAACGAGTTGAACCCCTAGCACCTGCTCCCAGCACGAGTCAAGCAGTAGCGGCTTCCACTCCCCAGGAAGCCGAAGAAGTACCAGCACCTAAAGTAACAACAGCAGTTATTGAAAGTAATGAAGCAGCAAACGATGCTCCTGCCGTATCACCAACTCAAATAAAAATTATCCCAGAGGCTGAAAAAGCAAAACCGGAGGCGAGCGCACCTAAAACAAGTTTTTTTATTGCAACTCCACTCATCCCTAATTTGAATGATTTAGCCTCCGCTCCCTTGGAGGAGGAAAAACCTGCTTATTTAACCGGGGATGCTTGCCAAGCTTTCAGTTCCGAAATGCTATTGAACCGGTGGAATGCCTTTGCTGAAAAAGCTAAAAAGGAAAATAAGATCAACCTTTTCACCCTGATGACGGCTAATCCGCCAGTGCTCTTGGATGATCACCAGATCGAATTGAGTATCGAGAATAAGATTCAGGAAAATCAATTGCAAGAAGCTCGAATAGAGTTGATGAACTACCTGAGAACAGAACTCCAAAACTTTCAGCTTGATTTGGTAACTAAAATAGTGGAGAATACCGAAAAAAATCGCCTCTACACTTCCTCAGAGAAATACCAATACATGGTAGAGAAAAATCCAAAACTCGAAGAATTCAAAAAACGCTTCAACCTTGATCTTGAGTTATAATTTAACGTTATTCTGATAATTGCAAATTGTTCATGGTCTATTTTAGTGCCAATCAAATTGAACAATTAAACCATTAAAGAACAAGATCATGAAAAACGGATTATTTATCCTCGGACTAGGTTTCGCTCTCATTTTGAGTAGCTGTACCGTTGTAAGACAAGGTGAAGTTGGTGTAAAAAGAACCATTGGTAAAATACAAGAAAAGCCCTTAATGGAGGGTGCCAGACTTTTTAACCCCTTAGTAACCACTATTATCAAGCTGCCGACCAGAACAATTAACATGGAGGTGAGATTACCCCTACCTTCAAAAGAGGGCTTAACTGTTCAATCAGAAGTTTCCATACTTTACAGATTAGTAGGTAGCTATGCGCCAAACATCATAGAAAAGTTAGGAACAAACTATGAACAAGTGGTAATTCTGCCAGTATTCAGGTCGGCTGTTGCAGATGTATCCTCTCAATACTTCGCAAAAGACATGCATACGGGTCAAAGAGCCGTGATAGAAAGAGACATCAAGAAATTAATGGAAACTCAACTTACAGAGAGAGGTTTTATCATCGAATCTGTATTATTGAAAAGCATTATTCTGCCAACCGGATTAGCTAAAGCAATTGAAGAGAAATTGGAAGCAGAGCAGGATGCGCAAAGAATGGAATTTACCCTGAACAAAGAACGCCAAGAGGCAACCCGTAGAATCATTGAGGCTGAGGGGATTAGAAATTCTCAAAAGATAATTGCAGAAGGACTAACACCTTTATTATTACGCTTTAAAACAATCGAAGCATTCAATAAATTATCTACCTCTCCTAATACAAAAGTGATCATTACTGACGGGAATCAACCTTTAATGGTTAATCCTGTTGAAGAAAAGTAGCATATACTGCGAAAAGGCCTTGAATCAATTAAGGCCTTTTCTTTTTTCATTATCTTTTGTTAATCCTCGAATGCTAAATTGACACGCATCCGATATACCCAAATCATCAAAAATTATATCTTTGCGGCAGCAAAAAAATCACTTATACACTAATGAGCATACAAAAAATAAAGGTGGCTAATCCGGTAGTGGAACTGGACGGCGATGAGATGACCCGCATCATCTGGAAATTCATTAAGGACAAATTGATCCTATCCTACCTGGATCTAGATATTAAATATTATGATCTGGGAATGGAGTACCGCGACCAAACAGATGACCAAGTGACTATTGACGCTGCCAATGCCATTAAACAATATGGTGTAGGAATTAAGTGCGCTACCATCACACCCGATGAAGCTCGTGTGAAAGAATTTGGCTTGAAGCAGATGTGGAAATCGCCAAACGGAACCATTCGTAACATTTTGGACGGTACTGTTTTCCGTGAGCCGATCGTAATGAAGAATGTACCTCGTTTGGTACCCAACTGGACAGCCCCTATCTGCATAGGCCGCCACGCTTTTGGTGACCAATACCGTGCCACCGATTTCCTTACCAAAGGAAAAGGTAAACTCACTGTTACCTTCACCCCAGAAGATGGCGGCGAAGTACAATCATTTGAAGTTTATAATTTTAAAGGCGACGGCGTAGCCTTGGCCATGTACAATACCGACGAGTCTATCCGTGGTTTTGCACGTGCCTGCTTCAACCAGGCCTTGATGAAAAAATGGCCTTTATATTTATCGACCAAAAATACCATCCTAAAAAAGTACGATGGCCGTTTCAAAGATATTTTTGAAGAGATTTACCAGAAAGAATTCAAAGCTGAGTTCGACAAAAATGGTTTGGTGTACGAGCACCGTCTGATCGACGACATGGTGGCTTCAGCGCTTAAGTGGAACGGAAACTTTGTTTGGGCTTGTAAAAACTATGACGGCGACGTGCAGTCGGACACCGTAGCACAAGGCTTTGGTTCTTTAGGATTGATGACCTCTACCTTAGTTACACCGGATGGCAAAACCATGGAAGCCGAGGCTGCTCATGGTACCGTGACCCGTCACTACCGCGACCATCAAGCCGGCAAACCAACTTCTACCAATCCGATCGCTTCTATTTTTGCCTGGACCAGAGGTTTGGAGTTCCGTGGCATGTTAGATAACAATCAGGAATTGATCAATTTCTGCAAAACTTTGGAGCAGGTGTGTATTGAAACTGTAGAAAGCGGCAAAATGACCAAAGACTTGGCAGTTTGTATCCACGGTAACAAAGTGAACCACGGTGAACATTATTTGTACACTGAAGAGTTCCTGGAAGCCATTGATGCGAATTTGAAAGCGAAATTGGCATAACACTCATCAACATAAAATGTAAAGTCCCTCCATTTATGAGGGACTTTTTTGTTTGATGTGAATAACTATTTGAATAAACTAAGTAGGTGATGGATTAAATTAGATTTGAACAACCAATCTCATTGAAACATGTGGAATGCTATCCTCTACGAAAACGGCCAGTTCAAAGGTTATACGCAGGAACACGGCGTCGCTGTGGGTATTTGTGTAGCCATCGCCTTAGCACTTTTTATACTGGCAAAATATCGCTTTACCGAAAATCAATCCAGAAATGCCATTACTATTTTGTTAGGCATTGGCTTGATTCTGCAAGTCAGTAAACCCATTTTGACGGGCATGGCCGGCAGTTTTGATGCCCGAGAGGATTTACCCTTCCACCTTTGCAATGCCATGATCATCCTCATGCCCTTCATCATGTATTTTAAATGGCGTAAATTTTGGGGAATCGCCTTTTTCTGGGTGATAGGCGGAACCTTGCAAGCCTTGTTCACGCCCTCTTTAACCGAATCTTTTCCGCATCATGAATTTTTCAGGTACTGGACCGTACACGCCTTTTTACCTTTTGCCGGAGTTTTTGCCCTACAGATTTATGACTGGCGAATCACCTGGAAAGACATGGTCAATTCCATGATCGGATTGAACATTTTTGCCTTGCTGGTTACCCCGATTAATTTGTATTTGGGTAGCAATTATTTATTCCTGATGGCCAAACCGGCCGTTAAAACCATTTACGATTATTTGGGACCATGGCCTTATTATATCTTGTCCATTGAGGTGGCGATGATCTTCTTATTTAGCTTGATACTAGGAGTATTTAATTTGGACAAACTTGCGCTTAGACTTCGAAAGAATAGTTAAAATTTCTATCCGCCGAAACTTTCAAACTTCTCCCAAAATCCATCTTTGGGTAATGGCGCAAAAATATTGATCGGCTCTTGTTTAACCGGATGAATGAATTGCAGTCGACGGGCATGCAGACAGATACTTTTCTTTAAACTTCCCCGAGGGTAACCATATTTATTATCGCCTACTATGGGGCTATCTAGCGTAGACAATTGGACCCTAATTTGATGCGGGCGGCCAGTGATCGGATCTACTTCTATGAGGCAATAACCATTCAGCTCTCCAATGACTTTGTAATTCAATTCGGCACGCAGGCTGCCTTTCACTTCGTGATCATAGGCTTTAGTCACATTTTTTTGGGGATTTTTCACCAGCCAATGCACCAATTTACCTTCGGACTGTGTCGGGCGCTTGCGCACTACGGCCCAATAAGTTTTTTTCATTTCCCGGTTTTTGAATAGGCGGTTCACCCGGTCTAAAGCCTTACTGGTTTTAGCAAAAAGTATCACCCCGCTCACGGGTCGATCTAAGCGGTGTACTACTCCTAAAAATGCACCATTAGGTTTATTGTACTTTTTAGCAATGTATTTCTTAACCTGCTCATCGAGCGGTTCGTCGCCGGTATCATCCACCTGCACAATATCCCCGGCCCGCTTATTCACCGCAATGAGGTGATTATCTTCAAAAAGTATATCCTGATCAGAAACTGGCATTAGTACTGCTCTTTCTCATTCGGGAAATCGACCGCTTTCACATCTTTTATGTAAGACTGAATGGCACCGTTAATCTCCGTATACAAATCAAGGTATTGTCGTAAAAATCTCGGACGGAAACCTTTGGTGAGACCAATCATATCATTCACTACCAGCACCTGGCCATCGCAGGCCGAACCCGCACCAATACCAATGGTTGGAATGCGCAAAGATTGACTGACAGTGGCGGCCAACTGGGCTGGTATTTTCTCTAAAACAATGGAAAAACAACCTGCCTCCTGCAATACCAACACATCGTCTTTTAACTTTTGCGCTTCGGCCTCTTCTTTTGCCCTAACGGTATAGGTACCAAACTTATAAATGGATTGGGGAGTTAAACCCAGGTGTCCCATTACCGGAATGCCCGCGGTTACAATTCGTTCAATGGATTCCTTCACTTCTGCTCCACCCTCCAGTTTTACAGCATGCGCACCCGATTCTTTCATGATCCGTATGGCAGAGTTGAGCGCTTCTTTAGAATTACCTTGATAGGAACCGAAAGGAAGATCGACCACTACCAAAGCACGCTTGGCCGCTCTCACTACCGATGATGCGTGGTAAATCATTTGATCTAAAGTGATGGGCAAAGTGGTTTCGTGGCCCGCCATTACATTAGAAGCCGAATCGCCGACCAAAATCACATCCATGCCTGCATCATCCACAATGGTAGCCATCGAAAAATCATAGGCGGTAAGCATCGCAATTTTTTCACCACGATCTTTCATTTCCTGCAAAGTATGTGTAGTGATTCGTTTTGTTTCTTTGTGAACAGACATGTTTGGGGCGCTATTTGAGTATGATGAACAAATTTAAAATTAAATCTATGGATAATAGCGTGAATTGACTTAAAATGAATTTTGGATTTGAGCATAGTAAAAAAAATAATTAACTTTAACTCCCGTGAAATTCAGCTTAAATGCACCCCTTCGGGCCATTGAACTGACAGGTAAACACCTGATAATCTGTCGATTTATTTCTTTTTCCAAATCTTCATTTCTTCATTAATTATGACCAATTACACCAAATTGCCAGCCATTTTATTGTTAGCAGACGGGACCATTTACCACGGTAAAGCAGCCGGTAAAATTGGTACCACCACCGGTGAAATCTGTTTCAATACTGGCATGACTGGTTACCAGGAAATTTTTACCGATCCCTCCTATTTCGGACAAATTATGGTAACCACCAATGCACATATTGGTAATTACGGCATCCATGCTGAGGAAATTGAATCAGATACGATCAAAATAGCCGGTTTGGTTTGTAAAAATTTTAACATCACCTACAGCCGAAAAGAAGCTAATCAATCAATTCAAGATTATTTTCAAGAACAGAATGTAGTTGGAATTTCAGATATAGATACTCGCTCGCTGGTTCGACACATCAGAAATAAAGGAGCGATGAATGCCATTATCTCTTCCGAAATTTTGGATACAGAAGAACTGAAAAAGAAATTAGCTTCGGTTCCTTCGATGGATGGTTTGGAGTTATCTTCTAAGGTATCCACCCAAAAACCTTACTTCTATGGCAAAGAAAATGCAAAGTATAAGGTTGCGGTGCTGGATTTGGGGGTGAAGAAAAATATTCTGAGAAATTTTGATGAGAGAGATGTTTATGCGAAAGTATTCCCGGCAAAAACTTCTTTCAAAGAAATGGAAGCCTTCCAGCCGGATGGCTACTTTATCTCCAATGGACCTGGTGATCCTTCGGCGATGCCATATGCCATTGAAACCGTAAAAGAAATATTAGCTGCCAATAAGCCGCTTTTCGGAATTTGTCTGGGCCATCAATTGCTGGCTTTGGCCAACGACATCCGTACCATGAAGATGTTTAACGGACATCGGGGCTTGAATCATCCGGTTAAAAATATCATTATTGATCATTGTGAAGTGACTTCACAAAATCACGGTTTTGGTGTCATTCCGGAGGATGTGAAAAAATCGGATAAGGTTGAAATCACCCATATCAACTTAAATGATCAATCGATTGAAGGCATCCGCATCAAAGGGAAAAAAGCCTTTTCGGTACAATATCACCCTGAATCATCACCCGGTCCGCACGATTCGCGTTACCTGTTTGATGATTTTATCAAATTAATGCAAGTTTAATACACAGATTTAAATAGTGTAAAAAATACACTAACTTTGAAAAAAAGAAAAAAGAAAATATGAGTTTAATATTAGACGTTCATGCCCGCCAAATCCTCGATTCGAGAGGTAACCCCACCATTGAAGTAGATGTAATGACCGAAAACGGTATTTTAGGCCGTGCAGCAGTCCCATCGGGAGCCTCAACCGGGATGCATGAAGCAGTTGAACTTCGCGATAACGACAAAAACACCTACCTGGGTAAGGGAGTGCTAACTGCCGTAAAAAATGTGAACGATATTTTAGCCAAAGAATTAATTGGGATTGACGTATTCGAACAGAATATGATCGATCAGTTGATGATTGAGATAGACGGTACCGAAAATAAAGGTAAAATTGGTGCAAATGCGATTTTAGGTGTTTCATTGGCGGTTGCCAAGGCGGCTGCACAGGAAAGTCGCCAGCCTTTATACCGTTACATTGGCGGTGTAAATGCCAACACCCTGCCTATCCCGATGATGAACATTGTGAACGGCGGTTCGCATTCCGATGCACCTATTGCCTTCCAGGAATTCATGATCATGCCTGTAGGCGCTTCCTCATTTTCTGAATCCTTACGCTGGGGCACCGAAGTATTCCACAACCTGAAGAAAATTCTACATGATCGTGGATTATCGACTGCTGTTGGCGATGAAGGCGGTTTTGCACCAACTTTCGAAGGTACCGAAGATGCCGTGGAAACTATTATGCAAGCAATTGAAAAGGCCGGTTATAAAGCTGGAGAAGATATTTACCTGGCCTTCGACTGCGCTGCTTCCGAATTTTACAAAGACGGTAAATATGATTATACCAAGTTTGAGGGAACCAAAGGTGCTATTCGCAGCAGTGCCGAACAAGCGGAGTACCTGGCTTCGTTAACTCAAAAATACCCGATCATCTCCATTGAAGATGGGATGGCTGAGGATGATTGGAATGGCTGGAAATTACTGACAGAGAAAATTGGGGATAAAGTTCAATTGGTGGGCGATGATTTATTCGTTACCAATGTGAAACGTTTGCAGCAAGGCATTGATACCGATACCGCAAACTCCATCTTGGTGAAAGTAAATCAGATTGGATCTTTGACCGAAACCATCAATGCAGTTTCACTGGCACAAACGAACGGTTATACTTCAGTAATGTCACACCGCTCTGGTGAAACGGAAGATGTAACGATTGCAGATTTGGCCGTGGCTCTAAATTGCGGACAAATTAAAACCGGTTCAGCTTCACGCTCAGACAGGATTGCCAAATACAACCAGTTATTGCGTATTGAAGAAGAATTAGGAAGTGCAGCCCGTTTCATTGGGAAGGACTTCAAGTTTTTGAAATAAAATCGCTTTAGTATTTAAAAATTAGACTTGTTCGGTAGAATGAACATAGCTAACTTAGGATAAAATGAAAAAAATCATCGATATTTTCCGAAATAAATACTTCCTGGTAACCGCAAGTTTTGTGGTCTGGATGTTATTTTTCGATCGTAACGACCTTTTTTCACAATATGAGTACCGTGAGCAGTTAAATAAACTGAAAACAGAGCGGGAGTTTTATGCTAAGGAAACCAATTTGGTGAGAAGAGAAATTAAAGATCTTAGCACCAACCAAGCTACCGTCGAGAAATTTGCCCGTGAGCGATACTTGATGAAAAAACCGGATGAAGACATATTTGTCATCCTACCGGAAGAAAAGAGAGAGGAAAAGTCTTTTTTCTCTTCTTTGAAATTCTGGTAAGTTTCATTGCAAATACTAAAAAAAGCCTCCCAATATTATCAGGAGGCTTTTTTATGTTTAATGCGTCATTTCAACGAGTGATAGCGAGGAGAAATCTCTAATGATAAACAGATTTCTCTTCCGATAAATCGGAATCGAAATGATGGATTCTTGAAAAACTATAACATCCCTCCGCAAACAGAGATCACTTGTCCGTTTACATAGGCACTCATGTCAGAAGCGAGGAATACACAAACGTTTGCTACATCTTCAGTTTCACCGGCACGTTTCAATGGAATAGCCTGCGCCCATCCTTCCACTACTTTTGGATCCAATACATCGGTCATCTCCGTACGGATAAAGCCTGGAGCCACCACATTGGTACGAATATTTCTCGAACCCAATTCTTTGGCAATAGATTTAGAAAATCCGATGATACCCGCTTTAGAAGCAGCATAGTTTGACTGTCCGGCATTACCTTGCACCCCCACTACCGAACTCATGTTAATGAACACCCCGTAACGATTTTTCATCATGATCTTAGAGGCGGCTTTCGTAACATTAAATATCGACTTCAGGTTCACATCCAAAACTTCATCCCAATTTTCTTCAGTCATTCTCATTAATAAACCATCTTTGGTAATACCAGCATTATTCACCACAATATCGATGGTGCCAAAATCAGCCACTATGGCTTCGATCAGTTTTTCAGCCTCATCAAATTTTGAAGCATCTGAACGGTAACCTTTTACTTTAGAGTCGCCACTTTGTAATTCTTTTTCAAGCGCCTGACCTTTTTCAACAGACGACAGATAGGTGAATGCCACGTGTGCACCTTGCTCCACAAATTTCTCGGCAATTTTACGTCCTATTCCTTTAGAGGCACCTGTAATCAGGGCTACTTTTCCAGTTAATAATTTCATATTGTTTTTAAAAACTAATTCCCGAAAATAAGATTTTATTTCTTTTGGGCAGGAATAAAGCTCATAGAAACGGAATTGACGCAGTGACGGGTATTTTTGGGAGTGAAACCTTCACCTAAAAAAACATGGCCCAGATGGCCCCCACACTTGGCACAAACAATCTCGGTACGCATCCCATCCGGATCGGGAATTCTTTTGACAGCTCCCTTAATTTCATCATCAAAACTAGGCCATCCGCAATGCGAATCGAACTTATCATCAGATCGGTAAAGAGGCGCATTGCAGCGTCTGCACACATAGGTACCGGTTGCCTTGTTGTTCAAGTATTTGCCGGTATAAGGCATCTCCGTTCCTTTACGAACAATAATTCGCTCTTCTTCGGGAGTCAGTTGGTTATATTCCATTTTCTTTACAGATTTTTTAGGATCTTGTTGTGCACAGGCAATCGGCTGAAAGCCAGCAACAATAAAAAGTATGATTAGAATTTTTCTCACCATATAAATTTAAGAAAATAAAAAATCCCGTGCTGGTAGCACAGGATCTATTCAGTAAAGGGAATGTAAACTTATTTCCCCGCTTTTTTCAACTCTTCAGCCATAGCAGCACCAATTTCTGCAGGAGATTCTACTACCCGGATGCCGCATTCGCTCATGATCTTCATTTTGGCTGCAGCTGTATCATCTGCTCCGCCTACAATCGCTCCCGCATGACCCATACGACGTCCCGGAGGCGCTGTTTGTCCGGCAATAAAACCAACCACTGGCTTGGTACCATTGGCTTTGATCCAACGGGCAGCTTCTGCTTCCATACCACCTCCAATCTCACCAATCATGATGATTCCGTCTGTTTCGGGGTCGTTCATCAATAATTCAACCGCTTCTTTTGTTGGAGTTCCGATGATCGGATCACCACCAATTCCAATGGCAGTAGTAATACCTAAACCGGCTTTTACTACCTGATCAACCGCTTCGTAAGTTAAAGTTCCCGATTTAGAAACCACACCCACTCTTCCTTTTTTGAAGATAAAGCCAGGCATGATACCAATTTTTGCTTCATCGGCAGTAATGATACCAGGGCAATTCGGACCGATTAATCTACAATCACGGTCAGAAATATATTCTTTTACCTGAATCATATCCTTGGTTGGGATACCTTCTGTGATGCAAACAATCACTTTGATTCCGGCTTCGGCTGCTTCCATAATCGCGTCGGCTGCGAAAGCAGGAGGAACGAAAATAATTGATACATCGGCACCGGTTTGGTCTACCGCTTCTTTCACCGTATTGAATACCGGTTTATCTAAATGTTTTTGTCCGCCTTTACCAGGGGTTACTCCACCCACCACCTGAGTACCATAATCGATCATCTGTGTGGCATGATAAGTTCCTTCGTTGCCGGTAAAGCCCTGAACAATTACTTTGGAGTTTTTATTAACTAATACGCTCATCTTGATTTATTGTAGCGCAAAACTAAGAGAAAGCCATTGTTAAACAAAAAAAGAATTGCCAATTCGTCACAGATTTTTTTGGGGGATTATTTTATGACATAAGCAATAGAAAATTTAACACTGTTTTTAAGTACAAATCGGTTAGTAACCGGGATGAGATAAGCCATGTCGAAGCCGAAATTTTTGTATTTGTAGCCTGTACCAAGTGCAAAATGCTGGCGGTTCCCTTTGTCTTGATGCTCATAAAAAAAGCCGGTTCTGAGTGCAAAAGTGTCCTTGTACACATACTCCAATCCAGAACCAATACTGATTTCTTGCAACTCTTCCGAAAAACCACCAGGCGCATCGGCAAATGAACTGAACAAGGAAGATACTACACTACGGTTGGGATCTTTACCATCAATGATCTGACCGTTTCCGTCGTAAACAGGAGGCGTAGGTACCAATAATTTATTCAAATCGGTATGAAATGTGAGCTTTTGGCTTTGCCCATCAATTAGGAAACTGTAGGAGGCGCCCAGTTTCAGATTAGTGGGAAGAAACTCCGTTTTGGATGCCGAGTAGCGTACTTTAGTTCCTATATTGGAAATGACTACACCAAAGGCCCATTTCGCCCCATAATAACTACTCAACTGCTCTTTTTCAAAATAAGCAGAAACATCTACTGCAAAAGCATTGGAGGGCTCTACCACTGTGTTGTTGTTCGAAGCGCCATCATGAATATCGCTGTGCAAATAACGGGCAGTCAATCCCATAGAGAAACTCTCACTCAACTTCCTTGAATAGCTAAGATCAACTGTATACTCTTTAGGATAGAAATATTGGGTAAAATTTCCATTGTCATCTGCCCCTTCAATTTTGCCGTAAGAAAGAAAATAGATAGAAAGACCCAAGGCCGATTTTTCGTTCAGTTTTCTTATACCAGCTAAATTGGCAAGACTCACATCTTTGGTAAGATAGGGCATCAAGGGCTCATAGGATAAGCCTATGATGGCTTTGTTTTGGTTAAAAGCTATTTTAGAGGGATTGGAATAAAGCGCATATGCATCTGGCTGACTGGCTACCCCCACATCCCCCATACCTGTAGAACGAGCATCGGGCCGAGTCAGTAAAAAAGACATGGCGGTAGGTATGCTCCTATCCTGAGCTTTTGCAGAAAGGGAGCAGATGAAAATTAAAATCAGGTATCCATGCTTTTTCACACTCATAACAAAGAAAATTTATTCGATGACGATTTTATGGGTGATGGCCTTGTCTCCCAACCAAAATGTTAAAAGGTATAAACCAGATGGCACTTGAACATCCAAAGTGAGTTCTTGAAATCCGTTTGTATACCAGTTATTGGGCCACTTCTTAATAATCTGCCCAGCATTATTAATTAATACAAATTGTATCCATGCAGGGGCATCAAGCTGAAAAGCGACCTTTACCTGATCAACAACCGGATTGGGGTAAACCTTGATCTCCATTGGCAAACCCGGCTCAAACAGGTTCGCATCTGGCTGATGGAAGCCCTGGGTGAGCATGATTTCACTGGTTTGAATGGTTTGGATCACCACTTCCCCGAGTGTACATGAAAAAAAATACTCCGAGTTGAGCGCAAACTCCGTAGCACCTGATCCAATGGTCGGCCGCTCTGTTATTATTTGAGCCTGTACCGCAAAGGCAGAAATACATATGATGGAAAGTAAAACAGGTTTTTTCATTGATTAGAAGCTTTTAAGCACCAACAGCATAACGACATTTATCGTACCAATTATCGAGTTAAAACCCGGTGGAAGCAGGACATTTCCGATGAACAGCAGGATGAATACGATGAGCGGTCTGTTTTAAAGGACCAATGAAAGACTAAAAGATGTGGGAACAATTGATTTAAGGGAGATCAATCTACTTTTGAATGTACAGATTTAGCAACACCAGCTGAGGAAAACTGCAAATCGTAGAGTTTCTTGTAATAATTATTTTGTTTCAGCAGTTCTTGATGTGTGCCTAATTCTTTCACTTCTCCCTGATCCAAAACCAAGATCTGATGGGCATGTTGAATAGTAGAGAGGCGGTGCGCAATAACGATGGAGGTCCGATCTTTCATCAGACGGAGGATGGCCTCCTGAATAAGTAATTCTGTCTCGGTATCTACCGAGGAAGTAGCTTCATCCAAAACCAAAATAGAGGGCTGATGAACCAGGGCTCTGATAAAAGATACCAACTGAGCCTGCCCTGCAGAAAGCGTTGCGCCCCGTTCCATTACTTCATATTGGTAATTTCCAGGGAGTTTGTTGATAAAGGCATCTGCACCTACTTCTTTAGCAGCAGCCTTAATTTGCTCCAGGGTGATTTCAGGCTGATAGAGATCGATATTGTGAGCTACCGTATCTGAAAAAAGGAAAACATCTTGTAAAACGGTTGCCACCCTCGATCGTAAAAAATTCAAGTCGTATTCCCGGATATCTATACCATCCAGTTTAATACTACCCTTGTTAATTTCATAAAAGCGGTTCAATAAATTGATGATGGATGATTTGCCAGCTCCCGTAGCTCCCACTAAAGCCAGTGTCTGACCTGCTTTCACTTTAAATGAAATATCTTTCAATACCCAGTTCTCCTCCTGATAAGCGAACCAAACTCCTTCAAATTCTATTTCTCCTTTGATGTGCGCTGGCTGATATGTTCCATTATTCGGAGTAATTTCATCGGTATCTAATACATGAAAAATACGATCGGCAGCCACCATACCCATTTGCAAGGTGTTAAACTTATCGGCCAGCTCTCTGATCGGCCTAAAAAGCATATTAATGAACATCAGAAAAGCGATCACCAAACCAGGGCCTGCTTTTTCAATTTGAAAAAAGTTGAGAATATTGATGATTTCTGATTCATTTAAGATCATTTGAGCTCCATACCAAACCAAGAGTCCCATTGAGATGGCAGAAATGATCTCTACCACCGGAAAAAAGATGGAATAAGACCAGTTGGAAGCAATATGGGCATCGCGGTGTTTGGCATTGATGGCTTTGAACTTCTTCATTTCTTGTTCTTCGCGAGCAAAAAACTGAATGACACTGATGCCGGTAATGTGTTCCTGCAAAAAGGTATTGAGTTGCGTTACTTGTCTTCTAACGTCCTGAAAAGCTTTTTTGATGGCTTCTTTAAATACATAGGTTGCCAACAAGAGCAATGGCATGGGCAATAAAACCACCAGCGTGAGTTTCCAGCTGTAGATGGTCATACAGGCAATAATGGTGACAATTTGTAAAACATCTCCAATAATGGAGATCAAACCCTCAGAAAAAATATCAGCGATGGTTTCCAAATCGGAAACGGTACGGGTAATCAATTGGCCGATAGGCGTCCGGTCGAAATATTTTAACCGCAAACTGGTGATGTGATTAAAAGTTGCGATACGTAAATCACGGATCACCGATTGCCCCAGTCCATTAGTGGCATAGGTGTGATAATATTGCACCACCGTTTGCAAGATCAGCAAACCCAACATCAACAAACTCATGTTGATCAGACCAGCCTGATCATTATTTACCACGAAACGATCGATGGTTTGCTCGATGAGTAAAGGCCTCAGGGGGGCCAAAATGGCCAAGCCAATGGTGAGAAAAACCGCCAATAAAAAAACAGATTGGTAGGGCTTTACATACGCAAAAACACGCGAAAGCAAGCGAAAATCAAAGGCTTTACCACTTACTTCGGCCATCTTATAAGTATGGATATTTTACTTGAGTAAGATAAAGCCCGCAAGCTGGGACCGAGGCTCCCGCATTGGAACGGTTTTTACTATCTATGATTTGATGGATTGACTCAGGTGGCATGTTACCCTGCCCAATCTCCACCAAGGTGCCTACAATGGCCCGTACCATGTTCCTCAAAAACCGGTCGGCGGCAATATGAAAAACCAAACCGAAATCACTTTTTTCCCAATAAGCTTCCTTAATCTGGCAATTATTGGTAAATGTTTGAGTGTTGGACTTGCTAAAACAAGAGAAATCGGTATAATTCTTCAATTGCGCTGCAGCTTCATTCATCAAATTTAGATCGGGGATTTCTTTCAAAAACCAGGAGAAATCTTGTCTAAAGGGATTTTTTTCAAAATGAATATGGTATTCGTAGGCACGCAATTGGGCATCGAAACGGGCATGGGCATCGGCAGCAACAGGAATGAACCTTTTAACGGCAATATCAAAAGGCAGCAAACCATTCAGGCTGTAAAGGTGCCGCTCGTTGAGCTCTATTTCGGTATCTAAATGAGCGAAATGCTGAGTGGCATGAACGCCGGTATCGGTACGGCCGCAACCGATAGTCTCTACCGGATGGCGAAGGAGCGTTTCCAAAGCCTCATTCAATAATTGCTGAACGGTGATCGCATTGTCTTGTATCTGCCAGCCATGATATGCCTTTCCCAGATATGCCAGCTCGATGAAATAACGTTGCGCCATGATAGCGCAAAGGTACAGCAAGATGCGCTAACGACAAAGGTTGAAATACTCATCAAAACCTTATCTTTGTATAAAATGAAAAATTAACATGATTCAACGCATACAGTCCATTTGGCTATTTTTTGCCAGTGCTTCCTTATTCGCACTGCACCTTTTCCCAAGCATGCAGTGGATCAGTATAAACGGAGCAGCTCAATCAGCCAAAATAAGCGGAGTTTATGAAACCATGAACGGGAGCTGGGTACAAACTACTCCATTCACCCTATTATCGATCGTGGGCGTTTTACTAGCTATTATTCCATTTGTCATCATTTTTCTTTTTCAAAATCGTGCTTTGCAAATTAAGCTTTGCTACGCTGCCATTGCTTTGATTTTAGGATTTAGCTTTTGGCTGGCCAAAACCATTCAAAAAGCTGCAGCGATGCAAACCTTTAATACCGACAATTATGGCATTGGCGCCATTCTTCCTTCGGTGGCTATTTTGTTTCTCATTTTAGCGATTAGAAGCATCAAGAAAGATGAAAAACTGATCCAATCGGCCGACCGATTACGATAAAAGTTTAAGTATCCATTAATTATCCCTACCTTTGCGGCAATTCCGGTAATAATGCCGGTATTTTAAAAATTATCATGAACCCATTTTTGAACTTGGGTATCCGTCATGATATTGTTAATGCCATCACTGAACTAGGGTTCGAAAACCCTACACCAATCCAGGAACAAGCCATCCCGGTATTACTTTCAGGCAGCAACGATTTTGTCGGATTAGCTCAAACCGGAACAGGCAAGACCGCCGCTTTTGGTCTCCCTTTATTAGAATTATTAGACTTTACAAAAAATTACCCACAGGCATTAATTTTATGCCCCACCCGCGAATTGTGTTTGCAAATCACCAACGATTTGAAAAACTATTCGAAAAACATCGACAACGCACACATTGTGGCCGTTTACGGTGGTGCCAGTATTTCTGATCAATTACGTCAAATTAAAAAAGGCGTACAAATTGTTGTGGCCACTCCAGGCCGTATGCTGGATATCATTAACCGTAAGGCAATCAATTTCTCACAAGTGAGTTACGTGGTTTTAGATGAGGCCGATGAAATGCTCAATATGGGCTTTCAAGAAGATATCGACCAGATTTTATCCACCACACCAGAAGAAAAAAAGACCTGGTTATTTTCGGCTACTATGCCTGCCGAAGTTAGACGCATTGCCAAAAAATACATGGAAAACCCATTTGAGTTGACCATGGGAACTAAAAATACCGGTAATGCCAATATCGAACACGAATATTATGTGGTGAAAGCCCGCGATAAATACGCAGCCTTCAAACGCATCGTAGATTTCAATCCTGAAATTTTTGGTATTGTTTTCTGCCGCACCAAAATAGAAACACAAGAAATTGCGGAAGCTTTGGTAAAAGATGGTTACAATGCAGATTCACTGCATGGTGACCTTTCGCAACAGCAGCGTGATCGTGTGATGAAACGCTACCGCGAAAAAAACCTGCAATTATTAATTGCAACCGATGTGGCTGCTAGAGGCATTGATGTGAACAATGTTACTCACGTTATTAACTATTCCTTGCCAGATGAGATCGAAAACTACACCCACCGAAGCGGCCGTACTGCCAGGGCAGGAAAAACCGGGGTTTCCATCGCCATCATCAATGCCAAAGAATTGGGCAAAATCCGTCAGATTGAACGAGTAATTGGTAAATCCTTTACCAAAGCCGAAATTCCAACCGGTTTTGATGTTTGCGAAAAACAACTATTCGGATTGATTCATAAAGTACATAATGTTGCTGTGAACGAAGAGCAGATCGAACAGTACCTGCCTCGTATCATGGATGAATTTAAAGATCTGGACAAAGAAGAAATTATCAAACGTTTTGCCTCATTAGAGTTCAACAGGTTTCTGGAATATTATCGTAATGCACCAGACCTGAACGCCAATACCGATTATGAAGATCGGGGACGTGAGCGTGGGGAGCGTGGAGAACGTTTTGGACGCACCGGCTACAAGAGCGATTATACCAGATTGTTCATCAATTTGGGCTCGGTAGATGATTTTACCCGTGGCGATATGCTGGGCTTTATTTGCAACCAGTCTAAAATAAGTGGAAAAAGCATTGGAAAGATCGACTTGAAAGGTGTTTACACATTTTTTGAAGTAGAAAATGAAGTAGTTGACAAAGTACAACAAGGCTTCAAGAGTGTAGATTTCCAAGGCCGTAATGTACGCATTGAATTAGCGGGCGATCGTGATGGTGGCGGCGGAAGCAGCCGTGGCCGAAGCGGTGGCGGCGGATTTGGTGGTGGCAAACGCCGCGATCAAGCTGGTGGCGGACGTCGTGAGGGAGGTAATCGTAGTGGTGGTGGAGGTTTCCGTGACTTCTCCGGAAAACGCCGCGAAGATCGTTCTGAAAAAAGAAAACGTTATTAATACAAGAAGGGCTCCAATGGAGCCCTTCTTTTTTGGAAGCTTACTTGGTGGCCGGTCTTTTCATGAAAACCTTATTACCATCCTTATTGATGTAATAACGACGATCGTGCTCGTCTACATAAACGGTCTCCCCTTTCGGTCCCTTTACATTTTTCAGCGAGCAGTCTTTGACTGCTGCTACCGCTTTCGCCCCCGTTTCTTTGGTTTTTCGGCTAATGGCAGCGGTGGTGCTGTCTACTTTTCTTTTCCAAGCGCTGGTATCCCTTTTCAACGTTCTGCGAATGGTATCCTGATGGTACTTCGGACGAATGGTATCTGTACTAGTGATTTTGGTCTCTTTCGAGGTACTGGTACTGGTTTGCGCCCACGATAATTGTACAAAAGCCATTAAACAGGCAATGGTAGTACAAAAAAATATTTTTTTCATAAGCTGATGATTTTTAAAATAAAATGAAATTATTCGGTGATATCACCCGGCTGGCGGCTGGAACTGAGTGGCCTGGAGACGGTACCTCTGCCCTTTGAATAAGAAGTATCCGAAATGCTGGAGGTACTTTGCTTGGATCTTTTCAGGGCCTGTGCCCAATGATTAACCTGATCGCTGATGTCGTCTAATACACGGGTGCCGTCTTTTCTCCTTCTAAAGAGTAATACGAGTGCGGCCGCCAATCCGGCAGCTAAACCAATTTTTCCTAAATTTTTCATGGGCTATAAGTTTTTATTGAAATCAACAAAACTTAGCCATTCCGGTTTTAAGAAAATTAAAAAGAAAGCAATTAAATCGAGGGGTTTATGGCAAAAGCTTGAATTTGGCCACTTTGAAACGCCCGTTCACCAGTTGACCTTCCACTTCTGCTTTCCTAATGGCATTGCAGAATCCGGCTTTATCGTGTGCATCACCATGGTCGTCTATACTTGTACCATCTACAAAATAAGGTTTTCCGTCAAGCCTAACTGCCAATTCGCAATCATCTCCTTTCATCCCAAACTGGCAAACACCGCAGGAGGCTTCCAATACCTGGGCAGCCTTGGTCTCCTTTTGAGGAGCTGTGGAAGATTGGCAAGCAACAACTGCCAACATAAATAGTAGAAAAGTGGTTTTGAATACAATTTTCATAAAAGAGCGGATTAATTTAATTGATCGGCCAATAAGCGCATTTCAATTAGGGGTGAATGACTCTCGTAAAGAATGGCATAAACAGCCCTACAAATAGGCATGTGGACTTTATGATTTTTATTTATCTGATGTAATGATTTTACAGCATAATAACCTTCGGCAACCATGTTCATTTCGAGCTGAGCTGATTTGACCGTATAACCCTTGCCGATCATGTTTCCGAAGGTCCGGTTACGGCTAAATTGAGAATAGGCGGTTACCAGCAAATCGCCTAAATAAGCTGACTCGTTGATATCCCGATCGATCGGATGGACCACATCCACAAAACGACTGATCTCTCTGATGGCATTGGCAATTAAAACAGCTTGGAAATTGTCTCCGTAACCAAGCCCGTGACAAATACCACTTGCCACTGCGTAAATGTTTTTTAATACCGCCGCGTACTCCGTCCCATAAATATCTTCTGAAACATTGGTTTTGATGTAGCGGGTACTCAATAGTTGTGCAAAATTGGCTGCGGTATCCGTATCAGGGGAAGCGATGGTCAAGTATGATAATTTCTCTAAGGCCACTTCTTCAGCATGGCAGGGACCACTGATCACTAGGATATCTTCAAGCGGGATGCCATAATGCTGATTCATGAATTCGCCAACAATAAGGTTATGTTCTGGAACGATACCTTTTATTGCGGAGATGATTTTCTTTCCTTTCAGATCTTCCGGCCTGATGTCCGAAAGAGCGTCTTTCAAAAAAGCTGCAGGCACACAAAGCAAGATCCAGTCAGATTGACTCACGATTAATTTCAAGTCATTACTGACCTGTTCTTCGGGCAATTTAATCTCAACCGAACCAAGGTAACGTAAATTGCGTTTGTACTTTCTTACATGTTCTACAGATTCGGCACAACGCATCCACCAGCAAATCTTTTTATCGATCAGATTATCTGTAAGCATCTTGATGATGGCCGTTGCCCAACTACCACCACCTATTACAGCAATATTTTTCGAGTCAGTCATGATTAAAAACAAAATCCCCTTCCCGGTTGCTAAACTGAGAAGGGGACAAGTTATTATTTTTTTATGAAAACTAATCCTTCTTATCGCCCGACATTAATTTCTCTTTATCAGTTTTCTTAACCTGGCTGCCATCTTTAAGGGTTTTAGAAATGGCAGTAAATGGATAAGCAACCACTTCTTCACCGGCTTTGATACCACTCAAAATTTGGATATTGGTATCATCCTGAATACCTGTTTTCACCACCACTTGTTTCACCTTTCCATCTTTGTAAACAAAAACATATTCTTTCACAGGAGCTTCATCTGTTTTTGTCTTCTTCTCTTCACTCTGCATCTCTGAAGAGCCGGATTCACCATCCGATTTCTTCTTTTCGTCATCGCGAGTGGTAACTGATTGTATAGGAACGGTCAATCCTTTAACCTGGTTAGTTTGAATATCAACCGTAGCCGACAAACCAGGGCGGAATGGAGATGATTTCTGGTTTCCAGTATTTAAAGAAGCATAAGACTCAGGCAGGATGCGAACTTTTACGGTAAAGTTCGTCACCTGATCGGCACTTCCTCCTACCACACTTGCGGAGCTGGCAATTTCAGTAACGATACCCTTGAATTTCTTACCTTGGAAAGCATCTACTTCAATATCAGCAGGGTCATTGATAGTTACCCGGTTTATATCGCTCTCATTCACATCTACACTTACTTCCATTGAATTAAGGTTTGAAATACGCATGATTTCAGTACCGGCCATTTGGGCGGTTCCTACCACACGCTCACCTAATTCTACAGAAAGTTTAGAAACCACCCCATCTACCGGTGCATAGATCGTGGTTCTGGCCAGATTATCGCCCGCTTCTTTCACTACTGCAGACGATTGCTGAACTCCAAAACGAGAGCCCACCACATTCTGCTTCACTGCTTCTAAGTTCGCTTTAGCCCCATCGTATTCGGCTTTTGCCGCATCAAACTCTGCAACAGAAATTACTTTCTTTTGGTATAATTCCTGGTTACGTTTAAAACGAGCTTCGGTATTGATGAAGTTTGCCTGCGCTTGTTTTAATTGCTGTTCTGTAGCCGCTAAATTTGCTTTCTGGCTGTTCAAAGATGCAACGGCACGGTCATATCCAGATTTTAAAATATCTGGACGAACTTTACACAACAGCTGACCTTTTTTAACCACATCACCTTCTTTAACCAATAATTCAACCACCTCTCCCGAAACTTCGGAACTTAACTTCACTTCAATTTCAGGTTGTACCTTACCACTGGCCGATACGGTTTCAGTAATGATACGCTCCTCTGCTTTTTCAGTTACGATTTCTGTAATATCTCCCTTTCCGAACCATCCGAGTTTATTCCCAGCTACCGCTACTACTAATAGCACGCCAACCGCTATGAATACATACTTAAGGGTGTTTTTTTTGTTTGCCATGTTTTATAAAAATTTGTGGAGTTAAAAGTTAATGGGTTTACCCAGATAAAAATCTATGACTTTGCTTCTAAAAATCCATTCGTATTTAGCTTGGATTAAATCAAATTGAGCTTTATTGAGATTAATTTGAGCCTGATTAAAATCTAAAGAGTTCACTAAGCCTACTTGGTAACGTTGTTCGATCACTTCAAAAGCATCTTGTGAGGATGTCAATGCACTTTGGGTAGATTGATACCTCTTTTCTGCAGCTTTCAGGTCGTAAACTGCCTGATTAATAATTTTATTCAGATTGTTTTTAGCCAATTGTTCAGATAAGCTGGCATTGAGATAATTGATCTTGGCCCGGTTTACCAAACTACGGGTTTGATAACCATTCCAAATCGGAATACTCAAGTTAAACCCGAGACCGCGATTGTAGTTATCGGTCAACTGATCTCTCCAAGGAATTTTTTCAAATTCCGGAGGATTGCTTCCAACGATGAAACGCTGACGACCACTGGAATAACCTGTGCTTAAATTTCCTCCAAAGCTTAATCGGGGATAAAAACTTCCACGAGCTACCGCTACCGCTTTTTGAGCTGCAAGCTTATTAAATTCGGCCACTTTTACATCAGGATAGTTTACCAATGCGCTCTTAAACACCTCATTGGCCACATAATTGCTTTCAGTGATATTTACTAGGTTAATGGCCGGTTTAACCACTTCAAATTTATCCGAAGGATTACGCTCCATTAACTGAGCAAGATTTAAATAAGCCAAATCCAGTTGATTCTGAGCATTGGTAAAATTTAATTCGGCCGTAGCTAATTGTGCTTTGGCTTGTGAAAGATCAGCCAAGGTTTTATTGCCCACATCAAACAACTGTTGCTCTCTTTCGAGCTGTAGGGCAGCAAAGTCTGCCTGTTGGCGGGCTGCTGTAGTAAGATCCTGAGCATTTAAAACCTGTAAGTAAGTGTTGACCACATTGAGGGTCAAGTCATTTTTTGCCTTCTGAGCATTGCTTTTATCCGCATCCAACGAATATTTGTTCTGCAGAATTTGGTTCATCCGCTGAAAACCTTGAAAAAGCAAAACTGAAGAGTTCAGGTTTCCATTAGCTGAGGTGATGCTCTGATCGAAGGGTTGTCCTGATAACTGATCGAAAGTTCTACCCAAGCTGTAATTATAATTAGAGCTTGCGTTTAAACTCGGGGTAAGGTTGAATTTCGATTGCTTCAGGTTTTCTTCTGATAAAGCTACATTGAACTTGGCCTGTTTTAACTGAATGTTGTTCTGTAGTGCCAGATCAATTGCTTGCTCCAGGCTAATTTTCTCCTGAGAAAAGCTCCCCAATGTGGTGAGCATGACGAAGAAAAGACTTAGAGACAGTATTCGTGAAAATGAGGCTTCGGTTATAAGAGTTATATTCATATACTGTTGTAAAATCATCCGTTTTAAAGGCAAAAAATCTCACTTATTACGCTAAATCAGTTTTCATCTTTAATTTAGCGGAGATGTATCTGGTAAAAACACCTTTCTGGCTCAAATGGCTTTATCCCAATTTAATTTGGAACAGGAGCCGGCAAGAAAAAGTGATTTACCTCACGTTTGACGATGGACCTATTCCTATTGTTACACCATTTGTTCTAAAAACATTAAAAAAATTCAAAGCCAAGGCCAGTTTCTTCTGTATTGGCGATAACATCAGGAAACATCCAGAAGTATTTCAGCAAATCATAGATGATGGACATGCAGTCGGTAATCACACTTTTCATCATCTTAATGGCTGGACCAGTAGTAACAAATCTTACCTCAAAGACATAGCACAATGCGATGCGTTGATCAATTCAAATTTGTTCAGACCTCCTTACGGAAGAATCAAAAGGAGCCAAATTTCCGAGATCAAACGCCAATTTCCCAAAATGCAGCTCATCATGTGGGATATTTTGAGTCACGACTATCTGTCCAGACTAAAACCCGAGGATTGTTTTGAAAATGTGATCAAGCAAACTTCCAACGGTTCCATCGTTGTTTTTCACGACAGTTTAAAAGCCCAGGGGCGATTGGAGTATGTATTGCCCAAAGCCTTGGATTACTGGACAAAAAAAGGCTACCAGTTTAAAGTACTGGCAGCCTCTTAGTCATTTTCTGAGTCGTTCCGATTAGAATGTCATTCCTAAACGCAAGAAATAACGGCGGCCGTTATAATTCATCTGAACGGAATCCCAGGCGCCTCCAGCTTCGGTTAAACCCTGATTTTGTCTAGTAGGGTAAACGTCAAACAAGTTATCTGCACCGAAATTCAAACTCAGGCTCTTGCTGAGCTTGTAACCAAATGCAAGGTCGGTAGTAAATTTTGCATCGTAAACCATCGGATTACCATCCCAATCACCCAAGGCTATTTCTGAAAAACGAACCATTCTGAGAGTAGTATTGAATTTCTTTTGGCTATAATCAAAGGTCAAATTGATTTTACTTCTGGGTGCTGATGCCTCCACAAAAAGCTGTTCACGTTTACTAAAATAAGTATCTTCTTTTCCGGCCAATTTATAATTGGTTTTGACATCTAGTACCGATAATTTGTTAAAATTTGCAGCAAATGAAGTCACCAAGCGGCCTTCACCCAATGCTGTATCGTGGGTCACAATTACATCCACACCACGGTTACGGGTATCAATGGCATTGGTGAAAAATTGTGCTTGAGAAACGCCT
The DNA here is from genome assembly GCA_947459195.1 of Sphingobacteriaceae bacterium. Lineage (GTDB taxonomy): Bacteria > Bacteroidota > Bacteroidia > Sphingobacteriales > Sphingobacteriaceae > JAIPAN01. The sequence goes on from CANHCS010000005.1 coordinate 25,512, forward strand.
AAAGTTTGCAAATCAGAACCTATATCAGGATCATTAGCCATGAAACTGCCAGTTAATACAATTCGGTCTTTGATGTTTACTTGATAAGCATCCACCGTAACATTCAGGTTATTCATTGGCTTCCAGGTAAAGCCTATACTTTGGTTGACAGATCTTTCTTGTTTTAAGCGCTCAATTCCTAAAGTACGAGTAACACTACTTAGGTTGTTCGCCAACAAAACTTCTTTTGGTTGACCCAATACGAAGTTGGTAAAAATCGTGTTAAAGTAAATCTGCTGCAAGGAAGGTGCACGGAAACCGGTACTTAAAGATCCTCTTAAATTAAATGCATCAGAGAACTTATAGCGCATGGCCAATTTTCCATTCAGTGTGCTGCCGAAATCAGAGTAATTCTCGTAACGAACCGCGGCGGTCACTAAATATTGCTTGGTCAAATCCAATTCCACATCAGTATAAGCTGCCAAATTGCTACGGCTCACATTCAATTCATTTCGGGGCTGAAAGCCAGGAAAACCCTGAGAACCTCCGGGGATGTCATCACCAGCAGTATAATCTGTATAAGAACCTTCTTCTCCGGCAAAGATCTGATAACGGTCTACCCGATACTCCGTACCGAAAGCTACGTTCAAACCTGAAGCAATGTCATCATAAGCCCTTGTAAAGTTGACACCGGTAGTATTTTGTGCAAATTGAAAACCACCTGCATCAAAAAAAGTGGGAGATTTAATCCCTAAACTGGCATTATTGGTACCATCGACGAAATAATGCATCCGGTTAGTTCCAAAAGTGTTGTTAAAATCCACATCCCAGCCTTTCCACTTGGTTCTTAAACCTGTCGAAACGGATTTGTCATCAATAACAGACTGTATTCGTGGATCGAAGCCATTGGGGTAGATGGCATCCACATTGTTGTTTCCACCGGCAAAACGACTCCAGGCATAGGCATCGGTAAATCGATTACTAAATCCGCCGAATGCATAAACCTCGGTTTGTTCATTTACGGGAATAGAAGCATTCACAAAAGAGCCGAAATCTCGTGCGGAGGCATCTCCGAACTGTCTTCTGGCGGTAGTGCTCGGGTCTGGTACACGGTTAGTTTTTTCATTATTCAAGAAATTCATCGAAAAATTCACAAAACCTTTCTCTCCAACTGAAACGCCATAATTCCCAGCAAACTGAAAACTCTGGCCATCAAAATTTTTACTGGCATAACCGGGTGCATCATAGGCGCCGGTATTCACAAAGCCATTGAATTCATTCACATTTTTTTTCAGGACGATGTTGACCACGCCCGCAATGGCATCTGAACCATATTGAGCAGAGGCACCATCACGTAACACCTCTATCCTTTCGATCGAAGCAACAGGAATTGCGTTCAAATCGGTTCCAGTATTTCCACGACCGCGTGTACCAAACAAATTGATCAATGAGGATTGGTGGCGGCGTTTACCGTTGATCAAAACCAAAGTTTGATCTGGACCCAACCCACGAATAGTGGCTGGATCAATATGGTCGGCACCGTCGGAACCGGTTTGCTTATTGGCATTAAAGGATGGCGCAGCAAATTCTAACAAACGGTTCACTTCTAGTTTTCCGGTTTGTTTCATCACCGTCTTCATATCAATCACATCCACCGGAACGGCAGTCTCTGTTGCACTCCTGCGCAAACTTCTGGAACCTACCACTACCACTTCATTTAAAGTGGTGGCACTTTCTAAAAGTGTAATGTTAAATTCTTTGTTCTGAGGAATGGATAATTCTTGAGCCTGAAATCCGAGCATGAAAAACCGGATGACAGCCGAAGGATTACTTACTTCGAGGGAAAAAACTCCCTCGGCATTCGTAGCCGTGCCTTTACCACTACCTTTTTCAGATACGCTCACTCCCGGCAGGGGCATCCCCTTGGCATCACTTACTTTTCCTTTGATAAATGATTGTGCAAGTGCCAAGTTAAATCCTATGCCGAAGAGCACAATTAGTAATAATTTCTTCATGATTTATTGTTTTCTATTAATTATGGCAACGAATATAAAAAAATATAGTAAAAGAAATAATATAAAATAATAGTTAAATCATCATGCTGATACCAGATTGAAAATCTGATAAGGAAGCGGATGATATTTTTTTTAACTTCGCAGCATTAGTAAATTCGTATTAAAACATCAGCTCAACGATAACATGGCATTTGATTTAGACATGATCAAAAAGGTTTACAGTAATTACGAAACACGTATTGCTGCTGCCCGTAAAGTGGTGGGTAAACCTCTAACACTAACAGAAAAGATTTTATATGCCCACTTGTGGGATGGTGATGCAGCTCAGGCTTACCAAAGAGGTACAGACTATGTTGATTTTGCACCAGACCGTGTTGCCATGCAAGATGCAACAGCACAAATGGCATTATTGCAATTTATGCAAGCAGGCCGTGCAAGTGTTGCAGTTCCTTCTACGGTGCATTGCGATCACTTGATCCAGGCTAAAGAGGGTGCAAAAACAGATTTAGCCGTTTCAAATACACAGAATAAAGAAGTTTTTGATTTCCTCGCATCCGTTTCTAACAAATACGGTATCGGATTTTGGAAACCTGGAGCAGGAATTATCCACCAAGTGGTGTTGGAGAACTATGCCTTCCCTGGAGGAATGATGATTGGTACTGACTCACATACGCCGAACGCAGGTGGCTTGGGCATGATTGCGATTGGTGTAGGTGGTGCTGATGCTTGCGATGTAATGGCCGGATTGGCTTGGGAACTGAAATTCCCTAAACTGATCGGTGTGAAATTAACCGGCAAATTATCTGGCTGGACTTCAGCAAAGGATGTGATCCTGAAAGTTGCAGGAATTTTAACCGTAAAAGGTGGAACTGGATACATTGTTGAATATTTTGGAGAAGGAGCACGTTCTTTATCGGCTACCGGTAAGGGAACCATCTGCAACATGGGAGCAGAAATCGGTGCAACCACTTCTATCTTCGGATATGATGAGAAAATTGCAGATTATCTGAAAGGCACCAAAAGAGCAGAAATTGCAGAATTAGCTAATCAGGTGAAATCGCACCTCACTGGTGATGATGAGGTGTATGCCAACCCTGAAAAATATTTTGATCAGGTGATTGAGATTGATCTTTCTACTTTAGAGCCACATGTAAACGGACCATTTACTCCGGATATGGCCTGGCCAATCTCTAAACTGAAAGAAGCAGTAAAAGAACATGGATGGCCTCAGGATTTAGAAGTGGGTTTAATTGGTTCTTGTACCAACTCCTCTTATGAAGATATTACCCGAGCTGCCTCCATTGCACAACAAGCAGTTGATAAAAACTTGAAGGCAAAAGCCGAATTTACCATCACACCCGGTTCAGAATTGGTACGTTATACCATTGAACGTGATGGTTATCTGAATACCTTCGATCAAATGGGCGGTGTTGTATTGGCCAATGCTTGCGGACCATGTATTGGGCAGTGGGCCCGTCACAGCGACGATCCGAACCGTAAGAATTCCATCATCACCTCATTTAACAGAAACTTTAAAGCCCGTAACGACGGAAACCCGAATACACATGCATTTGTGGCTTCGCCCGAAATTGTAACGGCACTGGCCATTGCTGGCGATCTGGGCTTCAACCCCCTGACGGATACCCTGACCAATGCAAATGGCGAACAGGTAAAATTGGACGAGCCTAAGGGACTTGAAATGCCTCCTAAAGGTTTTGCGGTGGAAGATGCAGGCTACCAGGCACCAGCCGAAGATGGCAGCAAAGTATCAGTCATTGTTGATCCTCAATCGACCCGCTTGCAATTGTTAGAACCATTTAAGGCTTGGGAAGGAACCGACCTGAATGGATTGAAATTATTGATCAAAGCCAAGGGAAAATGTACCACCGACCACATTTCAATGGCCGGTCCATGGTTGAAATTCCGTGGTCACTTGGATAATATTTCTAACAACATGTTGATCGGTGCCATCAATTTCTTTAATGACAAAGCCGACAATGTAAAGAATCAATTAGATGGTTCATACGGTCCTGTACCAGCGGTACAGAGAGCTTACAAGGCTGCCGGAATTGGAACCGTTGTAGTTGGTGACGAGAATTATGGAGAAGGTTCCTCACGTGAACATGCGGCCATGGAGCCCCGCCATTTAGGCGTTCGTGCCATTTTGGTAAAATCTTTCGCACGTATCCACGAAACCAATTTAAAGAAACAAGGTATGTTGGCGCTTACCTTTGCCAATCCGGAAGATTATGACAGAATTCAGGAAGATGATACCATTGATATCGTTGGATTAACTGAATTTGCTCCTGGAAAGGCTTTAAAGGTAGTATTGACTCATGCCGACGGCAGCAGTGTTTCTTTTGCTGTGAACCATACTTACAATGCACAACAGATAGAATGGTTTAAAGCCGGTGGTGCCCTGAATATTATTCGAAATAGTCAAAAAGCTTAAAAACAAGCAGCTTAATTCAAAAGCCCTGTTCTTTGGAACGGGGCTTTTTTGTAAACTTGGAACATTATGAAGATCACTTTCCTGGTCATTGGCAAAACCGACGAAGCTTACCTGCGTGAGGGAATCGAAAAATACCTCAAAAGACTGAAGCACTACATTGCCTTTCAACACCTCGAAATACCCGATCTAAAAAACACCAAACACCTCAATGAGGCCGAACAAAAAAGCAAGGAAGCGGAACTCATCCTAAAACAGCTCAAACCCAACGACCAGCTGATATTATTGGACGAAAACGGAGAAGAATTCAGCTCTGAAGGCTTTGCCACTTATTTGAATAAAAAAATGCTGGCTAGTGTACAGAATCTGGTCTTTGTAGTAGGTGGCCCCTACGGTTTCGATAAAAGCATGTACCAGAAAGCAAATGGTAAAATTTCGCTTTCGCGGATGACTTTCTCCCACCAAATGGTTCGCCTTTTTTTTGTGGAACAGGTGTATAGGGCCTTCACAATCCTGAAGGGAGAGCCTTATCATCATCAATAAAAAAAACCTCTCTATTTTTTAAAACCATCCTGAAGGCGATCTCGTTATTATATTAAATAATTAACGAATCATGAAAAATGTAGATGCCTGTATACGGTCATGTCTGGCTTGTTTGACCGCGTGCGAAACTTGCGCCAAAGCTTCTATTGAAGAAGGGAATGCCGATTTCATTGAATGCATTAAAAGCTGTCGCGATTGTGCTGATATTTGCGCTTTATGCGCCAGGTTCAGTACAAGAAGATCAAAACACGTAGAGGCCTTGTGTCAGTTATGTGCCCAAGTATGTCGGGTTTGTGCAGCAACTTGCGAAATACACGAGGAAGAACATTGCCAACAATGCGCAGAGGCTTGCAGAACTTGTGCCGCAGAATGTGCGATGTAAAAAACAGAGCAGGAATTCGATTCCTGCTCTGTTTTCTAAGTCTTATTTCGCTTTGGAAGAAGTACGCTTGGTAGTAGCGGAACCTTTTGTTGGTTTCTGAACACCTGAAGGTTTAGCTTCTGCTTTCGGAGCTATTTCCTTTCCTTTAACAGCAGCTGCTTTCATGGTTTCTTCATCAATTGGCTCGGGTGCTTTTTCTGTAAAGATGGGCAGCGGCTGGATGATGTTAAACCAAGTGATGATCTTCTTCATGTCGGAAGTATACACACGTTCCTCATCATGATTAGGAGCCACCTCCCTAAAAAAGTTTTTCAGCGTAGCTCCATCTGCCTTAGGATCTGGAATAGATTTACTACCCGACATCTTTTCAAAAATATCGATCAATTTCAAATCTTCATCCTCACCAAACACGGTGATATCTTCTAAAGAAGCCATCTTGGCATTCGACATATTGACCACCAATTTGGTTTTGGCCGCATCCAGGCCTTCTAAAATAAAACCGGTCTTATTTTGTCCGATCAGTTTAAATAATCCTGGTTTACCCGATACGGCTACAATTCCTCTTAAATTCATAATGTTAAGTATTGAGTAATGAGTTAGAAGATATTGAAAATGGAAATTCTCAAATCTAAAATCTCACTACTACTTATTCTTCTATAATTTCTATTCCTAAAATCTTATCACCCTGACGGATGTCATCCACCACATCTACATTTTCGATTACCTTTCCAAAACAAGTATGGTGACGGTCTAAATGAGCGGTGTTATCGCGACTGTGGCAAATAAAAAACTGTGAACCTCCTGTATTTCGGCCTGCATGTGCCATGGAGAGTACACCTCTGTCGTGGTATTGATTACCACCATCCAACTCACAATCAATTTTATAGCCCGGACCACCTGCACCGGTTCCGGTGGGGTCTCCACCTTGGATCACAAAATTGGGAATCACACGGTGAAAAGTCACATTGTCATAATATCCAGATTTAGCCAGTTTCAAGAAATTGGCAACGGTATTTGGCGCATCTTGATCGTAAAATGATACGGTCATGTCGCCCTTTTCGGTTTTTATAATTGCTTTACTCATAATATTTTCAGGCCGCTAAGATACTATTTTGATCGAATTACGAATTGATTGTTAATTATAGAATTTCCAGCTCACGCCAAATTTCAATATTCGATCGGGCATCGGATACCTGTCCACCGTATAATAACCTTGAGATAACCAACCCTGGTTCACATAATCATATTTCACAAACAGATTGGCTCTTTTTAAACTGGCCCTTACAAACACATCAGCCACAGGATATGAAGGCAGTGCTTGGGCATTTTGCTGGTTGTAGAACTGTCCGGCATTGATGGCATAAGCCGGATTGTTAAATTCCGTATGGTATCGCACATCCACTCCAAAATGAGTACGCAACACTTTGAATAAATTCACGTCTGCATACAAACTATTAAAAGTATAAAACTCAGGAGTGCGGAGCAGCGATAAATCTGTCGACTGTTGGTAAACAGAAAGGTGTTCTAAATTTAGCCATGCTAATTTAAAATGCTTAGAGAGGCTGAATTTGAGTAACTGTACAGACTTATTGACCTGTACTGGGGTGATTTGATTGGGCACCGCTGTTTCTTCGAAATAGAGGTAATTATCGATGTTAAAATAAGCTGCCCTGAGGGATAATCGCTGAGCAGGGTTCTCGTAAGCAAAACTCAGATTTCGTGTTTGCGTTCGCTTAAAATCAAAATTCCATTGGTGGAACTGGTAATTGATCTGATTGAAAATATGCTCTGGCGATTTGTTTTGCAAGTAAGCGCCCAAAACAATTCTACCTGCAGATTTACTTAGCAAAACCATGCTCTTAGCTTCATACAAATAATCCCCAGCCTGGGTTCCTTGTGCAATTTGCAGAAAATTGGTTTGCAGATTTACACGCTCATTAAACCGATAGTTTAATCCCGCCCTTAGAGAAGTGTTATTGAATTGTTTTTCTTCTCCCATTTGCAAAAACTGGTAATTGTCGTGGGTAGCGCCAATATCTACTTTCAATTCATTTCTCAAAAAACCCACGGAACGACTCCGCAGATAAAAACTATAGTCGAAAGAATTGCTCAGGTGGGCAATTTCGGTGGTATCGTTCGTCAGGCTGATCGTTTCAGGTTGCGGATGCGGAAACACCTGATACGTATCGGGTTCATTTCTAAAAAATCTGAACCTGTTTTTCGTATAGCTAAAAGTATAAGCAACTCGCTGGGTAGGCAATAAAGTCGAACTGGTATCGGAGGCTAGGGTATCTCGTCTGCCCAGATCAAAAGTTTGTTTCAGGAGAATGGTATTTTCCCTCCAGGTTTGCCGCGGCCTGTCTTTACCTATTGCACTCAATCGTACAAACTCAGCATCTTTACTAAACAACTGCTCCCCTTCAAACAAATCTTCTCTTACTGTGGAGCCGTTTTCGCCCGCTTTGAGATTATTGAACAAAGCATGAGCCATTAATTGATACCTGTTTTTAGGTCCTCGATACCAGCTAAAGATGGCTGCGTTGAGGTGATCGGGGTTCTGATTCTTATAAAATCCATCGCCCCCAATCCGGTTATAATTTACCCCTACATTCCAGTTGGGTTTCACATTTTGAGTATGGGTCACCCTAAAAATTTGCTCCTGGGCTTGTCCACTTACATAATAAAGTTCTGTATAGGGCGAACGGGCAATATAATATCGAACCGAATCAGAACGCAATACATAACGGTCTAAAGCACGAAAACCCGATTGAAAACCAATGGTGCGGTTGGGTTCAAACAATAAATCGCGATAAGCCAATCCGGTTCCGCCTAAATTGATACTGGGCCGGCTTGGCGGATTTAATGGATTGTAATGTTGGAAATCTTTTAATCCAGTGTCTATTTGAAGTGTAAAAATGCTGTCTTTCAACATGGATAAATTCGCATAACGAATGTATTTGGCGGTGGGCACCACCGAATCTCTTCTCGACTCTTCTTTTTTTCGCAAAGAATCCAGACTGATTGATTGTGCAGGTGCATTACCTTGATTGGTACTGCCAGGCAGGCTGCGCTGTTGAGCAACAGCAGTCATGTAATTAAGAAAAATGCAGAAAAAGAAAAAAAACCAGGTTTTTCTCATAAAGCCTTGATCAGTTCTTTGAGGATGAGTGTCATTTGAGGCTCTGCAGTTTTAGCAGTTTGAATGATCTCGGCCAAAGATACCGGCTGCAGTTCCTCCGGGAAACCTTCATCGGTTAAGACCGAAATCGCAAAAACCGGGATAGCCATATGATTGGCTACAATAACTTCGGGTACTGTACTCATGCCTACTGCATCGCCTCCAATAATTCTGAGGTAACGGTATTCTGCCTTGGTTTCCAAGTTGGGGCCTGCAACAGATACATAAACTCCCTCATGACAGGTAATTTGATTTTCGGCGGCTATGGCTAAAGCCAATTTACGCATATTACGATCATAAGGCTCACTCATATCTGGGAATCGCGGACCAAATTCATCTAAATTTCTTCCACGAAGCGGATTATCGGGCTGCTTGTTGATGTGATCGGCAATGATCATCAAATGACCCTTTTTAAATTCAGGATTAAGTGAACCGCTGGCATTAGATACGAATAAGCGTTCTATTCCAAGCATTTTCATCACTCTTACCGGAAAAGTAATCTGTTTCATGTCGTATCCTTCATAATAGTGAAGGCGACCCTGCATGGCTACCACTTTTTTACCAGAAAGAGTACCAAAAATCAATTTTCCTGAATGAAATTCGAGCGTAGAAATCGGGAAATTGGGAATGTTTGAATAGGGAAATTGAAAGGCTATTTCTATTTCATCAACTAATGCTCCTAATCCTGTTCCTAAAATAATACCGATCTCTGGCTTAAAATCGCCAATTCTACTTCTAATAAATTCAGTGGTTCTTTGAATGTTCTCTAACATGTTGTTTCAATAAATGCTCAAAATCTTCTTTATCGGGTTCTTCAAAATCTGCTTCCACCGGTAGCACGAAAATAGGCAAGCTGGAAACCAGTTTTTTCAGCTCTGGCAAACGCAAGCGCTGGGCATCTTTTTCTGTGGTGATAATCAATTTATCAGCTGCACTTAATTGCCCAAATGCGGCGGCCAATTTAAGGATATTCTTTTGAGTGAAAAGGTGATGATCTGGATAATCATGATGCTGAACAAAGCGGGTGTACTTGCTCAGCTCCTGTAACATAGGCTCAGGGTTGGCAATTCCACTCAGCAGGAATAATTGAGTTTGTTGATTTAGTGAATCCAATTTTCGAGTGGATGTACCATCTATCGAAACCAGATCGCCATACTTTAAAAAAGAGAAAAACAGCGCCTGGTGTGCTTTAGGCTGCAATTTTTTGCGGATTTGTAATTTCTCTGTTGAGGACAAGCCTTTAGGAGATTTGCTAATCACTAAAATATCAGCTCTGTTTTTTGCCCAAATTGGTTCACGTAAATTACCTGCTGGCAACAAGAAATCTATTTTATTCAGAGAGGCAAAATCGAACAATAAGATCTGAAAACTGGGTTTTAGAGATAAGTGCTGATAAGCATCATCCAATACAATTAACTCATGATCGGGTGCTAATTTTCGTATTCCTTCTACCCTACTTTCACAAACAGCAATGGTTTGATCCGGGAAACGTCGTTTAAACTGCAGGGGCTCATCACCCGAAAGCATCACCAAATCATCGGGTGCTACCAATCTGAAACCCTTCGATTTTCTGCCATAGCCTCTACTGAGAACAGCTAAAGGAAATTCATCTTTCAATAAACGAATCAGATAGGCCGTCATGGGACTCTTACCAGCACCACCAACAGCCAAATTACCCACCACAATAACAGGAAGATCGAAGGAATAGGATCGGAAAATACCGAAACGATAGGCTGCGTAACGCAGCAAGATCCCCAATCCATAAATCAAGGACAGAGGCAAGAGCAACCAACGCAGCAACCGTAGCATCATTTATCGCTAAATTACGTTTTTAAAATCAAAAAGGGCACGAATACCACTTAAGTAACGCTCTCAGAAGGCAAAAAAGCATATATTTACAAAAAAAATAAGACACTATGCTGAAGGGTTTTTTCAATGTTCCAACACCAGTAAATGAAACCGTTTTGAGCTATGCTCCGGGAAGCAAAGAGCGCAGCCTGCTAAAAGCTGCTTTGCAAGAAGCACGCTCCAAACAGATTGATGTACCTATGTACATCGGAGGCAAAGAAATACGTACAGACAAAAAAGTGGCCATCCGACCACCGCATGATCATCAACATATTTTAGGCTACTACAGCCAAGGCGACAAAAGTCATGTGGAAGCTGCCATCAAATCTGCGCTGGCTGCTAAAGCAGATTGGGAACGCTTGCCATGGGAACAACGTGCCGCTATATTTTTAAAGGCAGCCGACCTGATTGCAGGTCCTTATCGCTATAAAATCAACGCAGCCACCATGTTGGGACAATCGAAAAATGCCTTTCAGGCGGAGATTGATGCTGCCTGCGAACTGATCGACTTTTTGCGTTTCAACGTAAAATACATGTGCGAGATTTATGAGCAGCAGCCCCCCGTATCGCCACGCGGTGCCTGGAACCGTGTAGAACAGCGCCCACTGGAAGGATTTGTATTTGCCCTAACGCCTTTCAACTTTACGGCTATTGCCGGAAACCTGCCCACTTCGGCTGCCATGATGGGTAACGTAGTGGTGTGGAAGCCTTCCAACACGCAAATCTATTCAGCAAATGTATTGATAGAGATTTTCCGCGAAGCAGGATTACCCGATGGGGTGATCAACCTGGTCTATGTTTCAGGACCCGATGCCGGAGAAGTGATCTTTAAACACCGTGATTTTGCTGGCATTCATTTCACCGGCTCAACTGGTGTATTCCAGGACATTTGGAAAACCATCGGCAATAACATCCACGCTTACAAAAGTTACCCGAGAATTGTAGGTGAAACTGGAGGTAAAGATTTTATTCTGGTGCATGGTTCTGCCGATGTGGAAGCAGCCAATGCGGCCATTGTTCGCGGTGCTTTCGAGTACCAGGGACAAAAATGTTCTGCTGCATCCAGAGTTTACATCGCCAAATCAGTATGGCCACAATTGAAAGAGTTAATGCTCCGGGACTTGGCAAGCATCAAAATGGGCCCAACAGAAGACTTCTCCAACTTTGTGAATGCCGTAATTGATGAAAAGTCCTTTGATAAACTCACTTCTTTCATTGATGCTGCCAAAAAGGACAGTAAGGTTGAAATTATTGCAGGGGGCAAATACGATAAGAGCAAAGGTTATTTTATTGAACCAACAGTTATTGTAGCTCAAGATCCTAAATACGTGACCATGTGCGAAGAATTGTTCGGCCCGGTTCTCACCCTTTTTGTTTATGAGGATAACGATTTTGACAAAACCCTCGAAATCATTGATACGACTTCAGATTATGCCTTAACCGGTGCGGTATTGGCACAAGATCGTTATGTATTAGAGAAAGTGACCTATGCTTTACGTAATGCAGCTGGCAACTTCTACATCAACGATAAATGTACCGGAGCGGTAGTTGGTCAACAGCCATTTGGTGGTGCCAGAGGTTCGGGAACCAATGATAAAGCTGGTTCGATGATCAACCTGCTGCGTTGGGTTTCACCACGAACCATCAAGGAAACTTTTGATCCGCCAAAGGATTACCGCTATCCTTTCTTAGAGCAGGAATAAGGGATAGTGAATCTGATGAAAATCTAGCTTTATGAGGAATTTAGCCTGGCTATGCACTTTTTTTTGTTGTTGTTTTAATGTAGAGTTAAAAGCACAAAGTAACAATGCTCCTTCAGACAATAATCCACATGATCTGAATATAAGCGGCTATTTTCAATTCCAATTTCAGAAAGCACAGGAAAGAGGGGCTCCTTCTTTTACGGGTGGTGATTTTTTGGAAGATGTGGATAGCCGTTACATGATCAGACGAGGACGCTTCAAATTTGACCGCGTAGATAAACTGACGAACATTGTATTTCAATTGGATGCCACCCAGGATGGTGTAAGTCTGAGAGATGGTTTCATACAAGTGAAAGATCCAAAATGGAACATGTTCACCCTTACTGCAGGCCAGTTTACCAAACCATTCGGATATATTCTTTCTTATTCATCTGCAAGCCGAGAGTTTCCCGAACGTCCTCGTTTGCACCAAACATTGTTGCCAAGTGAACGTGATTTGGGTGCTATGTTATCGGTTAAACTCCCTAAATTTCCTTTTGTAGACTACGAAATTGGGATATTTAATGGTTCAGGGATGAACGCTAAAGACTATGATAGCCGGAAAGACCTTTCTACTTCATTGCAATTCAATTTCAAGGAATTGAAAGAAAACTGGAATTTAGGCTTTGGTTTGTCATATTACAATGGATTCGTTAGGTATGGGAGCACCACTCGTTACAGAAATGCGATTGTTAACGGGCAAAGAGGTTTCATTGCAGAAAATTCCCCTGATTTACTGAATTCATATGCCCTGAAACGTTATTCCGGGATGAATTTTCAAACAGATTTCAGGTGGATATTTGGCAAAACCTGGATCAAAGGGGAGTTCATTTCTGGTAAACAACCCGGGCAAGCAGCATCGACGAGCGTTACAGCCGGTCAAGCCAGCCGTAGTTTAGGAACACTCATCACCAATGATATTTACAATCGTAATTTCAATGGTTTCTTTATCTGGCTTATTCAGGAAATTCCAGGTACACAATTGCAATGGATCGCAAATTACGATCGATACGACCCGAATAGCTTCGTAAAAGGGAAACAGATCGGACAAAACGGTAGCAATACCACCGCCGGGGACATCAGGTTTAATACTTTTGGTACCGGGTTAGTTTACTACTTCAGTAAACAGGTAAAGTTTACACTTTATTACGATCATCCGGTGAATGAAAGAACCAGTTTGGCAGATTATACTGAAGATCTGAAAGATGATATTTTTACCATTCGAGCACAATATCGATTCTGATTTAATAATCAGTCGCATTTTGTATTTTTGAATTCCACATACATTTAATTTAGCTACATCTTGGACAAGAAAATAGACAATCTCCAACAAAAAAGAGAAGAAGCCCTTTTAGGAGGAGGAAAAACCCGGATCGAAAGTCAACATAAAAAAGGTAAACTAACCGCACGCGAACGCTTGCATTTTTTGTTAGACGAGGGTTCTTTCGAAGAGATCGGTATGATGGTGACCCATCGCTCCACCGACTTCGGAATGGAAAAAGAAAAATACCATGGAGATGGTGTAGTAACTGGATTTGGAACCATCAACGGCCGATTGGTGTACGTTTACTCACAAGATTTCACCGTTTTTGGTGGATCTCTGTCCGAAACACAATCGGAAAAGATCTGTAAGATCATGGAAATGGCCATGAAAAATGGAGCACCCATCATCGGTTTAAACGATTCGGGCGGTGCACGTATTCAGGAAGGGGTAGTCTCTTTGGGTGGCTATGCCGATATTTTCTACCGCAATACCCAAGCTTCAGGCGTAGTACCTCAAATTTCTGGCATCATGGGCCCTTGTGCTGGAGGTGCCGTGTACTCTCCTGCCATTACCGATTTTATTCTGATGGTGGAAAATACTTCTTACATGTTCGTTACCGGACCAAACGTGGTGAAAACTGTTACCCATGAAGAAGTAACTGCCGAAGAATTAGGCGGAGCCGGTACCCATGCCAGCAAATCGGGTGTTACCCATTTTGCCTGTGCCAATGAGATCGATGCCATCAACCATATCAAGAAATTACTGAGCTACATGCCGCAGAATTGTGAAGAACAAGCGCCTGCATTGGCTTACGAAGCCGGTGACGAAAGTCGTCCGGCATTGAATCAATTGATGCCTGAAAATGCCAACCAGCCTTACGACGTTAGAGAGGCGATTGAACAGATCATCGATGAGGGGAGTTTCCTTGAAATTCATAAAGATTACGCAGAGAACATCGTGGTCGGCTTCGCTCGATTGGCAGGCCGAAGTATTGGCATTGTAGCCAACCAACCAGCATTTTTAGCGGGCGTTTTAGATAATCACGCTTCGGTAAAGGGAGCCCGATTTGTGCGTTTCTGCGACAGCTTCAATATTCCATTGTTGGTTTTAGAAGATGTACCCGGATTTTTACCTGGCACTGATCAGGAATGGAATGGCATTATCAATAATGGTGCGAAACTTTTATACGCATTCTGCGAGGCTACTGTGCCTAAGATTACGGTCATTACCCGTAAAGCCTATGGCGGTGCATATTGCGTAATGAACTCTAAACACATTGGCGCCGACATGAATTACGCCTGGCCAAGCGCAGAGATTGCAGTGATGGGTGCTAAAGGTGCGGCAGAGATCATCTTTAAAAAAGAGATCAGCTCAGCTGCCGATCAGGAAGCGAAATGGTTGGAAAAAGAAAAAGAATATTCCGATCTGTTTGCCAATCCATACCGTGCTGCAGAGCGTGGTTTTGTGGATGAGGTGATTGAACCAGCAGAAACCCGTGCCAAATTGATCAAAGCTTACCGCATGCTGGAAAACAAAGTGGTAAACAATCCGCGTAAAAAACACGGTAACATTCCTTTGTAATTGGCTACCGTGATGGCTTCCATAGAGCAAATTCCTGCAGCAATGACTTGGCACCTCCGACAAGAGGTGATGTACCCAGACTTTGATCTGGAACAAGTGAAATTACCAGATGACGAGGAAGGCATTCATTTTGGTGTTTTTGATCAGAATCAGCTCATCTCGGTGATTTCTACTTTTCAAAGAGGCAACGAAATGCAATTAAGAAAACTCGCTACTAGAAACGAATTCCAGGGGCGAGGTTATGGTAAGCAAATGATTGAATTCGTACTGGAATTTGCTCGTTCTAAAAGCATAGAAAGAGTTTGGATGAATGCCCGAACCAATGTGTCGGGTTTGTACCAACGATATGAATTTCAGAAAACAGAACAAACTTATTTCAAAGACGGATACGATTTCGTCATCATGGAAATCTATTTATAAATTGAGCTATGGCTAAGCAAAAAGAAAAAGCGAAACACATTCCTGTAGTGACCAAAAAGTCACTCGATTTTTTTGAGAAGTACATTAACAACCCATCGCCAACCGGATTTGAGTGGGAAGGCCAAAAGATGTGGCTCGATTACATCAAACCCTTTATTGATGAGCATTTTGTAGACAATTACGGTACCGCCGTAGGGGTAATTAATCCGAAGGCCGAATACAAGGTAGTGATTGAGGCTCATGCCGATGAAATTTCATGGTTTGTGAATTACATCACCAAAGACGGTTTGATCTACGTGATCCGCAATGGCGGTTCCGACCACCAGATCGCACCTTCAAAAAGAGTAAATATCCATACCGAAAAAGGTATTGTGAAAGCGGTATTTGGCTGGCCGGCCATCCATACCCGCAGCGGCGAAAAAGAAGAGGCACCTACGCTTAAAAACATCTTTTTAGACTGTGGTTGTACCAGCAAAGAAGAAGTGGAGGCCTTAGGTATTCATGTGGGTTGTGTGATCACTTACGAAGACGAATTCATGGTACTGAACGATCGCTATTATCTAGGCCGTGCACTTGATAACCGTGCCGGTGGTTTCATGATTGCAGAAGTAGCCCGTTTACTCAAAGAAAACAAAGTAAAATTACCTTTCGGTTTATACATCGTAAATTCTGTACAGGAGGAAATCGGGTTAAGAGGTGCTGAAATGATCGCCCACCGTATTAAACCCAATGTGGCTATCGTAACCGATGTGACTCACGATACCCAGACTCCGATGATCAACAAGGTAACTCAGGGCGATTTGGCTTGTGGTAATGGGCCGGTGGTTTCTTATGCCCCTGCCGTACAAACGAACCTAAACAAATTGTTGATCAAAGCGGCCGAGGAAAATCAGATTCCTTTCCAGCGCCAGGCTTCTTCCCGTTCTACCGGAACAGATACCGACGCCTTTGCTTACTCCAATGATGGCGTGGTTTCCGCATTGATTTCTCTTCCATTGCGTTACATGCATACCACCGTTGAAATGGTGCACAAAGAAGATGTAGACAATGTGATTCGCTTAATTTATGAAGCGCTGCTGGATATCAAGCCAGGGCACGATTTCAGAAGCATCAAATAAAAAAAGCCCCGAGGGTACCCTCGGGGCTTTTTTGTTAATAGCCCAATTCATTTAAGGCAAAAATGGGCTTACGCGACATCCATTTGCCACGGGTAAAATCCGGGATCTGCTGTAATGAACCACCCTCAGCCACCGAACGTTCAGAAATTGGGGTAATCGCATACCAGGTAGCCAGGTCATATACATCCATGGAAAAAGGAGCTTGGCGTTTGATCGATTCGATGAAGGAGTTGATCACAAAGAAATCCATGCCGCCATGTCCGGCACCATTTGCGAGATTTTCGTATTTCTTCCAGAGGGCATGGTCATAGGTTTTCATATAGGTTTCATCCTTTTCCCAAACATGTGCTCTGGGGCTTTTACCTTCCACATAAATCGAGTTAAAATCGTCCATCCACAAACCATTGGTACCCTGCACTCGAAAATTCAAAGAATAAGGACGTGGCGAATTGGTATCATGAGAGAGAATGATGGTTTCGCCATTGGCCGTTTGGATAGAGGTGGTCACAATATCGCCCAATTTAAAATCTACCGTGGCATTCGGATGATCAGCTCCACCTTTGTCTACCACGTATTTATGTAATCCGCGGGCTTTGGTAGCCACCGAGGACAAAGCGGTTAAAAGGTTCCCACGATTCACATCAATCATCATGGCCACCGGGCCTAAACCATGGGTCGGGTACAAGTCACCATTACGGTGCACCGAATGATTGGTCCGCCACTTGGCTTCTGAAAATCCTTTTTCGCCAAACTCCACCCCACCTCCATAGGGCTGCTTGCCATCATTAAATTTCACTTCCCGCAAATCGTGCTGATAACCGCCCTGCAAATGGAGCAGTTCTCCAAAAAGTCCCTGACGGACCATATTTAGGACCGCCATTACATCCCTGCGATAGCAAACATTTTCCATGGTAAACAATGGCACACCGGTTGCTTCAACTGCATTCACGATGTCCCAGCATTCCTGTACATCAGTGGCACCACAAACTTCCACAGCAGGAATTTTTCCTGCTTTTACGGCAGCAATGGCCTGCGGAATGTGCCATTCCCAGGGTGTAGAAATGATCACGGCATCAATATCATCCCGTTTCAGCAGGTTCAGATAGTCTTCCTCACCTTCGCTATATTCTGTTGCCTTTTTACGGCCATATTTGGCGATCAACTTCTGCGATTCAAGTATGGCGCTTTGTGTATCCGGATCGGCAATGGCGATCACTTCCACATCATCCCGCTGTAAACAAAGTTCCAGGTGGTCGCGACCCCGAAGGCCCACACCGATAAAACCTAACCGGACTTTAGGCTGCTTGGCGGCAAATAAAATGGTTGGATTTAAAACGGCAGCTGCCGCTCCTGCCATCATAGTTTGCTGAAGAAATTTTCTGCGATGCATGTTTATTTTTTAGGTTTTGATTGGCTTAACAATTGTTGGTTTGGACTGTTAGTTTAAGCAAACATTGTTTAATTTCGCTTTACTAATTTATCATTTAACACAGCACATCACCTATATATTTTTAAACATGAAACCAACTTTAGTCATTTTAGCTGCCGGAATGGCCAGCCGTTACGGAAGCATGAAACAAACCGACGGCTTCGGTCCGAATGGAGAAACCATTATTGATTATTCCATTTACGATGCCATTCAGGCTGGTTTTGGCAAAGTGGTATTTATCATACGTGAAGAATTTGCGGAGAATTTCAAAGGTATCTTCGAACCAAAACTAGAGGGCAAAATTGAAACTGATTATGTGTTTCAATCTTATGACCTTAGCCCTTACGGGATCAATGAACCTATTGAACGAGCCAAGCCTTGGGGAACCGCCCATGCGGTGTTAGCTGCCGCAGATGCCGTAAAAGAACCTTTTTGTGTGATCAATGCCGATGATTTTTATGGCCGCGATTCATACGAGAAAATGTCTAAATTCCTCACTTCGGAGGTAAAAGACGACCAATATTCCCTGATGGGTTTCCAGATTGATAAAACCTTATCCGAGCATGGCTCCGTTTCCAGAGGAGTTTGTGAAGTAGATGAGCAGGGTTTTCTCAAAGATATCAACGAACGTACCCAGGTTTATTTTAAAGATGGCGGCGTAGTGTATGAAGAAAACGGTGTAGAGACTCCTTTAAGCCGACAAGCTGCTGCATCGATGAATTTCTGGGGTTTTACACCACAAATTTTTGCAGATAGCAAGCAACTATTCATCGATTTCGCGTTAGCCAATAAAGAAAATCCGAAAGCTGAATTCTTTATTCCATTGGTGGCCGAAAAAATGATCAAATCGGGCAAAGCCCGCTTCAAAGTAATTCCTACCCAAAGTAAATGGTTCGGAGTAACCTATAAAGAAGACAAACCGATTGTGCAGCAGAGCATCGACGAACTGGTTTTATCGGGGGTGTACCCTGCTCAATTATGGAAATAAACTTTCCCGGGCAAATTTGGTCACTTTACAACTTAAATCCAGCTGATTTTAAGCTTGAAATTGCCTCTTCGGGTCATATCAACCAGACTATTCTGCTGCTTAGTAAGGAGCAAGATCACGTAAGTTTTGTACTCCAGCGGATCAATCAAACTGTAT
The DNA here is from genome assembly GCA_947459195.1 of Sphingobacteriaceae bacterium. Taxonomy (GTDB): domain Bacteria; phylum Bacteroidota; class Bacteroidia; order Sphingobacteriales; family Sphingobacteriaceae; genus JAIPAN01. The sequence continues at coordinate 44,604 of CANHCS010000005.1, forward strand.
TTACCCATCCAGAGGTGATCTCTAAAAATGTGAAGTTGGCTCAAAAATTCCTGCAAGAACAAGATCCGGAATATCTTTTCATTGCTCCGCTGCTAAACCGGGATGGGGAAAATCTATCTATCATCGCAGGTGAGTACTGGCGCCTATTACCTTTTGTGCCAAAGACCAAAGCTTTTGACGTGCTGACCGAACCGGATCAGGCTTATGAAGCCGCCAAGCAATTCGGTAAGATGAGCCGTTTACTAAAGGATCTGGACAGCAGCTTGCTGGAACCCAGTATTGCGGGTTTTCATGACCTGGAATGGCGGAAACAACAATTTGATCAAGCGCTGAATCAAACTTCCCCGGCACTTCAAACTTCCGCCGCAACGGCTATTGCCATGGCCCATGAATTTGCGGTCATCCTGGAAGAATTTAATGTAATAAAAGCAGTCCTCCCCTTGCGGATCATGCACCACGACACCAAAATCAGCAATGTATTATTGGATGAGGAAAGTTTTAAAGGGGTTTGTGTGATCGACCTAGACACGCTGATGCCGGGCTATTTCATTTCTGATCTGGGTGATATGATGCGTACTTACCTATGTGCGGTTGATGAGAATGAAACTGATCTGAGTAAAATCAGGATACGTGAAGATTTTTTCGACGCTACTGTAAAAGGCTATCTCTCGGAGATGGCAAGCGTACTGAATCCGCAGGAAAAAGAATTGATCCTTTTCTCTGGAAAATATATCATTTACATGCAGGCTCTGCGTTTCCTGACTGATTATCTGCAAGGGAATACTTATTACCCGATTCAATATCCCAATCAAAATCTGGTTCGTGCTCTCAATCAATTTCAATTATTGAATTTATTATTTCAAAACGAAAGAAAATTAGAGGAGCTTATTCAGGAATGTTTAAATTAAGGTCAAAATTGTCATCATGTTAAAAGCCAAATTCTTCATTTTATCCATCTTAATTGCTATATTTTATAATTCATTTGCCCAAACCGGTCATTTAAGTAAACAATTGGGCGCATTTACTTCATTACAAAAAACAAGTAGTGGTGTATTGCTAAAAGCAGAAAACGGACAGGTTTCCATTCAAACATATCAGCAAAATGTATTGCGTGTGAGAGCAGTACAAAAGGAGTTTGGGAGAGACAGCTCTTTTGCGGTGATTAAGAATGCTAATCAAAATCTTTTCAAGATTATTAATGAAAATAAGGATGAAATCATGCTTCAAACCGATTCCATCAAGGTCATAATCAGTAAATACCCCATGAGGATCAGTTTTTATAGCGCCGTAGATGGTCGCTTTTTAAACGGCGATGATGAACGATTGGGTATTTCTTGGACCGGTACACAGGTGAGTAATTTTAAAAAACTGATCCCTAATGAACGATTCATAGGCTTAGGAGAAAAAACCGGCAATCTTGATAGAAGAGGCAGTAGCTACGTCAATTGGAACAGTGACGTGCCTGCTTATGCACTCAACGCCGATCCTTTGTACAAAACCATCCCCTTTTACATCGGTTTACACGACCATTCAACCTATGGAATTTTTTTCGACAATACCCATAAAAGCTTTTTCAATTTTGGAGCTTCTACCGATGAACAGACCAGCTATTTTGGAGCGGAAGACGGTGAGATGAATTATTATTTCTTTGGCTCATCAAACGTGGCCGGATTAATTAAAGATTATACCTGGTTAACGGGACGAATGGAAATGCCTCCCCTTTGGAGCTTGGGCTATCAACAATGTCGCTGGAGCTATAAGCCCGATACGCAAGTTCTGGAAATTGCCAAAACTTTTCGTGAGAAAAAAATACCTGCTGATGCGATCTATCTGGATATTGATTACATGGATGCCTATAAAATATTTACCTGGAGTCCGCAGAATTTCCCCAATCCAAAACAAACCATTGATGAATTAAAAGCCATGGGATTCCATGTGGTGACCATTGTGGATCCGGGTATCAAAATTGAAAAAGGTTACCAGCAATACGACGAGGGCGTCCAAAAAAATTATTTTGCCAAATATCCGAGCGGTGATTTTTATATCGGCAGTGTTTGGCCAGGTCGCTGTCATTTTCCTGATTTCTACCTTCCGGAAGTGCGCCAGTGGTGGGGGAAATCGTTCAAAAGTTTAACTGATAAAGGAGTTGAGGGTTTTTGGAACGATATGAATGAAATTGCCGTTTGGGGGCAAAACATTCCGGACCTAATCCAATTTGGCGGTAAAGGCAAGGAGATGACCTTAAAAGAGGCTCGTAATGCTTATGGTTTACAAATGTCGAGAGCTACTTTCGAGGGAACCAAAGACATACTGGGCAAACGTGCTTTCAATCTCACCCGTGCTGCTTATTCGGGAATACAACGTTACTCTGCAGTTTGGACAGGAGATAATGCTTCGAGTGATGCCCACATGCTTTTGGGACAGCGATTGGTAAATAGTCTGGGGTTGTCGGGTGTTCAGAACATTGGGGTGGATATTGGCGGTTTTATTGGCACCCCCTCCGCTGAGCTGATGATCAGATGGAACTCCTTGGGTGTATATACACCAATTTTTAGGAACCATGCTGAGATCAACACCCCAATGCGGGAACCTTGGCGTTTTGGCGCAGAAGCAGAAGCAATCATGCGCAAAGACATTGAACAACGCTATCGCTTGCTGCCTTATCTGTATTCGAGTTTCTACGCGGCTACACAAACAGGTATGCCTATTGCCCGGAGTCTCGCCATCAACTATACGGAAGATCCAAATGTTTTCGAAGAAAAGTTTCAGCAACAATTCATGTTTGGCGATTACCTGCTGGTCGCTCCTGTGGAAAGTACCAAATCTACCCTCGAGGTTTACCTACCCGAAGGGGAATGGTACCGTTTGAGCAGCGGAGAAGTTTTTAGAGGCAAACAACGTATCCTTGCTCCTGCACCCTTGAATGATTTACCAGTGTTTGTAAAAGCAGGTGCCATTATACCGATGCAAAGTGTGGTACAAAATACTTCAGAAAAAGGAGATGGTATAATTCAGATTCACATCTGGAACGGAGGATCAGGCAGCAGCTTCACTTATTATGAGGATGATGGAATCAGCCTTGCAGAAGAGGCGCACAAGAGCTATACCCGAATCTTACAATTTGAACCTGGAAAAAAACAGATCAATCTATCAGCAGTAAAAGGCACTTATCAGTCTCGTTTCAAGCAGGTCAAATTGGTGTTACATGGTTTTTCAAACGAGACTAAATCCCTGCTTATCAATGGCAAAAAAGTGAAAGTCCAAACAAATGAACAAGGACTATTGGAAGTGCTATTTGCCAACCAATCTTCCATGATCAGTATTAAATATTAAATACTCAGTCTTTTTAAAAACAAAAAGCCCGATGGAAATCCACCGGGCTTTTTTGATTGAAGAATAACGATTATTTCTTATCGTCTTCTTTTACTTCTTCAAAATCTACGTCGGTCACCTCATCGGCTCCGGCAGCAGCGCCATCAGCAGGCGCTCCTTGAGCGGCAGCTTCCTGTGTTGCTTTGTACATTTCTTCTGAAGCGGCGTTCCAAGCTTCTTGAAGTTCAGTCTGAGCAGTTTCAATTTCTTCGAAATTTTTAGCTGCATAAGCATCTTTCAGCTTTTTCAAACCATCTTCAATTGGCGTTTTCTTATCCGCAGAAATCTTATCTCCATACTCTTTCAACTGTTTTTCAGTAGAGAAGATTAGGGCATCAGCCGCATTCAGCTTGTCGATTTCTTCTTTTGCTTTTTTATCTGCCTCGGCATTTGCTTCCGCTTCGTCTTTCATCTTCTTGATCTCTTCTTCGGTCAAGCCAGATGAAGCTTCGATACGGATCTTCTGCTCTTTGCCAGTAGCCTTATCCTGTGCACTTACGTGCAGGATACCGTTCGCATCAATATCGAAGGTTACTTCGATTTGAGGCACCCCACGTGGTGAAGGCGGCAATCCGTCTAAATGGAATCGGCCAATGGTGCGGTTCTGGTTGGCCATAGGACGCTCACCTTGCAGGATGTGAATTTCTACCGATGGCTGATTATCAGATGCGGTAGAGAATATCTCTGATTTTTTAGTTGGGATGGTGGTATTGGCCTCAATTAATTTGGTCATTACACCACCCATGGTCTCAATACCTAATGAGAGTGGAGTTACATCCAGTAACAATACATCCTTCACTTCTCCGGTCAACACACCACCCTGTATAGCAGCTCCAATGGCTACTACTTCATCAGGATTCACCCCTTTTGAAGGTTCTTTACCAAAGAAGGCTTTTACCGCATCCTGAATGGCAGGAATACGGGTAGAACCACCCACCAAGATGATCTCATCGATATCAGAGGTTTTTAAGCCTGCATTTTTCAATGCCGACTTACAAGGCTCGATGGTACGTTTGATCAAACTGTCGGCCAATTGTTCGAATTTAGCACGACTAAGGGTTCTTACCAAGTGCTTAGGTCCGCTTTGATCGGCAGTAATGTAAGGTAAGTTAATTTCCGTTTGTGTAGAGCTTGACAGTTCGATCTTCGCTTTTTCAGCAGCTTCTTTTAAGCGCTGTAAAGCCATCGGATCTTGATGCAAGTCCATACCGTTTTCAGCTTTAAACTCTTCTGCCAACCATTCGATGATGATGTGGTCGAAGTCATCACCACCTAGGTGCGTATCACCATCGGTAGCTTTTACTTCAAATACGCCATCACCCAATTCCAAAACAGAAACATCGTGTGTACCACCACCGCAGTCGAAGACCACGATTTTCATTTCTTTTCCGGCTTTATCCAAGCCGTAAGCCAAGGCTGCAGCGGTAGGCTCGTTAATGATCCTTTTCACCGTTAAACCTGCAATTTCACCGGCCTCTTTAGTTGCCTGACGTTGTGCATCGTTAAAATAAGCCGGAACGGTAATCACCGCTTCGGTAACTTCCTGACCCAAGAAATCTTCTGCAGTTTTTTTCATTTTCTGCAAGATCATGGCAGAAATTTCCTGTGGGGTATATTTACGGTCATCTATCTCTACTCTTGGGGTGTTATTATCACCTTTCACCACTTTATATGGCACACGAGCGGCTTCTTTTTTTACTTCATCGAAGCTATTGCCCATGAAACGTTTGATAGATGAGATGGTTTTTTGAGGATTGGTAATGGCCTGACGCTTGGCAGGATCACCCACTTTACGTTCTCCATTTTCTACAAAAGCCACCACCGAAGGTGTAGTACGTTTACCTTCGCTATTAGCAATAACAACAGGCTCATTGCCTTCCATTACTGAAACGCATGAGTTGGTTGTTCCTAAGTCGATACCGATAATTTTTGACATGTTATTTTTCTTTTAATGTGATCAATGATTTATTGAATCATTCAACAATTAACAAGGGGCATGCCAAGCCTGAAAGGAAAACAATTTGGCAGAAAGCGTTACTTAGAACCTGCAAAGGTCCTCATGAATAATGACAGGATGGCAGTATCGGGCGCCATGCACTTTTGTAGCAGGAGTGCCATCTAAACAAAAAAGCCCCGAACAGTTGTTCAGGGCTTTCAGATGAAAAATGTATTCGAATGATTATTCTTCGGTTTTCTCTTCAGCTGCGTTTTCTTCAGCTGCAGGAGTTTCTTCTACTGCCGGTGTTTCTTCAACTACTGGAGCAGCTTCTTCAACCGGAGTTTCTACTACTTCTTCTGCTGCGGCTACAGGTGCAGCACTTGCAGTTTTAGCTTTTGAAGCACCTGAACCACGACGGCGGGTTGCTTTTTTACCTGCTTTGCTGGCATCGCTTTGCGTGAAGGTAGTGTTATAATCTACCAGTTCAATGATGGCCATTTCAGCGTTGTCACCTAAACGGTTAGCTAATTTTAAAATGCGGGTGTAACCACCTGGACGATTAGCTACTTTCTCAGCAACTTCTCTGAAAAGGATGGTAACTGTTTCTTTATCTTTTAAATAGCTAAATACGGTACGGCGTGAGTGCGTGGTATCGTTTTTAGATTTAGTGATTAAAGGCTCTACATAGGTACGTAAAGCTTTTGCTTTAGCCAATGTAGTAGTAATACGCTTGTGTAAGATAAGCGAAGAGGCCATATTGGCCAACATAGCCTTACGATGTGAATCGGTACGGCCTAAGTGATTAATTTTCTTTCCGTGTCTCATTTTCGTTTAAATTTTCGTGATCATACCGTCTCAGCTGAGGGAATTATGATCACGTCGCTTATAAATTATCTAATTATTCTTCGTCTAATTTGTATTTAGACAAGTTCATTCCGAACGATAGTCCTTTAGATTTTACCAAATCCTGAATTTCAGTCAATGATTTTTTACCAAAGTTTCTGAATTTCAGCATGTCTGCTACATCATAAGAAACAAGTTCTGCTAAAGTACGGATGTCTGCTGCTTTTAAGCAGTTTAAGGCACGTACTGAAAGGTCTAAATCAACCAATTCAGTTTTCAAGATCTTACGCATGTGTAAGATTTCTTCATCAACCTCTTTGGTTTCTTCTTTAGCTTGAGATTCTAACATGATGTTCTCATCTGAGAATAACATGAAGTGATGAATCAAGATCTTAGCTGCTTCTTTCAAAGCATCTTCCGGATGGATGGAACCATCAGTTGCAATATCCAAAACTAATTTCTCGTAGTCGGTTTTTTGCTCAACACGATAGTTTTCGATGGTGTATTTTACATTTTTAATCGGCGTGTAGATCGAATCGATGGCGATTACACCTACTAACGCATCTTGATTTTTGTTCTCTTCTGCAGAGATGTAACCACGACCCTTGTTCACAGTCAGCTCGATCTCTAAAGTCACGTTGCTTTCCATGTTACAAATCACCATTTCAGGATTTAATACCGTGAAATTGTTAGAAAATTTGGTGATCTCGCCGGCTTTGAACTGATCTTGACCAGTGATGACTACAAAAATCTTTTCACTGTCCCCAGATTCTCCAGTTTTTTTGAAACGTACTTGTTTCAAGTTCAGGATGATCTCGGTAACGTCTTCTACTACACCTTTAATGGTTGAAAATTCGTGAGATACACCAGAGAAACGTACAGAAGTAATTGCATAACCTTCTAAAGAAGATAACAGAATTCTGCGTAATGCATTACCAATGGTAACACCAAAACCAGGTTCTAAGGGGCGGAACTCGAAAGTACCATCGAAATCGGTAGATTTCTGCATGATTACTTTATCGGGTTTCTGAAATGCTAAAATTGCCATTATATCGTGTTAATTTTAATGTAAATGTTAAAC
>CANHCS010000006.1 GCA_947459195.1 Sphingobacteriaceae bacterium
ATTGATCAATTGAGCAAAACTGCGCTCATTAGAAAAGATCAAGGCTAAAATAATTACTAAATACCTCATAAACATCTGTTATTGCTAAGATGCCCTTTTATGTGAAAGGTTACAAACCAATTGCACAATGATGAGCCTTTAATTAGCTTGAATTGTTTAATTTTACACTTCAATTATTAAAGCATGTATAAAACGCTTCAACCTGTATTACAAAAAGAATTAGAGGCTATTAAAGCAGCCGGTTTATATAAAACAGAGCGCATCATCACTTCGCCACAGGGAGCAGATATCACGGTGGAAGGCGGTAAAGAAGTAATTAATTTTTGTGCCAATAATTACCTCGGACTCAGTGCGCATCCAAAAGTAACGGAAGCCGCGAAAAAGGCGATTGATAGCCATGGTTTTGGACTTTCATCCGTACGTTTTATCTGCGGAACGCAAGATATTCACAAAGAATTGGAACGTAAAATTTCTGAATTTTTAGGCACCGAAGACACCATATTGTACGCTGCAGCATTTGATGCCAACGGAGGAGTATTCGAACCTTTATTCAATGAGCAGGATGCGATCATTTCTGATGAATTAAATCATGCTTCCATCATCGATGGGGTGCGTTTGTGCAAAGCACAACGCCACCGCTATAAGCATGATGACATGGCCGATTTAGAAGCGAAGTTGAAAGAAACACAAGGCTTACGTCATCGCATCATTGTAACAGATGGCGCATTCTCTATGGATGGCACCATTGCCCAGTTGGATAAAATTTGCGCTTTGGCCAATCAATACAACGCTTTGGTGATGATTGATGAGTGCCATTGTTCAGGCTTTTTGGGCAAAACCGGTCGAGGTACGCATGAGCACCATGGCGTAATGGGCCAAATCGATATCATCACCGGCACTTTAGGCAAAGCCCTGGGTGGCGCCTCCGGCGGTTTCACCTCCGGTCGCAAGGAAATCATTGATTTACTTCGTCAACGTTCACGCCCTTACTTGTTCTCCAATACCCTGGCACCCTCCATTGTGGGGGCATCTATTGCGGTATTAGACCTATTGAGCGAGACTACCGAATTACGTGACAAACTGGAATACAATACCCAATACTTCCGCCAAAAAATGACTGAAGCGGGCTTCGATATTAAACCAGGTGTGCACCCCATTGTACCTGTGATGTTGTATGATGCCAAACTGGCTCAGGAATTTGCGAGCCGCATGTTGGCCGAAGGCATTTATGTGATTGGATTTTACTACCCGGTGGTGCCGCAAGGTAAAGCACGCATCAGGGTGCAATTGTCTGCAGCACATCAGCAGCATCATTTAGACAAGGCCATTGCTGCATTTACCAAAGTAGGTAAAGAACTGGGCGTTATTAAATAAATCAAGTCCCGTATTAAAGAGCATACAGAATTTAAAACACATGCAAGCGAAAATAGACCAATATACCAGCGAAATCAATGCTTTTCAGCCCGCAAATGCGGATGAGTTAGAAAGCTTTCGCATCAAATACTTAGGCTCAAAAGGACTGATCAAAGACTTATTTGATGAATTCAAGTCGGTGGATCCCGAAGAAAAACGCTTGTTTGGTAAAGTTTTAAACGAATTTAAACAACATACTGAAGCCAAATACCAGGACTGGAAAGAAAGTTTTGAAACCAAGGTGCAAAGCCAAGGTATTGAAACCGATTTGACCCTGCCAGGTGAAGGGTTGGAGCTCGGCTCCCGTCACCCACTTTCTCTGGTGCGCCGCGAAATTGTAGAGATTTTCAAAAAACTGGGTTTCACCGTTGCCGAAGGACCAGAAATTGAAGACGACTGGCATAATTTCTCAGCCTTAAATTTCCCTGAAGAGCATCCGGCAAGAGACATGCAGGATACTTTCTTCATCAAAAAAGGAGGAGAAAAAGGAGACATCGCTTTGCGTACGCATACTTCATCGGTTCAGGTAAGAATGATGGAGCAAGGCAAACCACCTTTTCGCTCCATTATGCCGGGACGGGTTTACCGAAATGAAGCCATATCTGCTCGTGCCCATTGCTTTTTCCATCAAATAGAAGGCTTGTATGTGGATGAAAATGTTTCTTTCGCCGATTTGAAACAAACGCTCTACTATTTTGTGCAGGAGCTTTATGGCGAAGGCACCAAAGTTCGTTTCCGCCCTTCTTATTTCCCTTTCACCGAGCCTTCGGCCGAGATGGATATTTCCTGCAGTTTGTGTAAAGGAGATGGTTGCAACATGTGTAAAGGCTCCGGCTGGGTAGAAATTTTGGGTTGCGGAATGGTGGATCCGAATGTTTTGGAGAACTGCGGTATCGATTCAAAAAAATACACCGGTTTTGCGTTTGGAATGGGGATAGAAAGAATCACCAATTTAAAATATGAGATCAAAGATCTACGTTTATTCTCCGAGAACGATATTCGTTTCTTGAAACAATTTCAATCTGAGATCAGTTAAAAATGAACATCAGGTTTCTGATTCTGGCTTTCGGCCTATTGCTTTCCGCCTGTGCCAAAGATGATGGCGGCAGAATCCCTGATGTATACGTTTACTATCAAATTCCGGTCAACCACCCTAGCATGAATGCACTGAATAATGCAGGCGGCTCTGTTTTGGTAGATGGGCATGGTGTTGCAGGTTTGATCATTTACAAAAGACTGATAGACAATAAAATTGTTGCCTACGACCGCTGCAGCAGTGTAAATCCCGAGAAAAAATGTGCGGTAAACATTGAAAATACTTTTACTGCCGTCGACCCTTGCAGTGGTGCAAAATTCTTTCTGGAAGACGGTTCCCCGGCATTGGCGCCTGCTAAAAGAGCACTCAAAGCTTACGGGGTGAGTGTTAATGGGCTTTATCTGGTAGTATCTAACTGATCTTGCTATTTCTCAGGCCTTCGGCTATCCAAATTAAAGCGTAATTTTGGCAACGATGAAGAAAGTGCCTGCCGAACTCCAGTTTTTAGAACAAATTGAGATCATTGATATTGCCGAAGAAGGAAAAGGTGTGGGTAAATACCAGGACCTGGTGATCTTTGTAGAAAAAGCCGTACCCGGCGATGTGGTAGATATTCAGATCCATCGCCTGAAAAAAAACCTGGCAGAAGCAAAAATCACGGCCTTTGTTAAACGCTCTCCGGACAGAACCGAACCTTTTTGTGCGCATTTCGGCACTTGTGGTGGCTGCAAATGGCAACACCTCAGCCCGGAGGCACAACTTCGGTACAAACAAAAAACCGTTTTAAGTGCGCTCGAACGTTTGGGGAAAGTAGACATCGCTGTCGCTGAACCTATTTTGGGTTCTGAAAAAACACAGTATTACCGAAATAAACTAGAATTTACCTTTTCAAATAAGCGCTGGTTAGATGAGGCCGACATGGCTCATCGCGATAGCCTCAGCATGGACGCCCTTGGCTTTCATGTTCCCGGTCGTTTCGATAAAATTTTGAGCATCGAACATTGCTATTTACAAGGCGAACCTTCTAATGCCATCCGCAACGCGGTAAGAGACTACACCCAAGCCCACGGCTTGAGCTATTACGATTTGAGGGAGCATAGCGGTGCCATGCGTAACTTGATCATCCGAACCAGTTCAACCGGTGAGTTGATGGTGATTGTGGTGTTCGCTTACGCGGATAAAACACAGATCAATGGATTGATGGATCACTTGAAAGCACAATTCCCGGATATCACTTCCTTGTTGTACATCGTGAACCAAAAAAGGAATGATACCATTTTCGATCAGGACTTGGTTTGCTTTGCCGGGCGTGACCATATTTTTGAAGAAATGGAAGGCCTGAAATTCAAAATCGGGGCAAAATCATTTTATCAAACCAATTCGGCACAGGCTTACGAACTCTATAAAATTACTCGCAACATGGCCGGCTTAAATGCCAACGATCTGGTATATGATCTATATACCGGCGCCGGCACCATCGCCAATTTTGTGGCAAGACAGGTAAAACAAGTGGTTGGGATTGAATATGTGCCTTCGGCCATTGAGGATGCTAAAATCAATTCTGAAATCAATGGAATTGAGAATACCACTTTCTATGCCGGAGATATGAAAGATATCCTGACTCCTGAATTCATCAAGACCCACGGCAAGCCAGATGTGGTAATTACCGATCCTCCAAGGGCAGGCATGCATGCAGATGTGGTCGCCCGTTTATTGGAAATGGAAGCAAGTAAAATTGTTTACGTGAGCTGTAATGCCGCCACACAAGCAAGAGACATCGCCCTTTTACAAGAAAAATATGAGGTGAAACGTATCCGGCCGGTTGATATGTTTCCACAAACGCAGCACGTAGAAAACATTGCATTATTGGTGTTAAGAAAATGAATATTGAAGAATTACTGAATACAGAAGGCGAAGAATCTCCAAAAAAACCAAAGGAAAGTCCACTGAAAAGTTTGGAAACCGACCTGAAGTTTTATGCCGAATCTATTAAAGAAGTAGCTGTGGAGATCATGGTAGAGGGGATTTCCGCTTATCCAATTTTCATTGCCCATCAGCACGAAGTAAGCGTGGGAGAATTGATATTGGATAAAGATGAATTGAATACAAACTGGACCATTCAAGCTTCAACCTTGGAAGAATTTGTTGAAAAAGGAATTGTAAAGCCTGAAAAGAAAGAACTCTTCATCAAAAATTATAAAAACGCACATCAATTCATGTGCTTGTTTGTGATGGTGCCGGAGGGCGCCAATTTCGTATTCTACCCTTATCCTAAATCATAACAATTGCGTAAATTGCTTGAACTTTGAATATCATGAGCGATAAAAAAATCATCATCCTGAATAAAAAACAAATCCAGCAAAAGATTGAGCGCATGGCTTATCAAATTCTGGAAGATAACCTGGATGAAAAAGAGATTGTATTAGCTGGTATTGTGAGTCGCGGTTTCAGTTTAGCCGAGCGGATCAAGCAAGTGCTCGAAAAAATCTCGCCTCTTAAGATCAAGCTTATTAAAATTGAATTAGACAAAGACAGCTCACATTTACAAGCGAGTTCAGATATACCAGTGAGCGAAGTTGCGCATCAGGCAGTTATTTTGGTGGATGATGTGCTCAATAGCGGCCGAACACTGGCCTACGGACTGGGCGTTTTCTTGAATATTCCACTTAAAAAAATTCGTACGTTGGTTTTAGTGGACCGTAGTCATCGGATTTTCCCCGTCTCGCCAGATTTTACCGGCTTGGCATTGGCCACGGTACTTAAACAGCATGTGCAAGTTGTGTTAGACAATCCCGATCAGGAGGATGCGGTTTACCTCAGCTGAGCTGCCTCGAGGTATAAGATCATTTTGTCGGCGGTCATGTCTAAACCGCTCACCATCATGTGGGCCTTTTGATAAAACTGCTCCCTTTCCTCTAATTTTTCTTCAATAAGGGCGAGCAATTCTTCTCCCTTTTTATTTCCAATAAGTGGTCTGTTACTTTTGGTATGCTCCAAGCGGCTGGCTAAAGCCTTGGGTGCCACATGCAGGTAAACGGTCTTCCCTTCAGTGTTCATCCAGTCCATATTATCAAAAAAGCAAGGTGTGCCTCCTCCTGTGGCTACTACCGCTGACTCTTCTTTTTGAGTACTATGTAATACTTCCTGCTCCAATTTTCGGAAGCCTGCCTCTCCCAAAGAACTAAACAATTCAGCAATACTTTTTCCGGTATAAGCCACTATGCGTTCATCGAGGTCAACAAAAGGACAGGAAAGCTTTTGAGCTAATTTTCGGCCGAGCGTAGTTTTGCCACTACCCATAAATCCGATCAAAAATATTTTCATTTTTTAAAATACTTCTTCACTAAATCTTCGTATGCGGGCATATTTTGGTAATGCCACTTGTCTATGATGATGCCATTTTTAATGAGTATGATCCCCGGATTGGCTCGGACCATACTTTTTAGGGGGATGGCATCTGCAAAAAAGAAGGGCATATTGATGCTCAGATTTTTTTTCAATTGTTCTGCTTGATCAATACTGCTGGCAGTTAACACCAGACTTGAAATTTTAAAACCTTGAGCAGCTTTTGCAGTAAGTTCATTCAAACTTTTAAAGGCCTGCAAATCCGTTTTATCCAGATCATAGGCTATGATTAAAAACTGATAAGCACTGTGTTCAATAACAGTCGAAGTGAGGTCTTCTCCTGCAGCATTGCTAATTTTTAAATCTTTGATTTTAGGTTCAAATCCTTTTTTAAGCAGTTTGGATTCCGGTTCACCTGTGATTTCCCAATTGGTATCTTTCCAGATTTCCTCTTTGAGATAGGCTTTATCGGTCATCTTTTTTACTTCACCAGTTTGTTTGTTTTTAAGCTGATAAACGATCTCATATTCGTCCTGAGGAGCGCCGGGCGGAATCTTCATCAACTCGGGAACATTGGCTCCCACTTTGTAAGGCAGAAAATCAATAACAGGCAAGTTTCCGTAGGTATAAATACCCACACCAAAACTTAGCAAAATGCATGCTGCCAGTATAAAATTTTGAATTTTAAGCGGTACGATGGATTTTATTTCTGCCCTGTAGATGAACAAAATCAGAATGAAAGCCAACAAAATGAGGTCTTTTCCGAAAGATTGCCAAGGTGTAAGCGGAATGGCATCCCCAAAGCAACCACAGGAGGTAACCACCTCAAAAAAAGCAGAGTAAAAAGTTAGAAAAGTAAAGAAAACGATGAGGCCCAAAAGACCCCAAATAACCTGACGTACAAAAAGCCCAAGAAGAAGTGCAGCACCCAGAATGATTTCCAATCCGCAAAGAAAAATAGCGATCGCGGTGGCGTAATCGTTAAAAAAAGTGAGGTGGAATACCTCAAAATATTCCTGAAGTTTATAGCCAAAGCCCAGTGGATCGTTGGCTTTGATCAATCCGGAGAAAATAAATAAGAAGCCTACAAAAAACCGGCTAAAACCAATACTAATTGCTTTCATGTTTATCGGTCAGTTTAATCAATGCAAAAACTGAGTAGTTGAGCATGTCCTGATAATTGGCTTTGATGCCCTCAGAAGCCAGGGTTTGACCCTGATTGTCTTCAATTTGCTTTACACGGAGGATCTTCATCAGAATCAGGTCTGTTAAAGAGCTGATGCGCATATCACGCCATGCTTCGCCATAATCATGATTTTTTGCATACATCAACTCCTTGGTCTCCTGAACTTTCTGATCAAAAAGCAGGGCAACTTCTTCTACCGATAATTCTGTGCCCGTTTCCTCTCCTAACTCAGACTGCAAAATGGCAATGATGCAATAATTCACAATACCGATATACTCAGAAGTAATGTCTTCTCCTACTTTCGAAACTTTTTTCTCTTCGAGTGTGCGGATGCGCTGCGCTTTGATAAAAATTTGATCAGTAATAGAAGATAAACGCAGGATACGCCAGGCAGTTCCGTAGTCTTTAGTTTTCTTTAAAAACAGGTCTTTACAAATATTGATGACCTGATCGTATGCAATGGAAGTTTCTTGAGCCAATGTGCTGATCTATTTGATTAATCGCTAAATTAATTGGTATTTTGTCCAATAATGAGTGATAAAAATACGCATTTTCATCAATTTACGGATGCCGGTCAACAAAATGCTGCTGTAATCCAATCTAAAAATACCCTTAATATCAATGGTAAGCTGATGGACTTATCTGTTCCAAGGGTAATGGGAATCTTGAACCTTACTCCAGATTCCTTTTACCAGCCGGAAGGAAGAAATGGCCAACCCGATAGTTGCCAAATCTTAAAAGAGGCCGAGCAAATGTTAAAAGAGGGAGCAAGTTTCCTCGACCTGGGTGCCTATTCTTCAAGGCCAAACGCCGAACACATCAACGAAACAACAGAGAGCGAGCGCCTGTTACCGGCATTAAAAGCATTGGTGAAAGAATTTCCTGAAGCAATTATTTCGGTTGATACTTTTCGGTCGGGGATTGCCAGAAAGGCAGTAGAACATGGAGCGCAACTCATTAACGATATCTCCGCAGGCGAACTGGATCAAAACATGTTTGAGACCGTAGCCAGTTTAAAGGTGCCCTACATCCTCATGCATATGAAAGGCACGCCCCAAACCATGCAGCAAAACCCTCATTACGAATCGCTGATATCAGAAATATTGCAATATTTTATTCAAAAAATAAAAAAGTTGAATGATTTAGGAGCATACGAGCTCATCATCGATCCTGGTTTCGGGTTTGGCAAAAATTTAGAACATAACTACGAGCTATTGAACAAATTGGACAGTTTAAACATCCTCCAATTACCTGTTTTAGCCGGATTTTCTCGTAAATCTATGATATATAAACTGTTGGATTCCAGTCCAGCAGAGGCCTTGAACGGCACTACGGTTTGCAATACCATCGCTTTATTAAAAGGAGCAAAAATATTGAGAGTACATGATGTAAAACCGGCTATGGAAGCCATCAGCCTGGTGGGCGCCATGCAAGCGGTGTAAAAACTAAAATCTCTATCTTAGTAAACCATGAATAACCTGGATCTGAATTTTCTACAATTTCGTTTACTCGATGCCATTGACATTCTCTTGGTGGCCATCATCATTTATTATGTGTATAGCCTCATCAGAGGGACCATTGCGGTAAACATATTGCTCGGAATCAGCATCATTTATATCGGTTATTTTTTAGTGCAACAAGCACAAATGCGTTTGTTGAGTCAGATTTTAGGTGGATTCATCAGCTTGGGGTTCATCGCCCTGATCATTGTTTTTCAACAGGAGATCAGGCGATTTTTATTGCTGCTTGGTAAAAATGCCTCTCTGCAGAGAAATAAGGCCTGGTGGCTGTTCCTGTTTGGTAAAAAAGAAGAAATCAACCAAAATATCAATCGAATTAAACCCATTTTAGATGCCTGCAGAAGCATGCAAAAATCTAAAACCGGAGCATTGATCGTCTTTTCCAAATACTTTGAAGAACAACATTTTCAAAACAGTGGCGAGATCCTGAACGCCAGCATCTCCAAGCGATTACTCGAAAGTATTTTTCAAAAAAACAGCCCTTTGCACGATGGTGCGGTCATCATTGCTGAAAATAAGATCAAATCTGCTTCTTGTATTTTACCATTGACTGAAAATGATCGTTTGCCTGCACATTTCGGACTCAGACACAGGGCAGGAATCGGCATTTCAGAGGTGAGTGATGTGCTAGCGGTCATCATTTCTGAAGAAAGTGGAGAAATAGCCTATGCCAGACAAGGAAAGGCAAAAATGAAAGTCAGTTTCTCCGAACTAGAGCGATTGCTCTTGAGGTATTTATAAAAAAAAGCCCCCGTTCCGGGAGCTTTTTCTTTTAGCAGTACTGCTCGAATGCGGCAGCCAGGTTATCAGCTATGAGTTCGGCACTTCTGCCTTCAATTTGATGACGTTCAATCATGTGAACCAATTCACCATTTTTAAACAATGCAATGGCAGGCGATGAAGGTGGGAAAGGCAACATATGAGCACGAGCCTGATCCACGGCATCTTTTTCCATTCCGGCAAAAACGGTCAGCAAATGATCTGGTTTTTTAGCATTATTCACTGCCATTCTAACACCAGGCCTTGCATTGGCTGCGGCACATCCGCAAACAGAATTGACCACCACCAGGGCAGTTCCTTCACTTTTGATGGCATCATCTACTTCAGCAGCAGTTTTCAATTCTTTAAACCCTGCTTTGGTTAACTCTTCACGCATGGGCGCTACTAAATATTCTGGATACATATTTGTACTAATTATTTGCACAAAAATACAAATTATGAACAGCTCAGCATACCCAATAAGCAGAACAGCTACTTAATTTACAAAGCATTGACTTCAATTTTAGCCTATTATTACGTAAATTTGCGATTCAAACTTAAAAACAAAAAACTATGTCATCAGTAGAGACGAAAACTTATGTTCCTTTCAAAGTAAAGGACATCTCCCTGGCCGAATGGGGTCGTAAAGAAATTCAGTTAGCAGAAGCAGAAATGCCAGGTTTAATGGCCCTTCGTAAAGAATACGGAGCCGCTAAACCACTCAAAGGTGCCCGCATTGCCGGCTGCTTGCACATGACCATTCAAACTGCCGTATTAATTGAAACATTGGTAGAACTGGGTGCTGAAGTAACCTGGTCATCATGTAATATTTTTTCTACCCAGGATCATGCCGCTGCAGCTATTGCCGCTGCAGGTATTTCAGTGTACGCCTGGAAGGGGATGGATGCAGAAGAATTCGACTGGTGCATTGAACAAACTTTGTTCTTCGGTGCAGATCGTCAGCCATTAAATATGATCTTAGATGATGGTGGCGATTTAACCAATATGGTTTTTGATAATTACCCTGAATTGATTTCAGGCATCAAAGGTTTATCAGAAGAAACCACTACCGGAGTGTTACGTTTATATGAGCGCATGAAGAATGGCACCTTGCACCTTCCTGCCATCAATGTAAACGACTCAGTTACAAAATCGAAATTTGATAATAAATATGGCTGCCGCGAATCATTAGTAGATGCCATTCGCCGTGCTACCGACGTAATGATGGCCGGTAAAGTTGCGGTAGTTGCTGGTTATGGCGATGTGGGTAAAGGTTCAGCAGATTCATTAAAAAATTCTGGTGTTCGAGTGATCGTTACCGAGATCGACCCGATCTGCGCTTTACAAGCTGCCATGGAAGGTTATGAAGTGAAAAAATTCGCTGATGCGGTCAAAGAAGCCGATATCGTGGTAACTGCCACCGGTAACTGCGACATTGTTCGTGGCGAACACTTCAAAAGCTTGAAAGATAAAGCCATCGTTTGCAACATAGGTCACTTTGATAATGAAATTGATATGGCCTGGTTGAATAAGAATTATGGCCATACCAAAGTGGAAATTAAACCACAGGTAGATAAATATACCATCGACGGTAAAGACGTGATTGTTTTGGCAGAAGGTCGTTTGGTGAATTTGGGTTGTGCTACTGGTCACCCTTCATTTGTAATGTCGGCTTCATTTACCAACCAAACAATCGCACAATTAGAATTATGGCAAAACCCTGGTAAATACGAAAACAAAGTTTATACCTTACCTAAAGAGTTAGACGAAAAAGTAGCTCGTTTACACTTAGGAAAAATTGGTGTTGAACTGGATGTATTAGAACCACATCAAGCCGAATACATTGGCGTAGCTGTTAACGGTCCATTCAAATCTGACGAATACCGTTACTAACACAAATCACTTTTTCTTTGAAAAAGGGGTGGAACAAAAGTTCTACCCCTTTTTTATTTTTAGTCAAATACTTTAATAGATCTATCCTACGTTATTGCTTAATAAAACATAGCTCATACTTATTTATTAACCAAATAACATTATTTATGAAAAAGATCTATCCCGTCTTGGTGCTACTATGCCTCAGCCAGACATTTTCTTATGGGCAGGGTTACAGCCTGCTCAACAACAGTAATTACTCGCCGATCAATTCCATTTATTTTAATCCGGCAAAAATTGCCGATTCCAAACAGAGACTACAAATCAACCTGATGTCGGGTAGTCTTTATTTGGCCAATGATTATGGCAAGTTGAAATCCATTCCGAAAATTGTGCAGGTGGTGCAAAAAAATGGCGAATTTGACGATTTGCTGGAGATACAGCTCAACGGTAAAAACAAAAATCTAGACTTCGGTATCGAAACTCGTTTGCCCTCATTTGTTGCATCTTTAGGAAAAAGCCAAAGTTTCGGGTTTAGCAGCAGGGTGAGAATGTTATTCAATGCAGGCAATGTATCAGAAGCATTGATGCCCATCCTGACCAAAGGTCTGCAAAACACAGATCAATTTCAGAATATCCCAGATGCTTCCTTCGATCTGAGTGGCAACATGTTTGGTGAAGCAGGTTTTACCTATGCCCGCAATCTGCTGAACACAGGGAAACACGTATTAAAAGCCGGAGCCACCGGAAAGTATTTGTGGGGAGTGGGCAATGCTCGGGTGAGTAGCAATCAAACCAATATTTCGATCATCGATAATGGCACATACAAAACAGTGGCAACCACAGGTGTGAACATTAGCTCTAAAGTATCTGATGGCAAACTGCTCGACCCTGCAAACTATACACTGACCATGAGAAATCTGGCCAATGGCAGAGGTCAGGGTTTTGGTGCCGATTTAGGTTTTGAATACGAATTCAGACCCAAATTTGCCAAGTACCGATACGAAGTGGATGGCAAAATGCTCAGTGACAATTCCGTACCGCAATATGCCCTAAAATTTGGTTTTTCCATCACAGATATGGGGTCCATCACTTATGCCAAAGGCAAAACCATTGGTTTAAATCATGCACCTTATCACGAGTGGTCAGAAGCAAATGTCTTAAGTTTTGATCCTGCAGATCTGGAACAATCCTTGATCGACGTTTACGGACCAGCTTCGGTAAGCTCCAGCCTCAACTATAGATCAAAATTGCCCACACGCCTTAACATGAACCTGGATGTAAAAGTTGCCAAGAATTTTTACGTGGCTGCCAATTATATGAATGGCATGTCTAAAAAAACAGATGCCATCGATCCAAACGGGATGCTTTTAGGAATTCACCCAAGGATAGAAAAACCTGGCTATGAAATTGCGGTCCCCATTACCTATTCATCGCGATACAAAAAAACTAACATTGGTTTGGCTACCCGAACCGGAGGGTTTTTTATCGGAACAGATGATATTGGTGGTGCCATCGGCATTGGTAAATGGACTTCAAT
Organism: Sphingobacteriaceae bacterium; assembly: GCA_947459195.1. GTDB lineage: Bacteria > Bacteroidota > Bacteroidia > Sphingobacteriales > Sphingobacteriaceae > JAIPAN01. The sequence goes on from CANHCS010000006.1 coordinate 12,672, forward strand.
CAACTTATATGCCGGTATCAATTTATCTATTGGTAAAAAACGGATCAGTGACCGTGATGGAGACCATATCAGCGATAAGTTAGATAAATGTCCAAAAGTAGCTGGTCCAAAAGAAAATGATGGTTGTCCTTGGCCTGATGTGGATAAAGACGGTATACCCGACAAGGACGATGCCTGCCCTGCTTTGGCCGGACCTGAAAAAACTCATGGCTGCCCAGACACAGACGGGGATGGTATAGCAGATAACGGCGATAATTGCCCTACAATTCCTGGAACCATTGCGGCACAGGGTTGCCCCGATGCAGATGGTGACGGCATTGCCGACAAGGAAGACTTATGCCCTACGCTGCCTGGAAGCCGCGATGCCAAAGGCTGCCCAGACAGAGATGCAGATGGCATTACCGATCGCGATGACCTTTGCCCTGACCTGGCTGGAACAGCTGCCTTAAGAGGTTGTCCGGATAAAGATAATGACGGTATCACAGATGCGGAAGACCGTTGTCCTGAGTTGGCAGGCAGTTTAGCGCTGAAAGGTTGCCCAGACCGTGATAATGACGGTATTGCCGATCAGGAGGATGCTTGTCCGGATGCAGCCGGACCGCTCATGGCCAAAGGTTGCCCTGATACAGATAAAGATGGTATCCTGGATAGCCAAGATGCTTGTCCTACAATTCCAGGACCATTGGCACTTAAAGGCTGCCCTGATAAAGATGGTGACGGTATTGGCGACAGCGAAGACGCTTGTCCGGAAATTCCTGGTCCATTATCAAGTAAAGGTTGTCCGGATAAAGATGGAGACGGCGTACCAGATAAAGACGATAAATGTATCGATCAGGTAGGACCAGCCTCCAATAGCGGATGTCCGGTTACCGAAAAACCAGTTTTGACCAAAGTGGAAGAGAAAATCATCTTTACGGCGGTAGCCGACTTGCAATTTGAAACCGGGAAATCAGTGATCAAAGCTTACTCTTACGACAGCTTGGATGAACTGGCCGCATTGATGGTAAAACGTCCGGAGTTAACGCTCATTCTTTCCGGTCATACCGATAATGTGGGAAAACCGGCTTCCAATAAAATTTTGAGTGTGAAACGTGCTCAGGCGGTAAAAAACTATTTAGCCGATGCGGGTGTAGACCCAAGTCGTATCGCTGCGGTTGGTTACGGAAGTACCAAACCTATTGCAAGCAATAAAACACCTCAGGGTCGTCAGAAAAACAGAAGGGTTGAGTTTAAGGTGAACTAATGGTTGGTGGTTAGTGGTGTGAAAGGCCGTTTCGGAAAATCGAGCGGCCTTTTGCTTTATTATCATAAAATTACACGATTAGAAAGCAGCTTTGTTATTTTTGAAGCATGACAAAACTTTCGGTGAACATCAACAAGTTTGCAACCATCCGCAATTCAAGAGGTGGTAATAATCCCAATCTAATTCAAGTTGCAAAAGATGCAGAACGCTTCGGGGCACAGGGAATTACCGTACATCCCAGACCTGATGAGCGGCACATCCGCTATAGCGATGTGTATGAGCTCCGGGAGATCATTACCACCGAATTTAATATTGAAGGAAACCCAAGGGAAGAGAAATTTGTAAAACTAGTTTTAGACAATAAACCTACTCAAGTGACCCTGGTTCCTGATGCCACTGGGCAGCTGACTTCCAATCACGGCTGGGACACCATCCAACATCAAGCCTTTTTAAAAGATATCATCGCTGAATTCAAATCAGCAGGAATTCGGGTATCTATTTTCGTCGATCCTGACCTGAAAATGGTAGAAGCCGCTGCTTCCACAGGTACCGACCGAATTGAGTTATACACCGAGGCTTATGCCCAAAATTTTCAACAAAATAAAATAACAGCCATTCAACCTTACCAGGATGCGGCCGCTTTAGCTAAAGAACTTGGAATAGGATTGAACGCAGGCCACGACCTCGATCTACATAATCTGCGCTATTTTGCTCAAAATGTAGTTGATTTACAGGAAGTAAGCATCGGGCATGCCCTGGTTTGCGATTGCCTTTACCTCGGAATGGAGAATACCATTCAACGTTATTTGTATCAGCTGAAAGCTTAAAAAATTGTGTAAAATTTTACTTTCAAAGGGCACAATTAGGTGCTCGTTTCCATCGCATTGAGCGCCTAAAATATTAACTTTGCTGCATCATAAAATTTCGCAATTTCCATGAGCATCAACGTAAACTATCAGGAAGAATTTAAAAACAGACATATTGCCCCAGATGCCGCTGCTACCGAGGACATGCTGAAGGCAGTTGGCGTAAAAAGTATCGACGAATTGATCGAACAAACTGTTCCAGCCAATATTCGTTTGAAACAAGCGCTGCAGCTTCCTGAACCACAAAGTGAATTCGACTATTTAAATAATTTGAAGCAAACAGCTTCGAAAAACAAGGTCTTCAAATCCTTTATCGGGCAAGGTTATACCGATGTGATTGTTCCGGGAGTCATACAGCGAAATATTCTTGAAAATCCGGGATGGTATACCCAATATACACCCTATCAAGCAGAAATTGCTCAAGGCAGGTTACAAGCCCTGCTCAATTACCAAACTATGGTAATTGACCTTACCGGGATGGAAATTGCCAACGCTTCTTTGTTAGATGAAGGTACCGCAGCGGCAGAAGCCATGTGTATGCAGTACAGCTTGCGAAAAAATGATGATGCCAAAGTGTTCTTTGTTTCTGAAGAAGTTTACCCTCAAACCATTGATATTTTACGTACCAGATCTGCTCCGTATGGTATCCAATTAGAAATTGGCGATCACCGCGAGGTAGAATTGAACGATCAGATGTTTGGAGCGATTATTCAATACCCGGCTGGAAACGGAAATGTTTACGATTACCGTGATTTTGCTAAAAAAGCACAGGAAAAAGATATCAAATTAACAGTTGTGACCGACTTGATGAGCCTGACCTTACTTACTCCTCCGGGAGAATGGGGTGCAGATATCGTGGTGGGCACCTCGCAACGTTTTGGAATCCCGATGGGATTTGGCGGCCCGCATGCTGCTTTCTTCGCAACAAAAGAAGAATACAAGCGCTCTATGCCAGGCCGCATCATCGGGGTAACCATCGATTCTGCCGGAAATTATTCCTTGCGTATGGCTCTACAAACACGTGAGCAGCATATCCGTCGTGATAAAGCAACCTCCAATATTTGTACTGCTCAAGCACTTTTAGCCATCATGGCCGGGATGTACGCCGCCTATCATGGCCCTAAAGGATTAAAAGCAATTGCAGAACGTATTCATGGCTTAACAGTGGTATTGGATAAAGCCTTAAAAGAATTGGGATATCAACAAGAAAATAAGCACTATTTCGATACCCTGAATCTAGATTTGGGTGAATTGATGGATGCCATTCATGCGGAAGCATTGAACCATGAAATTAACCTGCATTATCGTGGCTCGAACGTGAGTATCACCATCGACGAAACAACGCGTTTGGAAGACATCGAGACTTTGGCAAGAATTTTCGCCAAAGTAAAAGGTAAAACGGCTCATGATATCAATATCCAAGGTCTGAGTGCTGATGTAAAGCCACAATACCCTACAGAACTAAGCCGTAAATCAGCTTATCTCACTCATCAGGTATTTAATTCTTACCATTCTGAGCATGAGATGCTGCGTTATATCAAATCGCTCGAAGCAAAAGATCTTTCTTTATGTCATTCGATGATCGCTTTGGGCTCATGCACCATGAAACTAAATGCTACTACCGAAATGGTTCCGGTAACCTGGGCTGAATTTGGTAAAATACACCCTTTTGCTCCTGCAGACCAAGTGGGTGGCTATATGCAAATTTTTGACGAGCTGAACCGATGGTTAAGTGAAATTACCGGTTTTGCTGCGATGAGTTTACAGCCCAATGCGGGCGCTCAGGGCGAGTATGCCGGTTTGATGGTCATCAGAGCTTACCACATTGATCGTGGAGAAGGTCACCGTAACGTCGCATTGATTCCATCATCGGCACATGGCACCAACCCAGCTTCGGCTGCAATGGCAGGTATGCAGATTGTAGTGGTTGCTTGCGATGAAAAAGGAAATATTGATGTTGCCGACCTGAAAGCCAAGGCTGAAGAACACAGTAAAAATCTGTCCTGTTTGATGGTTACCTATCCATCTACGCACGGCGTATTTGAAGAATCGATCATCGAGATCTGCGATATCATCCACCAGCACGGTGGACAGGTTTATATGGATGGCGCCAATATGAATGCTCAGGTTGGCTTAACCAGCCCGGCTGCCATTGGTGCCGATGTGTGTCACCTGAATTTACACAAGACTTTCTGTATCCCTCACGGTGGTGGCGGCCCTGGTATGGGTCCGATTGGTGTGGCCAAACACTTGGTGCCTTTCCTTCCGGGACACAGCGTTGTACAGATTGGTGGTGAGAAATCAATTCCTGCTGTTTCTGCTGCACCATGGGGTTCTGCGTCTATCCTGCTCATCTCTCATGCCTATATTTCCATGATGGGCGGTGATGGATTAACAGAAGCTACCAAGATGGCGATATTGAATGCCAATTACATCAAATTACGTTTAGAGGCGCATTATCCGGTTTTATATGCCGGCGCCAACGGCCGTTGTGCTCACGAAATGATCTTAGACTGCCGTTCTTTCAAAAATTTTGGAATTGAAGTAACTGATATTGCCAAACGCTTAATGGATTACGGGTTCCATGCGCCAACTGTATCCTTCCCGGTGGCAGGTACGCTGATGGTAGAACCAACCGAATCTGAACCTAAGCATGAACTGGATCGTTTTTGCGATGCCATGATTGCCATCAGGTATGAAATTGATGATGTAGAAAAAGGATTATCAGATCGTCAGAACAACCCATTGAAAAATGCACCACATACAGCGGCCGTAGTAACGGGCAATGAGTGGGACAAACCTTATACCCGCCAAAAAGCGGCTTTCCCGCTCCAATATGTGGCTGAACATAAGTTTTGGCCTTCTGTTGGCCGGGTTAACGATACCCATGGCGATCGTACGCTCATTTGCGCTTGTCCATCCATCGAAAGCTATGCAGAGGCAAGTGTATCGTAAAATAAAACAATGAAAAATCCTATTAGGTGGCAGGAATTCCTGCCACCTTTTTTATTTCTGTCAATTTCCAGTCAAGTCTAAATATTTGTTTAAACATCTATTTATTTTCTTGTATATTCGTTTATTAATCAATTAATCAAACATGAAAAAAATTATTTCAACCTTAAGCATTGTAAGCATTGCAATTTTATCGATGTCATTCATCAATCCGGTGAAAGAGAGTAGCTTTAAAGTTGATGTTCAAAAGTCAAATATTGCCTGGAATGGTAAAAAAGTGGCAGGCCAACACAGTGGCAACATCAAATTAAGTGGCGGTACTTTGAACCTGAACGATGGCAAATTATCAAACGGAAGTTTTAACATCAACATGAACTCTATCACTTGTACTGATTTACAGGGCGAGTGGGCCGATAAATTGGTTGGTCACTTAAAAGCAGACGATTTCTTTGGCGTAGAGAAATTCCCTACTTCTTCTTTCGTCATTACTAAAGTAAGCCCTGCATCTGCCGGTACTGTTAACATCAGTGGTAACTTAACTATTAAAGGGATTACCAAGGCAATCAGCTTCCCTGCCAGCATGTCTGTGAGTGGCAACACCCTGACTGCAAGTGCTAAAGGCGTAAAAGTAGATCGTACTAAATATGATATCCGTTACGGTTCAAAAAGCTTTTTCGACAGCATTGGCGATAAGGCGATTGATGATGAATTTACTTTAGACATCACCTTGGTAGCTACCAAATAAATCAAAGAATTTCAAAGAGAACCCTGCTTCGAAAAGCAGGGTTTTTTTATTTCAGATGAAAGCCTTGTTCATCGTAAAGCACCTTGCTCATAGCTTTTGTTTTGGCATGATAGTAAAGACAAGTCCAACTTTCGCTGGCAGCCCGCTTGCCATAATCCTCTCTTAATTGCATGGTTTGGCGTGGATCAAAGTCATATTTGGCCATAAATTTACGAATCAATTGTTCCGGCTCCGGGAGCACATCACCCCCAAAGAAGTAGGTCTCACCATCCTCCTCGATTAAAAATACCTGGTGAAATTCGGTATGTCCTCCACATAATTCAAATTTGACCTGTTGGTTGAGTTGACCACTACCCTCTACAAAACGGATACAGCCACTCCGCTGTAGGATATCAAAAATATCCGTACGGTAAGATTTGGAAGGTTTACTGTAGGCACTCTCCCATTCACCTCTTTGAATGATGTATTCGGCATGAGGAAAACTCAAGTCCATTTTTGAATCCCGGTGATTCACCATCCCACCCGAATGATCGAAATGTAAGTGCGACATCAATACCAAACTGACCTCCTCGGGCTGAAAGCCGGCCTTTCGAATGTGCTGATGCAGGAAAAGTTCTCCGGAGGCATCGTGATATCCCAAACCGGTATCAATCAGGATGAGATCTTTACTAGTTTGGATGAGGAATGGGCGGACATGCACAAATAAAGAAGCCGGACGATCTTTAGCCTGGTGTATGGCAGGATCGAAAGGAATAAACTTTTTGCTGATATCTACCGAGTAGGAGCCTTCGTATAAGGGGAATATTTTCAAAATCTTTAGGAGCTTAAAACTTGGTCAGGCATGGCCATTTAAGTATATTTAAGGCTCAGAACCTGCACAAAGATATGCAAAAAAGATGGGTAGAAATTCCCTTAAAACAAGCTGACTTGGTTAGCAAACTTCAACAAGATCTACAACTTGATGAAGTTCTCTGCCGATTACTGGTCAACAGGGGAATTAGCAGTTTTGAAACAGCTCGCGAATTTTTCAGGCCCGATTTAGCACACCTCCATGATCCTTTCTTAATGAAAGACATGGAACTAGCCGTTCTCCGGATTGAAAAAGGAATTGCTAAAGGCGAGAAAATTCTGATTTTTGGCGATTACGATGTGGATGGAACCACTGCGGTTGCGCTGGTTTATCAGTTTTTCAAAGTCATTCATTCGGAGATCGACTTTTACATCCCCGACCGCTATGCAGAGGGCTATGGTATTTCTTTTAAAGGAATCGATTTTGCGGAAGCAAATGGATTTTCCCTGATCATTGCTTTAGACTGTGGTATTAAATCGATTGATAAAGTGGCATATGCCCAAGCTAAGGGAATTGATTTCATCATTTGTGATCACCACCTGCCGGGCGACCAACTTCCGGAAGCAGTGGCAGTTCTGGATCCCAAACGACCCGACTGTGATTATCCATTCAAGGAACTAGCTGGCTGTGGTATCGGATTTAAACTCATTCAGGCTTACAGCCAAAAAAATGACCTACCATTTGACAATTTAGTAGCTTATTTAGACCTGGTGGCGGTGAGTATTGCTGCCGATATAGTACCTGTTAATGGCGAAAACAGAACCTTAGCCTGGTATGGCTTGAAACGCCTCAACGAAAATCCATGTCCGGGAATGGCCGCCCTGATGGACATTTCTGGCCGAAAAGAGCAATACAGTCTTTCTGATGCGGTGTTTCAATTAGGACCCCGAATCAATGCTGCCGGCAGGATCGCAGACGCAAAAAATGCTGTTCAGTTATTAATCAGTATAACTAAAGAGGAAGCATTGGCAAAAGCCAAACTGATAGAATTGAATAATGAAGAGCGCAGGGGACACGATAGCGATATCACAGAACAGGCGCTTGCGATGATTGGCGGAAATGCCAGTTTGATCAAAAGAAAATCAACGGTGGTTTATCATGAAAAGTGGCACAAGGGTGTAATTGGTATTGTAGCCTCCAGACTAACGGAAACTTATTATCGCCCCACGGTGGTACTCACCCAATCCAATGGCGTGGTGGCGGGTTCAGCCCGATCGGTGATGGGATTCGATCTGTACGAAGCACTATCTGCCTGCAGTGAGCTCTTAGAACAATTTGGCGGTCATAAATACGCAGCAGGCTTGACCATGAAAACCGAAAATGTACCTGCTTTTCAGGAACGTTTTGAAGAAGTAGTGGCCGCAAGCATTACCGAAGAATTGCTTACCCAAGAAATTAAAATAGATGCCACACTTCGTCTGGAACAAATCGACGGAAAATTCTTTCGGATTTTAAATCAGATGGAACCACATGGCCCGGAGAATATGTCGCCGGTGTTTTTAAGTAAAAATGTTTATACTTACGGCACGGCAAGCATAGTGGGCGAAAAACACCTGAAACTGAAAATCAGGCAAGGTGATTCTGCTTATTTTGATTGCATCGGATTTGGATTGGCGTCATTTTGTGAGGATTTAAATCGCGGATTACCTTTTGATATCTGTTACAGTATTGAAGAGAATATTTGGAAAGATCGCAGAAACATTCAATTAAAAATTAGAGACATCCGTATTTTAGCTTAAGAAGAAGCGATTATAAAAATGATATTAAAGGCAGAACACCTTGTAAAGAAATACCGACAGAGAACGGTGGTGAATGATGTGTCGTTTCATGTGTCGCAAGGTGAAATTGTGGGACTACTGGGACCAAACGGCGCCGGAAAAACCACTTCTTTTTACATGATTGTCGGTTTGATCAAACCTAACGAAGGGCATGTGTATTTGGGAGAGGAGGACATCACCGAAGATGCTATGTATCGTAGAGCGCAGAAAGGGATCGGTTATCTGGCACAAGAAGCTTCCGTCTTTCGCAAGCTCTCTGTTGAAGATAACATCATGGCCATTCTCGAAATGACGAGCTTGAGCAAGGAAGAGCAAGCTCAAAAATTAGAAGAACTGATTGATGAATTCAGTTTACACAAAGTACGCAAAAACCGCGGCGATCTGCTCTCGGGCGGCGAACGCAGGCGTACCGAGATTGCCCGGGCTTTGGCCGCAGATCCGAAATTCATTCTGCTGGATGAGCCATTTGCAGGAGTAGACCCGATTGCGGTGGAAGAAATTCAATCGATTGTGGCCAAATTAAAACTCAGAAATATTGGCATCCTCATTACCGATCATAATGTGCAGGAAACGCTATCTATCACAGACAGGGCCTACTTACTTGCAGAAGGTAAAATTATGCTGACCGGCACACCTGCAGAAATTGCCAATAATGAAATGGCCCGTAAATATTACCTTGGCCAACATTTTGAATTGCGAAAGAAGAAAGTCTGATTTAAGCTTTAGAGAAAATGACACTGGTTAACTCTTTCTTTACCTGGATCATGAAAAAGCGGATGCACCAGATCGAGCTTTTCATCAAATATCCACATGAAGTTCAGGAAGAGGTTTTTCGAAACTTAATGCATACTGCCCAACATACCGAATGGGGGAAAAAATATGCTTACGCTGACATTCAAAACAGCCAAACATTCAAAGAAAGAGTCCCGATTCAAACCTATGACACCCTCAAGCCACTTATTGAGCGGATGTTGGCCGGAGAACAAAATATCCTTTGGCCCTCAGAAATTAAATGGTTCGCAAAATCTTCAGGCACCACCAACGATCGCAGTAAATTTATTCCAGTAAGCGAAGAATCGCTCGAAGAGTGCCATTATAAAGGCGGCAAAGATCTTTTATCCATTTACTGCAACAATCGCCCGGATACGAAAATATTTACCGGGAAATGCCTGGTACTGGGTGGCAGTTCGCAGGTGAACCAATTAAGCGGAGATTCCTCCTACGGAGATCTATCGGCGGTATTGATCAAAAATTTGCCATTTTGGGCGGAGTTTTACCGCACCCCTGAGCAATCGATCACCCTGATGGATAACTTTGAGGAAAAGGTGGAGAAGATTGCCCGTGCAACTGTCGATGTGAACGTGACCAATATCTCGGGTGTACCCACCTGGAACGTGGTGCTGGCTAAACGAATTTTGGAACTGACCGGAAAATCGAACTTACTTGAAGTTTGGCCCAATTTGGAATTATATTTTCATGGAGCGGTGAATTTTACGCCTTACCGCGAGCAATTCAAGCAGTTGATTCCTTCTGAGCAGATGTATTATTTGGAAACCTATAATGCTTCGGAAGGCTTTTTCGGGATCCAGGATTTACCCAATTCAGAGGAAATGCTGCTGATGCTCGACTATGGGATTTACTACGAGTTCCTTCCCATGGAAAACATCGAGCAGGAAAACCCAAGAACTTTAAGTTTGGATGAAGTAGAGTTAGGTAAGAATTACGCACTCATTATCTCTACCAATGCAGGTTTATGGCGATACCAAATTGGCGATACCATCAAATTCACTTCTCTGGCTCCCTACCGCATTCAAATTACCGGACGTACCAAACATTTCATCAATGCCTTTGGTGAAGAGTTGATTATTGATAATGCAGAAAAAGCACTTGCCAAAGCCTGTGCAACCACCCAAAGTGTGATTCGTGATTATACCGCCTGCCCTGTTTATTTTAAAGGAAATGAAGCTGGTGCACATGAATGGATTATTGAGTTTGAGCAAGCCCCCAAAGATTTGCATCAGTTCACCGAAATTCTTGATCAGGGTTTGAGAGATTTAAATTCGGATTATGATGCCAAGCGATTTAAAGACATGGCACTCCGCATGCCGCAAATTCATCAAGCGCCCGAAGGCACTTTCTATAAATGGATGAAGACTCGAGGTAAATTGGGCGGTCAGCATAAAGTACCACGACTGGCCAATGAACGCCGATATGTAGAAGAGATCCTCGGCATGATGCCTTAAACCTATAGCAGTATTATTTTTTCGGAAAAGCTAAAGAAGCTACTACACTCAGCGTCAATATGCTCAAAATAATCAGCAGCGAGTGCAGCGTAGTGAATCCCCAATCGTCCAGGTAATGATGTGCAAGCATCTTCAAACCAATAAATACCAGCAGAAGAGATAAACCGGTCTTTAAATAATGGAATTTATGGATGATGTTGACCAGCAGAAAAAACATAGACCGCAGCCCCAAAATGGCAAAGATGTTGGAGAAAAATACGATGTAGGGATCTTTGGTTACCGCAAAGATGGCTGGAATGGAATCGACCGCAAAAATGAGGTCTGTAAACTCAACCACCAATAAAACCACAAAGAGCGGGGTGATCAAAGTTTTACCATGCTGTTTCACAAAAAATTGCTTACCCACATAATCAGGAGTGATAGGTAAATATTTGGACGCAAAACGAACCACACGGTGATTTTCGGCATCAATTTCATCCTCTTCATTTCGTCCCTTAAACATCATGAAACCGGTATACACCAAGAAGGCCCCGAAAATATAAATGATCCAGTTAAACTCGCTGATGAGCGAAGCGCCTAAGAAAATGAATAGGAAACGCATGAGAACGGCCCCAATAATCCCCCAAAATAAAACTCGGTGATAATATTTCTCATTTACCCCAAAGGCACTAAAGATGAGCACCATCACAAAAATATTATCGACAGAGAGGGCATATTCCACTACATACCCGGTGATGAACTCTAAGGCTAAATTTTGCTTGTACAATAAAAGATTGGAGGCAAAATTTCCGGGCGTGAGCGTAATGTTGTGTAAATAAGTTTGGGTGACTTGCTCCAGCTGTGCCTGATTTTGAATTCCGTGTAAAAATTCACCTTCTGTAAGCAATAACACATAAAAACCCAGGGCAAAAGAAACCCAAATTGCACTCATCACGGCCGCTTCCTTAAAGCTTACCACATGATCTTTTTTGTTGAACAAGCCCAGATCGATGGCCAGCATCAGCGTGATAAATAAGAGAAAACAGGCGAAAAATAACAATTCGTTGCTCATCGTTTTATTTGCTTCTTTGGGTGGTATAAGTTACCAGAGCTTGCAACTGGGCACGGGCTTCCTGGTCTTCGAAATCTTCCAACAGGTCAAAAGCTTGTGCCTGATAAATCTCCATTTGCTCTTGGGCATACTCAATTCCGCCACTATTTTTAACAAATTCGATTACCTGGTCTACTTTTTCCTGCTCCTGACTATGATTTTTAATGATTCTAATGATGTGTTTTTTTTCAGACGAAGTGGCTTTACTCAAGGCGTAGATCAAAGGAAGCGTCATTTTTTTCTCTTTGATATCTATGCCAAGCGGCTTGCCCACGTCATCGGTGCCAAAATCAAATAAATCGTCTTTAATCTGAAAAGCGATGCCCACCTTTTCGCCAAATAAACGCATGCGTTCAATGGTTGGTTCATCGGCGCCTGTTGAAGCCGCACCACAAGCACAACAAGAAGCAATAAGCGAAGCGGTTTTTTTACGAATCACTTCAAAATAAACAGCTTCATCTATATCCAATCGCCTAGCTTTCTCAATCTGTAGTAATTCGCCTTCACTCATTTGTTGCACCGCTTCCGAGACAATTTTTAAGAGACGAAAATCTTCATTGTTAACAGAAAGCAATAAACCTTTTGCCAGCAGATAATCACCCACTAAGACCGCAATTTTATTTTTCCATAGGGCGTTGATCGAAAAGAAACCTCTACGCTGGTAAGCATCATCCACCACATCATCGTGAACCAAGGTAGCCGTGTGCAATAACTCTACCAGAGAGGCCCCGCGGTAGCTCGCTTCAGTGATCCCTCCACAAGCTTTGGCAGATAGAAATACAAACATCGGTCTGATCTGTTTCCCCTTACGTTTAACGATGTAATGAGTAATGCGATCGAGTAAGGGCGTGCTGCTTTTCATGGCTGCCCTGAATTTGAGTTCGAAGGCATCAAGCTCTTTGGCAATGGGTTTTCTAATTTCTTCGAGTTTAGTCATGAAAGCGTGCCGCGGGCATTATTGAAGCAGGTACAAACCTAAGCATTTAGTCCTAATTTTACTCAGCACCGGGTCTTAAAAGATCACCTTATTTATCTAAAGAATCTAATTTTTTTATCGAATTATGCTTAATATTATTAAAAATTAATTTTCGATTGAACTGTATGAGAGCCCTCTTGTTATTCTGCATGTACACCCTTTTGGAAATGAGCAATTTATCTGCACAAACTCCAAAATTATCTTCAGGAACCATCACTCGTTACGAGAAATTTGCTTCCAATTTCGTTGAAAGTAGAACAGTAGATGTTTGGCTACCTGATGGCTACACCAGCAAGAAAAAATATGCTGTCATCTACATGCACGATGGCCAGATGTTGTTTGATGCAAGTACCACCTGGAACAAACAGGAATGGGAGGTGGATGAAACGATGGGCAAACTCTTAAAAGAAGGAAAAATAAAAGACTGCATAGTGGTGGCTGTATGGAATATCAACGGCTTGAGGAGGGCAGAATATTTTCCTAAAAAAGCCATCGATTATTTGGAAGAACCAGAGAGAAGCAAAGCGCAAAACGAGCAGTTTTTAGCAGATCAATACCTTCAATTCTTGGTGAAAGAACTTAAACCATTCATCGATAAAAATTATGCGACACGAAAAGAAGCAGCCTCCACTTTTTTAATGGGCTCTAGCATGGGCGGCCTCATTTCTTTATACGGAGTTTGCGAATATCCTGAAGTATTTGGGGGTGCAGCCTGCTTGTCTATCCACTCACCGCTTTTGACCGATGCTCGGGTAATGCAAAATCCTGATAATGAATACGCGGCAGCACTCAGGGCTTATGTTTCAGAAAAACTGCCTCAAAGCCCCAAAAGAAAAATTTATTTCGATTATGGCACCGCCACACTCGATGCACTTTATCAGCAAACGCAACCCAAGCTCGACGCAAGCATGGAAAATGCCGGCTATACTGCTAAACATTGGATCACCAAAAAGTTTGAAGGAGCAGCGCACGATGAAATCGCCTGGGCAAAACGTTTACACATACCGCTCACATTTTTATTGAAAAAATAAGCCCATAAAAAATCCCGGTCACTCGACCAGGATCATATTTTGCGGAGAGGGAGGGATTCGAACCCTCGATACCCTTGCGAGTATACAAACTTTCCAGGCTTGCTCTTTCGACCACTCAGACACCTCTCCGTAAGGGAGGACAAAAGTATCAATTTTCTGTTAATTCGCCACGTAAATTTAAAGGCAGCATGCGTGCTACCACATCAATTGGTTTACCCGAACCGAGCAGGAACATGAGTTTTGTGACAGCTGCTTCAAAAGTCATGTCGAAACCACTTACCACTCCCATATCTTTCAGCTGACGGCTAGTTTCATAACGGCCCAATTCTACCGAACCACCTCGGCATTGCGAGATATCCAGAATCAGTTTACCGCTGTCGATGGTTTTTTTGAGCGAGTTGAGGAACCAGGCTTCAGTAGAAGTATTTCCAGCTCCATAGGTTTCCATGATGATGGCCTTGCAATCTGATTGTAGTACGGTATCAACCATTTGCTGATTAATCCCAGGATATAATTTCAACACAGCTATCGAGGTGTCTAAGTCTTTATGCACCTTGAGTGGCTTATTGGAGGTTTTGGCAATATATGTCTCAAAAAAGCTGAAATGCACCCCAGCTTCGGCCAATAAAGGATAATTAGGCGACTGAAAAGCTTCAAATTTCGCCGAATTGTATTTGGTAGCACGATTGCCTCTCAATAACTGATAATCGAAGTAAATACAAACCTCAGGTGTAACTGCTTTCCCTTCTTGCTTTTCGGCAGCAATCATGATCGCAGTAATCAAATTTTCTTTGGCATCGGTCCTGATCTCATCAATAGGGAGCTGGGAGCCCGTCAATACCACGGGTTTTGCCAAGCCTTCGAGCATAAAACTCAAAGCTGAGCTGGTAAAGGCCATGGTATCCGATCCGTGGAGCACTACAAAACCGTCATATTGCTCGTAATTCGCCTCAATTAATTTGGCAATATCAACCCAAATACCCGGATTCATATCCGAGGAATCGATAATAGGATCAAATGAATGGACAGTGAGCTGATGGTCAAGCCGCTGCAGCTCGGGGACATTGTCTTTTATCTGCTTAAAATCAAAAGGAAAAAGCACACCGGTTTTGGGATCATGAACCATCCCAATAGTTCCACCGGTATATATAATCAAGATATTTGCCATGCGATATGGCAACAAATATCGTAACTAAATGCCAAATATTTTTTGTGAATTTCGGGTAGTTATTTCGGCAATTGTTGCCAAAGATACTTGATGTAGATCGGCTACCTTTTGAGCAATAGGAACCAAATAGCTGCTCTCATTGGGCTTACCCCGGTAGGGCACCGGCGCCAGGTATGGCGAATCGGTCTCTAAAACCAAATGCTCTAGTGGAATTTTTGCTACTACTCCATCCAAGCCGGCATTTTTGTAAGTAACTACCCCTCCAATTCCTAAATAAAAGCCCAATTCGATGATTTGGCGAGCCTGCTCTAACGAACCTGTGAAGCAATGAAAAATCCCTCTCAAGCCCTCATGCTGCATCTCTTTTAATACCTCGTGAACTTGCTCGAAGGCATCTCGACAATGAATCACAATGGGCAAATCAAGCTCCTTTGCCCAATTAATTTGCGCTTTAAATGCCGAAATCTGGCGATCTAAGCTGGTTTTATCCCAATATAAATCAATACCAATCTCACCAATGGCATAGATCTTTTGTTGATCGATTTCCTGATAGATTTGCTTTAATTCCTGCTCATAATTTTCCTTTACATCGCAAGGGTGCAAGCCCAGCATCGGAAAACAATTTTCGGGATATAACTTAGCTAAATTCATCACTAAAGGAATCGATTCCACATCTACATTGGGCAAAAAAAGCCGGCCCACTCCTTCGTTTAAAGCCCTTTGCATCAATCGCTCTAAAGCAATTTGGTCTCGTTCATAATAAAGATGGGTATGCGTATCGGTCAGGATCATTCCACAAAACTAAATAAAAAAAGCCCTCCGGGTGGGGAGGGCTTTCATTTTTATCTGTCTATTATTTTTGAACCGGCGGAGCAGGCACGGCACCTTTTCCTGGGGTAATTTTTAAAACTTCAATTTCGAAAACCAAAGGGGTATATGGAGGAATTCCTGAATTACCTTGTTCGCCATAAGCTAATTTAGAAGGCAAAATCAAGGTTGCTTTGGTGCCTTTAGGTAAAAGCATTAAACCTTCATCAAAACCAGGGATACTTTGACCCAAGCCCACTGCCATCTTCAATGGTGCATATGGACGCATGGCATTAAAAGTGCCTGATTTTTTGGCTACATCTGGGTAGCTGGTATCGAAAACTTTACCGCTTAAGAAAGAACCGGTATAATTTACTTCAACTGTATCTCCAACTTTTGCTTTTTCACCTGCTCCCGCTTTGTTGACTACGTAATTAAGACCAGAAGGAGTTACTACTGGTTTCAATGATTTAGACTTGATGTAAGATTTCATCTTGCCAGCTTCGCCATTTTTTGCGGCTTCGGCATCTGCCTTGATGAAAGCATCGATTTTTTTACCAAATTCCTCATCACTTAATTTACCTCTAGGAACCACTTTTTGAACCTTTACGGTAAAGATCAAATACCTGTCTTTGCTGGCAAATTCAGGTTTAGGACGGCCAGTTTTAGCAGCCAAAGTATCTAAATCGAGTTTAATGGTAGCACTATCTCCCTCACTCAACATACCAAGTGCGGTATAAAAATCGCCTTTGAACTGCGATTTGTCGACCATTAAGAAGGTTGGACGATCGGTATCGTAAGTGCTGAAAATAACTGAATCTTTTTCTGTTTTCTGTGTTCCGCTAATGGCGATGAAATCTCCTTCTTTGATGGTTGGTCCATCTGCATCGGTATGGATTTTGTATTGTAAACCACCCTCACCGGTTTTAAAACGGGCACAGCTGCTAAAAGTTAATGTGGCTAAGCCTAAAATGATGATATTTTTTTTCATTTGTTTTTGATAATTTATTGCAATAATAAAGTTTTATAAATTGGTAAAAGATTTTTAAACTGATTTACTACTTCGTCAAAGGACTCATCCGAAGCACCGCCTGCAGCATTTCGATGTCCGCCTCCGTTAAAATATTTTTTACAGATCTCGTTTGCAGGAAAATCGCCGGTAGAACGCAATGATAATTTCACCCGATCGGGGCGCTCAATGATCAAGGCTGCCAAACGTATGCCATTAATAGATAAAGCATAATTCACCAATCCCTCGGTATCACCGGTCTCAATATTAAATTTTTCTAAATCAGACTGAGGAACGCTGATCATGGCGGTATTGAATTCTTTGAAAACTTCCAGGCGATTGCTCAAACAATACCCTAAAAAGCGCAACCTGTTTTCAGAAGAATTGTCATAAACCAATTGATGTATCCGATGGTTTTCGGCACCTTTCTGTATCAGATTGGCAACGATCTGGTGTACTTCGGCAGTGGTGTTAGAGAATTTAAAAGATCCTGAATCGGTCATAATGCCTGTGTAAAGGCAATTGGCCACTTCTTTCGTCAGAAGCTCGGGCTCTTCCATCTCGTTCACGATGAATTCATAAATCAATTGGGCAGTAGCACAAGCTTTTACCGACCATAATCTATAATCATCAAAATCATCTGGCTCAAGATGGTGGTCAATCATCACCTTTTTTGCGTTTGACTGAGCCACCCATTCGCCCATCTCATTGATCCGCGAAAGCGAGTTAAAATCTAAACAAAAAATTAAATCTGCTGCTGCGATCAGTTTTTGAGCATTTTCTAACTGCTCGGTGTAAATGATCACCTCTCCATTATTGGGCAACCAATGTAAAAAAATTGGATAATCGGTGGGGGTGATCACCTGTACGTGATGCCCTTTCTGAATCAGATAATTGTACAAACCCAAGGATGAACCCATGGCATCGCCATCTGGTTTGTGATGTGTAGTGATCACAATCTTCTGTGGCTGTGCCAGCACTTCTTTGAGTTGTTTGATGGGTAGCATGGTTTGTCTAGAATCCTACAAAACTATCAAAAAGCTGCACTAAAGCGTAATTTGTAGATAAAAACCTGTACATCATTAAGGTATTTTTTAAGCAATGATGTTGATTTAAGTTCAAAAACCGTATTTTTGCGCAAAATTGAAGCTATGGCAACAAACAGAACTTTTACGATGATTAAGCCCGATGCGGTAAAAAACGGTCATACCGGGGCTATTTTAAATGATATTATTGCTGGCGGATTCAAGATCGTAGCCATGAAGTATACCCATTTAAGTGCCGAAAAGGCTGGCGAATTTTATGCTGTGCATAAGGAGCGTCCATTTTATGGGGAATTGGTTGACTTCATGTCATCAGGACCGATTGTAGCTGCCATCTTAGAGAAAGAAAATGCAGTGGAAGATTTCAGAAAACTGATTGGGCATACCGACCCAAGTAAAGCGGAGCCGGGCACCATCAGAAATAAATATGCCAAGTCGATCGATGCCAATGCGGTACACGGTTCAGACTCTGATGAGAATGCAGAAATTGAAGGTAATTTCTACTTCTCTGCTTTTGAAAGATTTTAATTGACAAATCATTCAATAAAAAAGGCTCCCTGAAATCAAGGAGCCTTTTTTATTTTAAAGTAAGATCATTTCTTCCACCACCCTCGCCCCGGCTTTATCATTCATTTTTTCAAGTATCTGTGAGCGCATCATCAAGAGCTCATTCTTTATTACTGACGACTCGATGCGGAGAAATAGTTTTTTATCACGAATGTAAATTTCCTTGGTTCGGTTGGCAATGGCGCTACCCATCAATTCGGGCCAGGCAGCAATGAGCGAAGTTTCATCAAATTTTCTCCTCAGTTTGTAAACCTGTAAGAGTTGCTCTAAAGCCTCCTTTATGCTTTTATCATTGGTCTTCCTCATGATAAACGTTTCACATTGCCGCTGTTAACTTCAAAAATAGCCACCTGCTCTCCAATTTCATCAAAAATGGATTGAACTCGTTCTGCACTGGTATCAGTAATAAAAATCTGTCCAAAATCATGATCCGATACTTTCCGCATCAATTTCCGGGTTCGGTGTTCGTCCAATTTATCGAAAATATCATCCAGCAAGAGTAGCGGTTCAAAGCCTTTTATCTGCTTTAAATAAGTATACTGTGCCAATTTTAGTGCAATTAAAAAAGACTTTTGCTGCCCCTGTGAACCAAACTTTTTAAGAGGCATGCCATGGATGCTAAATACCAGCTCATCTTTGTGAATGCCCATGGTGGTACGCTCCAAAATGCGGTCTTTCTCTATATTTTTCTGAAGTAAATTTACCAGCGAGTCCTGATGAAGCGGAGAATCGTACACCAAACTAACCTGCTCCGTCTCTGCACTTAAAAAGCTGTAATGGCGGTTAAAGATCTCAGTAAACTCCTTCATAAAATCACGGCGTTTCTGATAAATGACCGTGCCTGAATTCACTAACTGCTCATCATACACTTCTAATAACTGTGGATCATATTTTGAACTGCTGGCGATCTGTCTTAGAAGTGCGTTCCGGTTAGTCAAGCATTTGTTATATTGGATCAACTCATCCAAGTAATGCCGGTCGGTCTGACTGATGGCATTGTCCATAAATTTACGCCGTTCTTCACTTCCGTCCATCACAATACTCACATCATAGGGCGAGATCATTACCAAGGGAAACAAACCAATATGATCGGCCAAGCGCTGGTATTCCTTTTTATTTCGTTTAAACTGTTTTTTTTGATGTTTTTTTAGGGAGCAAGCAATTGTTTCGTCTTTTCCCATCAAATTGAAAACACCCTGCACCATGAAAAAATCGGCGTTTTGCCTGATCTGCTGCGTGTCAATCGGATTGAAATAACTTTTGCAAAGCGAGAGGTAATGGATGGCATCCAACAAATTAGTTTTGCCGGCACCATTATTTCCGCTAAAAGCATTTACCGTTGGCGAGAATTCTAAACTTGCCTCTTCGTAATTTTTAAAATTTAAGATGGATAAACGCTGCAGCCACATATGATTGGTAGTTTTCAAATTTACAATTTAGCATCCGCATTGAAATGTTTATCTAAAAATAAAGGCCAATAATTTTAGGAGTTGATTCTTAGCTGCAAAACTGTATTTTTGCAATCTTTAATTAAGAGTGCATGTCAAGTAAACAAAAAGATATTCAAGAGACTGTAGATACTTCAAAAAAATCTAACAGTAAATTTTTACAAGAAAACAGCAAGAGTCTGAGCATCATTGGAGGTGCCATTTTGGCTTTATTGCTTTTATTCTTCGGTTACCAAAAGTTTTATTTGGCTCCACGTGCCGAGAAAGCGGCAAACGAAATGTTCAAAGCTGAACAGTACGCAGCCATCGACTCACTCAGTGAAAGAGCCATCAATGGCGACGGTTCCTATCCTGGTTTTGAAAAAATTGCTGAGGAATATTCTAATACCAAATCGGCTAACATTGCAAACGCTTACCTTGGCGGTCTATATCTCAGAAAAGGAGATTTCGAAAAAGCGATTGAAGCTTTAGGCAATTACAGCAGTACCGGCAGTCCAGTGATCGATCCTTTGGTTTTAGGAATGATGGGCGATGCTTACAGTGAGTTGAAAGACTACGGAAAAGCAATCACCTTCTACAAAAAAGCCGCTTCGAAAAAAGAAAACTCTTTTACCAGTCCTTTATTCTTAAAGAAATTGGGCTTAGTGCAAGAAGAACAAAAAGATTTTGAAGCTGCACTGGAAGCCTACAAAAAAATTAAGGAATCTTATCCTGAAAGTGCGGAGGCATTCAATATTGACCAATACATTGCCAGAGTAGAAGCAAAGCTTTAAGCCTTACACAGCATGATATGACAGAAAGCTTGCCTTACAAAGGCAAGCTTTCTGTATTTTTGAACTATGGCAACATCTTTA
Organism: Sphingobacteriaceae bacterium; assembly: GCA_947459195.1. Taxonomy (GTDB): domain Bacteria; phylum Bacteroidota; class Bacteroidia; order Sphingobacteriales; family Sphingobacteriaceae; genus JAIPAN01. Next base: position 33,342 of record CANHCS010000006.1, read on the forward strand.
AAAAACCTCTCCGACTTTTCGCAAACCGAAGTAGCTGATGCAGCCGCTTTTCGTTTTGGAATTGTAGTGGCCGAATGGAACGCTGAAATCACCCAAGCTTTGTATGACGGTGCTTATGAGGCCCTCATACAACATGGCGCCCAGGAAGAACACATCAAAACAATTAAAGTGCCGGGCACCTATGAGCTCATTGCCGGCGCCGACATGCTACTGGCCTTCAAAAATTACAATGCCATCATTTGTTTGGGCTGTGTGATTCAGGGAGAAACCCGTCATTTCGACTTTATTTGTGCTGCAGCCGCAAACGGCATTGCGCAAGTTGCCATTAAATACAACAAACCCGTTGTTTTTGGGGTCTTAACCACCGATAATTTGGAACAGGCAAAAGATCGCAGCGGCGGCAAACACGGAAATAAAGGAGTAGAAGCAGCTATTACTGCCATTCAAATGGCCAGCTTGCAACATGAGTTAGCTATTTAATCTGAAAAAATGAATTGGATACCCTTAACCGAATTGGAGCAATTACAGGAGATCAAATCATCTCCGTCTAACAGTCTTATCTTTAAACACAGCACACGTTGTTCCATCAGCATGATGGCGAAAAAACGTTTAGAAATGGAGGCTATTTTAATCCCTCAGGAGGTACCGGTTTATTACCTCGATTTATTGAATCACCGGGAAATTTCTAATTCCATTGCAGAGCTTTTTCAAATAACGCACCAGTCTCCGCAATTACTGGTAATTAAAAACGGGGAATGTGTTTTTGAAGCTTCACACGGGGAAATCTCTGGTGCAGAAGCAGCCGTTCAATTGGCTTAAGCCCAGTTAAAAACGAGTTTTTCTTCCAAATCTGGATGTAAACTTTTTGCTACCGGACAGGTCTTAGCAGCCCGCTCCAAAATAATTTTCACTTTATCAGAGTAGTCTCTAGCAGGAAAATTAAATGTTATTTCTATGGCACCCACTCTTCGTGGTTCGGTAGCCATAATTTTGGTGATAGAACAGGTAGTTCCATCAATACTTACCTTCTGTTCACGAGCGGCAATACCCATAACCGTGAGGATGCAGCTGCCCAATGCGGTGGCTAATAAATCGGTAGGTGAAAAGGCCTCTCCCTTACCTTGGTTATCAATTGGAGCATCCGTGATGATTTGCTGCCCCGAGCGAACGTGGGTAGCCTGCGTACGTAAATCGCCTAAATAAACCGTTTCTACTGTTGCCATTTCTTTGAATTTGATGCAAGATACCAATAAAATGAAACTCGAATGACCAGTCAGTCCCCCAAATTGCCTAAAAATTGTAATTTTGTTTCATGATCGAACTACCGGTTATCCCCGTTAACCAAATGCAACGCAAGCCCGATTGGCTTCGCGTAAAATTGCCTGTTGGAAAAGAATACGCCCATGTACGCAATTTGGTTGATACGCATAAACTTCATACCATTTGCGAGAGTGGCAATTGTCCGAATATGGGCGAATGCTGGGGTGCGGGTACGGCTACGTTCATGATTCTGGGTAATATTTGTACCCGTTCTTGCTCATTTTGTGCAGTTGCAACGGGAAGGCCTTTGGCAGTAGATTTGGATGAACCAAATCGGGTTGCAAATTCAGTAAAACTGATGCAGGTGAAGCATTGCGTAATCACCTCGGTCGATCGCGATGATTTGAAAGATGGCGGTTCTACCATATGGGCCGAAACCATCCTGGCCATTCGCCGCGAAAGCCCTGAAACCACGCTCGAAACCTTGATCCCTGATTTTAAGGGAATGTGGGACAATCTGGATCGAGTATTGGCAGTACGTCCGGAGGTAGTTTCGCACAACCTCGAAACCGTTCGCCGTCTGACCCGTGAAGTTCGCATCCAAGCGAAATACGATCGCAGTCTGGAGTGTTTAAGCCGCATTGCTGCCGCTGGACTGAGGACCAAATCTGGCATTATGTTGGGCTTGGGAGAAACCGAAGAAGATGTAATTGAAGCGATGGGCGATCTATTAAATGCAGGCGTTCACATTCTCACCTTGGGCCAATACTTACAGCCTACCCGCAATCACCATCCTGTCATTGACTGGATCACACCAGAACAATTCGATAAATACAAGAAAATTGGCTTGGAAATGGGCTTCAGATATGTAGAAAGTGGACCGCTGGTACGTTCATCTTATCACGCAGAAAAACACTTGTTCGATTTATAATTCTGCTTTTAAGAAGCGTCCGGTATGGCTTCGTTCGCATTTCACCAAGCCTTCCAGAGTCCCCTCAAATAAGATTTCTCCTCCTCCTGCTCCACCCTCAGGTCCGAGATCAATGATCCAATCGGCTACTTTGATCACATCTAAATTATGCTCAATCACCAATACGGTATTTCCATGATCTACCAGTCGGTTCAATACCCCCAACAGCACGTTGATGTCTTCAAAGTGCAAACCTGTGGTTGGTTCATCCAAAATGTAGAAAGTGTTTCCTGTATCTTTTTTAGAAAGCTCAGTGGCTAATTTCACCCTCTGGGCTTCGCCTCCTGATAGAGTGGTAGAAGCCTGACCCAATGTAATGTAACCCAAACCCACGTCTTGTAAAGTTTTGATCTTGCGATAGATGGCCGGAATAGGCTCAAAAAACTCTACCGCTTCTTCAATACTCATATCCAATACATCACTGATTGATTTTCCGCGATAGCGAACTTCCAAAGTCTCCCGATTGTAGCGCCTACCGCCACATTCTTCACAAGGCACCTGCACATCAGGTAGGAAATTCATTTCAATAATCTTCAAACCTGCACCCTGACAAGTTTCACAGCGCCCTCCCTTCACGTTGAATGAAAAACGTCCGGGTTTGTAACCCCTGATCTTGGCTTCGGGTAACTGAACAAATAAATTTCGGATATCTGAAAAAACGCCGGTATACGTTGAAGGATTGGAACGTGGAGTTCGTCCAATCGGTGCTTGATCAATCTCGATCACCTTATCGATGTGCTCCAAACCTTTAATGCTGCCATAGGGCATCGGCTTTTTCTTCGATCTATAAAAATGATGATTGAGGATTGGATAAAGCGTTTCGGCGATGAGGGTAGATTTACCACTCCCCGAAACACCGGTCACCCCGATGAGAGTTCCCAACGGAAAATGAGCATTGACCTTTTTCAAATTATTACCGCTGGCACTTTCCAGGATGAGCGATTTACCATTACCTTTTCTTCGCTTGGCGGGCGTTGCTATTTGTTTGGTGCCATTTAAGTAATCGGTAGTTAAGGTATGCGCTTTCATCAATTCGGCCGGCGTTCCCTGAGCTACCACCGCTCCGCCATGTACACCGGCAGCTGGCCCCATGTCAATTACATGATCGGCTTCCAGGATCATGTCTTTATCGTGTTCTACCACCAAAACCGAATTACCGATATCTCTCAGGTTTTTGAGTGCAGTAATCAATCTGCTATTATCCCTTTGGTGCAAACCGATACTCGGCTCATCCAAAATATAGAGCACATTCGACAATTGAGAGCCAATTTGCGTAGCCAAACGAATGCGTTGAGCTTCTCCGCCCGAAAGCGTTTTGGCAGTTCGGTTCAAGGTTAAATAATTCAGTCCAACACTTAGTAAAAAACCAATTCGAGATTTAATTTCTTTTACTATTTCTTTGGCGATGGTGAGCTGGCGATCATTTAAACGAGCCTCCACTTGATCAAACCAATTGGCCAAGGTCACAATATCCATACAGGCCAGTTCGTAAATATTTTTTTCAGCGATCTTAAAATGCAAGGATTCCTTCTTTAACCTGGCACCATCACACTCTGGACAGGTTTTAATGGATCGAAAATTTTCTAAATCGGCTATAGCTTCCTCTCCGCGGCGTTCGTGCTGCTCTTCCAATAATTTAATGATACCCTCAAACTCAATCTGATAGTTTTTTACATTCCAGCTGTTATAGGCAACCGGCACAGTGAGCACTTCATCAGAGCCATTGAGGATGATATCTATTTTTTCCTGAGGAATATCTTTTAGTGGAGTAGATAAAGAAAAGTTTTGTTGCTTGGCCAAGGCCTTCAGAATTTGGAAGATCCAGATTTCCCGATACTCCCCAAGCGGAGCTAAACCGCCTTGCATGATGCTCAGTTTAGGATCTGGAATTACGGTGGCCTGGTCTACCTCAAAGATCGTCCCTAAACCATTACATCGTTCGCAAGCACCATAAGGCGAATTGAAGGAGAAAGTGTTTGGCTGCGGCTCATCGTAGGAAATCCCTGATTCGGGATCCATTAAAAACTTACTGAAAAAATACTCTTTATTATGCTGATCGGTGATTTTGATGATTCCTTTGGCGAGCTTCATCGCGGTTTGGATAGCATTTTGAATGCGTTTTTTATCCTCATCGGTCACCAATAAACGGTCTACTACAATTTCGATATCATGAATTTTGTACCGGTCTGCCTGCATTTTAGGCTTCAGATCCAATACTTCTCCATCTACCCTGACCTTTATATAACCTTGTTTCCTGATCTGTTCAAACAATTCGCGGTAATGACCCTTACGACCTTTCACTACCGGAGCTAAGACATGAATGGCCTGCTGGTTAAACTGTTTCAAGATATTTTGCAAGATTTGATCTTCAGACATGCGCTGCATGATTTTGCCGCTCACATGAGAATAGGCTTCCGCAGCCCTTGCAAATAACAGACGCATAAAATCGTAGATCTCTGTGACCGTCCCCACGGTAGATCGGGGATTCTTGCTCGTTGTTTTTTGTTCAATTGAAATCACCGGACTTAACCCGGAAATTTTATCAACATCGGGTCTTTCCATGCCTCCCAAAAACTGTCTGGAATAGGCGCTGAAAGTTTCCATGTAGCGTCGTTGACCTTCAGCATAGATGGTATCAAAAGCAAGGGAAGATTTGCCGCTTCCACTCAAACCGGTAATTACCACCAGTTGATTTCTTGGGAAAGAAACATCTATATTTTTCAGATTGTGTACCCGGGCTCCAAAAACCTCAACTTCACTTTGCTCACCCAGATCTTGATTTGTTTTTTGCATGGTCAAAAAAACGCTCAGAATTAAAGGGCAAAGATGCGATAATCTTTGTCAAATAACCAGTCTTGAATTGTAAAAGGCTGGTTAAAAAACCAGCCTTTTACAAATTAAACCATAAAAAACAAATAAGCTCACCTAATCAGGGACTCGAATGAATGACGCCTCTTAAAAGGTTATTGGTATAGAAACGCGTATCCGGAAGATTTATTGCATAGGCAGGAACAGGAGCCTTATCGTAGCCATGCAAATTGGGATGTTCAATGATCTCTTTGATGGCAATCAACTTATAAACGTAGATGGCAGTTTCAGGATTGAGCCGGATACTGAAATAATCATCTTGTTTTTGCTGACGAATGATCCGTTTCAACTTATTTTCACCAATATTAAAGGCCGCAGCCACTAAAGTCCAATTGTTAAACTCTTTGTAGAGAGATCGGATGTATTTACAGGCAGCAATAGTAGATTTTTGCACCTGATGCCTTTCATCAATAGCACCATTAATTTTTAATCCATAGGCTTTGGCGGTATGAGGCATGAACTGCCATACCCCGGCTGCCCCTTTATGAGACACTCCCGACTGCAACCCACTTTCTACCAAGGGGATATATTTAAAATCTTCGGGGATGCCATATTTTTCAAGAATGGGCTCCATTACCGGGAACCAACGCGAAGCCACCCGGTGGAGACGATAAGAGCGTAAACTAGAATAGCTATAGGTATTAAAAACACCCTTCACTTTTTTCAATACATAATGATCTACTACGGGAAGTGATTCATTGGCAAAATGAAGGGAAGCTATGTAAGCATCATCCCATTTAGATGCGGCTACTTCTTTAGGAGCAGGCGCAGGCGCTTGTTCAGAATTAAATAGTAGGAATCTTGCAATCAAGGCCAATCCCAGTAAACCAAAACTGACCGTTAGCATTTTCTTCGTTTTCATTACCAATTAAGATTAAGTGAAATGAAAATTTCACAAAAATACGCCTTAGGGCCTTCAGATAACGGCATACTTCTCCACAAATTTTGGCATGTACACTTAAATGAGGGCTGACAAAGTCTTCAGCCTAATTTTTAAAATGTGGATAAGCCTGAAATGATGGCATTTTTGCTTATGTTTGCGTACTTTTTAAGTACTAACACGCATTTTTCATGCCAACACCAAGACCAAGGAATAGTCGCGATGACAAGTCCAGCAACGACAAGAGCCCTAAAAAGAGCTTTACAGATCGTAAACCAAGTTTTAAGTCTAAATCAGCTGGTTCTTTCAACAAAGATCGGGAGACTGACAAAAAGTCTTTCGACAAAAAGCCCTCAAATTCCTTCAAAACTGGCAGGAAAGATGCGGAAGGTAGTGGACCTAGAAGAAGTTTCCAGAAAGAAGGTTTCTCCGACAAAGCAAAATCATTCGATCGTACGAGCAAAAAACCTCACGGTACGTCCGGTAAACGTCCTTTCAAATCGGAAGGGGACGCTGATGAAAGACCTCGTTTTAATAGAAATACTAAAAACGCTGAAGGCGGCTACGATAGAGGATACAAAAAATCTTACAGCCCAAGAAAAGCTGCTCCTGAAAGATTAGGCGGTAAGGGTCCTAAAAGACCTGCAGGGCCTCTTAAGGATGATGGTCTGATCCGTTTAAACCGTTATATTTCTAATGCAGGAATTTGTTCACGCCGCAAAGCGGATGAGCTAATTGCTGCTGGTGTAGTTTCTGTAAATGGAACCGTTGTTTCTGAATTGGGTTTTAAGGTTGATCCTGCCAAAGATGTGATCCGTTATAATGGCGAGACCCTCAAAAGGGAAAAAATGGTTTATGTGTTGTTGAACAAACCTAAAGACTACATCACCACCACCGACGATCCGCAAGAACGTCGTACAGTGATGCAATTGGTTGAAAAAGCATCCAGAGAACGAATCTATCCTGTAGGTCGTCTTGATCGAAATACTACCGGTCTGTTACTCATGACTAATGATGGTGATTTGGCAGAAAAATTATCCCATCCAAAAAATAACGTCACTAAAATCTATCACGCCGAATTGAACAAAAGCCTGAGTCAGGGAGACCTGAACAAAATTGCTTTTGGACTAGAACTGGAAGATGGATTTATCAAACCGGATGAGGTGACTTACGTTCAGGGTGCCAGTAAGCGTGAAATTGGGATACAAATACACAGCGGCAAAAACCGAATTGTGAGGAGAATTTTTGAGCATTTGGGTTATGAAGTTGTGAAGCTGGACCGGGTAATTTATGCCAACCTAACCAAAAAAGATTTACCAAGAGGTCGTTGGAGACACCTGGATGATAAAGAAATCATTCAGCTGAAACACCTGATCAAATAAGCTTTTCTGATTGCTGATCAATCACTTCCTGATAATATGCCTCATAAATTGGCAAAATCAATTTCAGATCGAATTCTTTAGCCCTGTTGTAAGCGTTTTCTTTGAAACTTGCCAGGCGATCGTCGTCTTCTAAAATGGCAATGGCATGGTGCGCCATCGCATTCACATCGCCCACAACGTCCAAATATCCGGTCACACCATCCACATTTAATTCGGGCAATCCGCCAGCATTGGAGGTAATTACCGGAACCTTACAAGCCATCGCTTCGAGTGCGGCCAAACCAAAACTTTCTGATTCAGAAGGCATGATGAACAAATCGGCGATTGATAAAATCTCTTCGACCGCATCTTGTTTACCCAAAAAGCGTACATGATCGCAAACATGCAAATCGCGGCACAGCTGCTCACAAATAGACCGCTCCGGACCATCGCCCACCATCAATAATTTAGCGGGCACCTTTTTTAATATTTTCTCAAAAATGGCAATAACATCTTTGGTACGCTTTACCTTTCGGAAATTGGAAGTATGAACCACAATGCGCTCATTGTTTGGAGCAATGGCTTTTTTAAAGTGGTCTTTCGCTTTTAATTTAAAGCGGTTCATATCCACAAAGTTGGGAATCACCCTGATCTCATTTTTGATATCGAAGTGTTTATAAGTATCCTCTTTAAGATCATGGGAGACGGCGGTTACCCCGTCTGATTGATTGATGGAGAAAGTAACTACCGGCTTGTAGGTGAGGTCTTTCCCTACCAGAGTAATATCTGTACCGTGAAGGGTGGTCACCACCGGAATATGAATGCCGTAAGTAGCCAGGATCTGCTTGGCCATGAAAGCTGCAGAAGCATGCGGAATGGCATAATGAACATGTAGAATGTCCAATTTTTCGAAACGGACCACATCCACCAATTTACTGGCCAAAGCTGACTCATATGGAGCATAATCAAAAAGCGGATAATCGGCTACCGAAACCTCGTGATAAAATAAATTCTCTGAAAAGAAGTCGAGACGAGCTGGCTGGCTGTAAGTGATAAAATGAACCTGATGGCCTTTATCGGCCAAGCCTTTTCCCAGCTCTGTTGCCAAAACACCACTTCCACCAAAGGTGGGATAACATACAATCCCGATTTTCATATGATAAATATCGCTCTATTTTATTCAATAACCTATTTAGATCGGAACGAAATACGTAAGCGCAAGTAAATGATCAAACCAAAAACCAACATCAAAAAAGCTCCCAAAAGGGCGATTTTGGCTATAATATCCCGGTAGGCGGTATAAAAAGTCTGTTCCTCATTTAAATTGATATCTGCTTTCAATGCCGTTGCCGTCCACCACTGGCTTTGTTGCACCACATCTCCCCTTTGGTTAATAAATGCTGAAATACCGGTATTGGCTGAACGAGCTACCCAGCGCCTGTTTTCGATGGCCCTCAATTTGGCATAGGCCAAGTGCTGATCTTTACCTGCTGTGTTTCCCCACCAGGCATCATTGGTGATAATGGCAATGAAACTGGCACCTTGCTCCACGCTTTTAGCTACATAATCTCCCCAGATAGACTCATAACATATCACTGGTGAAACGCCTAAGCCATTTTGAGAGAAGAAAACAGAAGGCTCAGCTTGGCTACCATAGCCGCCTGTGCTACCACCAAAAGCCGCAAAAGCAGGTTTCATGAATGCCAATGCATCTGCAAAAGGTAATTGCTCCACACCAGGAACCAGTTTAGATTTATGATAAAATTGGAGATTGGCCGAGTTCTCCATTTGAACAGCTGCATTGAAACTATCGAAATACAAACCGGACCTTTCATCTAACCTCGCCGTAGCGGTTTGAGGATTGTTATAAAGCCGGTACGACTCTATTCCCGACAATACATTTCCATTCTTGTATTTGCGCAAAAACTGCTGTATGGTTAAAAAATGAGGGTTGGAACGGAGCTGGTCTTCATTACTGAATTCTGAAATAGCCGTTTCGGGCCAAATAAAATATTCTGTATTAACCTGCGCAATGGAGTCAGACAAGCGGATGAGTTGATTGATCTGCTCCGAAGTCGGCATACTTCCGAATTTGGCATAAGGATCAATATTGGGTTGCACCACTACCACATTAGCCGGACTATTTTGTTCTTCGTAATAATGATAACGGTACATGGAAAAACAAGTGGGGACCAAAATCAACCCCAACCAAACGTAACTTAATTTGCTGATTTGATCGTCCTTGAACTTGACTCGAAGGATCTCAAAAAGTAAGATATTGCTGAGCAATACCCAAAGCGTTCCACCATAAACTCCAGTGTATTCGTACCACTGTACCAGCTGATGCGTTTGTGCAAAACCATTGCCTAAATTCATCCATGGGAAGGCCAAATCCCAGGTTTGATGCAGGTACTCGTAGCTTATCCAGAAAAAAATTAATGCCAAATAAGACCAAAAACGATTAAACAATTCCCTAAAAGCATAATACATCCACACTGCAGCTGCCATTAAAAAAGCTCCCAAGCCAAAAGGAATAAAAGAAATGAGTACTGCCACCGGTGCAGACATGGCCGAGGCCAGCGAGTTATAAACCCAATAAATGGATGCAGTATTCCAAATTGCAAACGCAAGAAAAGACAAGCCAAATACTTTCCTGCCTTTCTGTTTTAGATCTGAACTCAAGATGCCTTCTATGGCAAAGAACAAAGGCAGCAAAGCAAACCATAAAATAGGACCGGTATATGGGATTGGAGGCCAGGCTAGCCAGAGTAAAAAAGCAGTTAGTAGCGCTAAATAGTATTGTTTTTTAATCATTCAAATCAATAATTAATGATCATTTACCGGAGAGGCAAATCACGAATTCCCCTTTCAAGGTATGCGTTTCAAAATGGTTTTTTACCTCCGCTAAAGTACCTCGAACGGTCTCTTCAAACACCTTGCTCAGCTCTCGCGATACTGAAACCGGGCGTTCTGCCCCAAAATATTCGGCAAATTCTTCTAAGGTTTTCAGTAAACGATGCGGCGATTCATAAAAAATCATCGTTCGTTCTTCATTCAATAAAGATTTGATACGGGTTTGCCGACCTTTTTTTACCGGCAAAAAGCCTTCAAATACAAAACGATCATTAGGCAATCCTGAATCAACCAAAGCAGGCACAAAAGCAGTTGCCCCGGGCAAACAGCATACCTCTATCTCATTTTTAATCGCTTCGCGGACCAGCAAAAATCCAGGATCAGAAATGGCGGGCGTGCCTGCATCAGAGATCAAAGCCACCTGTTTCCCTTCCTGCAAAAAACGAATGATCTCTTTAACTGACTGATGCTCATTATGCTGATGATGGGCAAAAACTTTTTTATCGATACCAAAATGCTTCAGTAAAGGTGCACTGGTGCGGGTATCTTCGGCCAAAATATAATCCACCTCCTTGAGCAAACGGATGGCCCGGAGGGTCATGTCTTCTAAATTGCCAATAGGCGTAGGAATGAGGTATAGTTTACCGCTCATGATGTTTCGTAGGCACAGCTTCAAAATTAAAAAAACTCACAACTGATCGCTCACAACTCACAACAGCTATTATCTTTGTGCAAATTTCAATAAAATGCTGCAAGTTAATTATATCCGCGAACATACGGAGGAAGTTTTAAAACGCCTGGCTGTAAAAAATTTCAAACAGCCGGAGCTGGTGGAAGAGATACTGAAACTGGATGAACAACGCCGCCAAACGCAAACCAAATTGGATAACCTTGCAGCAGAGGCCAATGCGGCCGCTAAGCAGATTGGTGATTTAATGCGCCAAGGTAAAAAAGAGGAAGCTGAAGCGATTAAAGCTCAGAGTGGTCAGCATAAAGAAGCACAAAAAGAATTAGGTGAGCAACTCGCACAGCTGGAAGAAAAACTACAAGAACAATTGGTAGTGCTTCCCAACCTGCCGCATACTTCCGTTCCATTGGGCAGTACCGCCGAGGAAAACGAAACCGTATTGGAGAATGGCCATCAACCTGTACTTCCTGCCGCTGCCCTTCCCCATTGGGAACTGGCCGCAAAATACGATATCATCGATTTTGAATTAGGAAACAAAATAACCGGTGCCGGATTTCCGGTGTATAAAGGCAAAGGGGCCCGCCTGCAACGTGCCCTTATCAATTTCTTTTTAGATGAAGCCGAAAAAGCTGGCTACCGCGAAATGCAGCCGCCTATTTTGGTCAACGAGGCCTCAGGCTTTGGCACTGGACAATTGCCGGATAAAGAAGGCCAGATGTACCATGTAGGTTTAGATAACCTGTACCTGATTCCAACGGCCGAGGTGCCCATCACCAATTTATACCGTGATGTCATCTTAAAAGAAGAGGAATTACCTGTTAAAAACTGCGGTTATACGCCATGTTTCCGTCGCGAAGCCGGTTCTTACGGTGCGCATGTACGTGGGTTGAACCGCTTACATCAGTTCGATAAAGTAGAGATTGTACAGGTGGTGCATCCTGAAAAATCTTATGAAATATTGGAAGAGATGAGTACTTATGTCCAGTCTCTATTGCAAAAACTCGAATTGCCTTACCGGGTATTGCGTTTATGCGGCGGCGACATGAGCTTTGCCTCAGCCCTTACCTACGACATGGAGGTTTGGTGTGCTGCACAAGCCCGTTGGCTCGAGGTTTCATCGGTTTCGAACTTCGAAACTTTCCAGGCCACCCGTTTGAAACTGCGTTTTAAAGGCAAAGAAGGTAAAACACAATTGGCCCATACCTTAAACGGAAGTGCATTGGCTTTACCGAGAATTGTAGCCTCTTTATTGGAGAACAACCAAACTGAAAAAGGCATTCGCATTCCGAAAGTGCTGGTACCTTATACCGGCTTTGAATGGATTGAGTAATAAAATGGCTTGAAATTGAATTTGGTCTGCATGAGGCGGCTCTTAGTCCTAATTCTGGCTTATCCCCTAACCCTGGCCGCTCAGCCAAGCGATACCGGTAATTGGTTTATTTATTTCGGAAATAAAAAGATTAATAACCGCTGGAACTGGCACCATGAAGCTCAGTACAGAAACTTTAATTTTGTCGGCGATACAGAACAACTGCTTTTAAGAACAGGCTTAGGCTACAATTTGACTGAAAATAACAACAATATTCTATTGGGCTATGCGTTTGTATACAGCGAACCGTACCTCAATGATACGGATGCTAAAACCTCACTTAAAGAACACCGCATCTATCAACAATTGATAAGTAAAAAAGCGTTCGGCCGTGTTTTAATACAGCATCGTTACCGATTTGAACAAAGATTTATGGAGGAGGATTTCAAACTCCGTCTACGCTATTTTTTATCATTGAACATCCCCCTAAATCAACCCCAAATTCTAGACAAAACCTTTTATTTGTCTGCTTATAATGAAGTGTTTATCAATACAGGGTCGACCTTTTTTGACAGAAACAGACTTTATGGCGGACTTGGATATAGGTTCTCCAAAAGCACGAGAATAGAGGCCGGAATCATGAATCAATCAACAAGTAATAATTCAAGAAACCAATTTAATCTGATCACCTTTGTGAGCTTTTAACCAAGGCACCTCAGATAAACTTAACCAAGCCAGTGGTCTTTTCAGCTTATTTTAGCTCAAACACCGCTCTAATCAGCGCCTGTAACTTGATCTTTTTGAAATCAATATCAGGCATAGGTTCAGTTTCGATAGCTGCATCCGTTTTTAACAGCATGTTGGTACGTAACATAGGTTGAGGATAATACTCATTCCCAGTCTCATTGATTTCTAAAGCAAAGCCCACCTTTTCGCCAATGGCTTCAGCCAGGTAAACGGCTTTTTCACGAGCATTTTTCAATGCTTTGATCTTCAAATCTCTTTTATATTCCTCAATTCTGGAATGATCATACCCGTCAATATTACTGTACTGTACTCCCCTTGAATTTACCGAATTGAGAATCTGGTTCCACTTATTCAGATCGGTCACCTTGATACGGTATTGCTTGCTGGCCAGAAAATCCGGATTTTTCTTTCTGTCCCAGGTATAGTTATAAGCCGAAATGTTATTGATAGTGAAATTTTCTTTTGGGATTCCTGCCTTGATTACGGCCGTTTGCAGTTGTCGTTCCAATTCTTCGATCTCCATTTTTTTCTTACCATCCATGTATTCTCTCAAGGAGATACCAATGTAGATGATGTCTGGAGTGACTTCCAATTCGGCAGTGCCGCTCACCTCTATTTTGCGACGGAGGTCGATAGTTTGGGCCGTGGTATTCAGCACCATGCCAAGCAACAGAAAGGAAATAAAGTACTTTTTCATAATGTAGGATGATTTTAGTTTGAATATAAGTTCGCAAATATTTTAGATTTTGGCAACAAAAAAGCCTCCATTCAGGAGGCTTTTCTTATTCTTCCATCATCTCACTTTGCGGATGACTCTCTTCCAGGATGGGTTCTTTGAAATAATGCTTCTGAAATATCATGATGAGTATCACACCTACGCTGATGGCAGCATCGGCCAGGTTGAACACCGGCTGAAAAAAAACCAATGGCTGATTGGCCCAAAAAGGAAACCAGGATGGATAATGGGTATTAATGATCGGGAAATAGAACATATCTACCACCTTGCCGTGAAAAATACCCGCATAGCCACCATCAATCGGTAAAAATTGAGCTTTTTCGAAATAAGTACTCTCGCTAAAAATGGTTCCGTAAAAAGTAGAATCGATGATGTTACCCAAAGCTCCCGCAAAAATAAGTGCCACATTGAGTATCAAACCACGGTGATATTTGTGCTTGATGAGGTAAACCAAGCCATACCCGATTCCGGAAACAGCAATGATGCGGATAATGCTCAAAGCTAATTTACCTGCTTCGCCTCCAAACTCAAAGCCAAAGGCCATCCCATTATTTTCTGTAAAATGAATGATGAACCATTTTCCGAAAACTGCGAATTCCTGACCCAGGGTCATGTTCAGCTTAATCCAAAATTTCAGGATCTGATCGGCCAGCAAAACCAGTAATATCAACAAAAGAGGTTTGGTGTAGCCTTTCATTAGTTTTGTCTCAGTTTAGCCTCCATGCTCAGGGTGGCGTGGGGCACCGCACGTAAGCGTTCTTTCTGAATCAATTTGCCAGTCTCACGGCAAATGCCGTAGGTTTTATTTTCCACCCTCACCAATGCAGCTTCTAAATTTTCGATGAATTTCTTTTGTCGGGCGGCCAATTGGTTGATCTGCTCTTTTTCCAAGGTAGCCGAGCCATCTTCCAGGGTTTTATAAGTGCCTGCAGTATCATCGGTACCATTTACATTAGGACTGCTCAAAGATTGGGTAAGGGCGCCCAGCTCTTCACGAGCTATCTGCAATTTTTCTAATATAATCTCTTTAAATTCTTGCAACTCTACATCAGAGTATCTGTTCTTTTCGTGATTATCCATATTAAGATTTAGTTATTGAAACGAATAATTCCACATCATCTATTTCAATGAGATCACCGGCAGTTAAGCCAGCATCTAATTGTAGCTGATCGGCTAAAATTTCGGCGCAAATATAATTCAAATTATTTTCAACTGCCTGGCTAATTAATTCATGTTCAGTTACTTTAACCCGAATGCGATCGGTTACCAGTAAGTCTTGCTCTTTTCGCAAGTTTTGAATGCGGTTGATCAGCTCCCGCGAAATACCTTCCTGTTTAAGCTCCTCTGTTAAGGTAACATCTAAGGCAACGGTTAATTTACCTAAGCTAGCCACTTGCCATCCGGGCACATCTTCTGCCAATATTTCTACATCGGCAATATCGATGACATAAGCTGTATTCGGAATTTGGTAAACTCCATCGGTCTCAAAACGAACAATCTCCTCCTGATTTAGCTCTGTAAGCACTGCAGCTACTTCTTTCATATCCTTACCTACTTTCGGACCAAGGGCCTTGAAATTTGGTTTTACTTTTTTACTAATAAAACCGGCAGTATCGGTAATGTATTCGATATCCTTGATATTGGTTTCTGAAAGGATCAATTCACGGACCTTTTCTACCTGCTCTTTGAAACCAGGAGCAAGAACAGGTACGAGAATTTTGCTCAATGGCTGACGTACGTTGATGCTTACTTTTTTACGTAGCGACAAAACCAATGAAGAGATATTCTGGGCCAAGGCCATGCGCTCTTCTAGGGCTTTATCAACTAATTCTGACTGATAAAGTGGGAAATCGGCAAGATGTACTGATTCTGCCTGTTCTTTACCGCTCACACCGTTTAGATCGATGAACAGGCGGTCGGAGAAAAATGGTGCAATGGGCGACATCAGCTTGGCCACTGTATCTAAGCAAGTATACAAGGTTTGATAAGCCGAAATCTTATCTTCGGTATAATCGCCTTTCCAGAAACGGCGACGACATAAACGCACATACCAGTTGCTCAGGTGCTCATCCACAAAATTCTGAATAGCACGGGCCGCCTTAGTAGGCTCAAAATCTTCATAATACCCATCTACTTCTTTCACCAGCGAATTCAATAAAGAAATAATCCAACGATCGATTTCAGGCCGCAGCTGAATATCCATTTCCGCTTCTTTGTAGGTAAAACGGTCAATATTAGCATATAGTGCAAAGAAGGAATAAGTATTATACAAAGTGCCGAAAAATTTACGACGAACCTCGTCTAAACTTTCAATGTTGAATTTCAGGTTATCCCATGGCGAAGCATTGCTGATCATGTACCAACGACTGGCATCGGCACTGTACGTTTCGATGGTTTCGAAAGGATCGGCGGTATTGCCTAAACGTTTAGACATTTTGTTTCCGTTCTTATCCAACACCAAACCATTGGAAATTACATTTTTAAAAGCCACCTTATCGTTCAACATTACCGAAATGGCATGCAGCGTAAAGAACCAGCCACGAGTTTGGTCTACCCCTTCGGCAATAAAATCGGCCGGATAGGCCTGTTTAAAGTCTTCGTTATTTTCGAATGGATAATGCCACTGTGCATAAGGCATGGCGCCCGAATCGAACCAAACGTCGATCAGATCGGGTTCGCGGAACATTTTTTTTCCATTGGGCGATACCAGGATCACCTCGTCCACATAAGGGCGGTGCAAGTCGAATTGGCCGCTTTCCAAAGCCTGAGCGTATTCCTGCACTTTGGCCGTTTCGGCATCTTTCAGCAAACCGCTGGCCAATGACTTTTTTAATTGTTCTTTTAGTTCAGCGATTGAACCGATACAAATTTCTTCTGTTTTGTCCTCCGTTCTCCAAAGAGGCAGCGGAGTGCCCCAATAACGAGAACGTGATAAATTCCAATCCACTAGGTTTTCCAGCCAGTTGCCAAAACGACCTGTACCGGTGGCTTCCGGCTTCCAGTTAATGGTTTTATTCAGTTCCACCATGCGGTCTTTTACCGCGGTAGTTTTGATGAACCAGCTGTCCAGCGGATAATACAATATCGGTTTATCGGTGCGCCAACAATGCGGATAACTGTGTTCGTATTTTTCTACCCTGAAAGCTTTGTTATCTTCTTTGAGCTTGATGGCGATAAGGACATCGGTTGGCTTGAAGTCGGGATGCTTACGTTCTTCATCTGTATAAAATTCCTCCTTCACATAACGACCGGCAAAATCAGTCACTTCATTTACAAACTTCCCTTTCTTGGTTACCAAAGGCACTTCGCCTCCCAGTTCGTTCAACACCATTACCGAAGGCACATCGTTTTCTTTACAAGCCCTGAAATCGTCGGCACCAAAAATGGAAGCCGTATGCACCACGCCGGTACCGTCTTCGGTAGTAACAAAATCGGCAGGGATTACCAGGAAAGCCTTTTGGTCTAGCTCTTCATTCGTTACATAAGGCATCAGCTGATGGTAACGCAGGCCCAAAAGGTCTTTCCCTTTGAAATTGGCAACCACCGACCAGGGGATCACCTTGTTGCCTGCTTTGAAAGCAGCAAAATCGGCGTTTTCGCCTTCGGCTTTAAAATATTTGGGCAACAACTCTTTGGCCAGGACCACGCTTACAGGAGTTGAAGTGTAAGGATTGAAGGTTTTCACCTTCACATACTCAATTTTTTCGCCTACGGCCAAGGCACAGTTCGAAGGGAGGGTCCATGGCGTGGTGGTCCAGGCCAGGATCGCGGTATCTTCATCTCCTGATTCAAACAAGGTTGACATCAAGGGGTGCTGCTGGTCTTTCTTGGGGCGAAATTGCGCCACCACAGAAGTATCCTTAAGCATTTTGTAAGTACCGGGCTGGTTCAACTCATGCGAACTTAAACCGGTTCCGGCAGCCGGAGAATAAGGCTGCACCGTATATCCTTTGTATAAAAAACCTTTCTGATGCAATTGTTTTAAGATCCACCACAAGGTTTCGATATAGTCATTTTCGTAGGTAACGTATGGATTTTCCAGGTCTACCCAATAGCCCATCCTCTCGGTCAGGTCGTTCCATACATCAGTATATTTCATCACCTCCTTACGGCAGGCGGCATTATATTCGGCAACAGAAATCTTTTTACCAATATCTTCTTTGGTAATGCCTAAGGTTTTTTCAACGGCAAGCTCGATGGGAAGACCGTGGGTATCC
>CANHCS010000007.1 GCA_947459195.1 Sphingobacteriaceae bacterium
TAAGAGAATGAGTTCAGTAGAAATTACCAAAGAAACCTATCTAGAATGGTATGAGTCGATGCTTTTGATGCGAAAATTCGAAGAAAAAGCAGGACAATTATACGGTCAGCAAAAAATCAGAGGATTTTGTCATCTCTACATTGGACAAGAGGCCGTTGTAGCCGGTGCCATGTCGGTTTTAAGACCAGAAGATTCCATGATTACCGCTTACCGCGATCATGCTCATGCCATCGCAAAAGGGATGTCGGCAAATGAAGTAATGGCCGAACTCTATGGCAAAGCTACTGGCTGTTCAAAAGGCAAAGGTGGTTCCATGCACATGTTCAGTAAAGATCATCGTTTTTATGGTGGTCATGGTATTGTGGGAGGGCAAATCCCACTAGGTGCCGGTATTGCTTTCGCTGAAAAATACAATGGAACCGATAATGTTTGTGTGTGTTACATGGGCGATGGCGCAGTACGCCAGGGTGCTTTAAATGAAGCATTCAACATGGCCATGCTTTGGAAACTACCCGTGATTTTTGTTTGTGAAAACAATGGTTACGCCATGGGTACCTCGGTAGCACGTACTACCAATATGGTTGATATCTACAAAATTGGCCTTGGTTTCGATATGCCTTGTGCCCCGGTAGATGGCATGGATCCGGTAGCGGTACACAATGCCATGGACGAAGCCGTGAGCAGAGCAAGACGCGGCGAAGGACCTACTTTCCTCGAAATGCGTACTTATCGCTACAAAGGACACTCCATGTCTGACCCTGCGAAATATCGTACCAAGGAAGAAGTGGAAGAATACAAGTCTAAAGACCCGATTGATGTGGTGAGAGAGGTGATTTTGAAGAAAAAATATGCCGATGAGACCTGGATCGAGGGAATTGACGAAAAGGTGAAAGCCATTGTGGAGGAATCAGTGAAATTCTCTGAAGAATCTCCATGGCCAGATCCGGCAGAATTATACAAAGACGTTTACGTTCAAAGCGATTATCCTTTTATTCGCGATTAGATAAATTACAAACCGAAAAAGCTTAAAAAGAATTATGGCTGAAGTAGTGCGCATGCCGAAAATGAGCGACACCATGACCGAAGGGGTGATTGCAAAATGGCATAAGAAAGTGGGCGATAAGGTGAATTCTGGCGATTTAGTTGCAGAGGTTGAAACCGACAAGGCCACCATGGATTTTGAATCTTTCCAAGAAGGAACTATCTTATATATTGGTGCCCAGGAAGGAGCTGCCGTTCCGGTTGATTCGGTAATTGCTATTTTGGGTGCCCCCGGCGAAGACTATCAGGGTTTACTAAACGGAAATGCACCTGCTGCTGAAGCTCCAGCTGCGCCCCAAAGCCCAGCACCTGCGGCTACTCCGGCTGCTACACCGGCTGTTAGCCCGGAATCTTTAGGAGCAACCGTAATACGCATGCCGCTCTTGAGCGATACCATGACCGAAGGCGTAATCGCCGAATGGCATAAAAAAGTGGGCGATAAGGTAAAAAGTGACGATGCATTAGCCGATGTGGAAACCGATAAAGCTACCATGGAGGTAACCGCCTATGCCGAAGGTACTTTATTGTATGTGGGTGTAGAAAAAGGCAAAGCAGCCAAAGTAAACGATATCATCGCCATTGTAGGCAAAGAAGGAACGGATGTTTCTGGTTTACTGGTTCCAGCAAGTCCTGCAGCTCCAGCTGAAACTCCTGCAGCTCCGGCTGCGCCTGTTGCTCAAGCTGCAGCCAGTCCGTCACCAATTGCTGCACCTAGCGTAGTTGCTGACGATTCTAGGGTGAAAGCATCGCCTTTGGCACGTAAAATTGCCAAAGAAAAAGGCATCGATTTGCGTCAAGTTCTAGGAAGTGCAGAAGGCGGACGTATTGTTAAAAAAGACATAGAGAACTTTAAGCCGGGTGCCGCACCTGTTCAGGCAGCAGCCGCTACCGAAACTTCTGTAGCACCTGTGAGCATTCCGACTTATATTGGTGAAGAGAAATTTATCGAAAAGCCAATTTCTCAGATGCGCAAAGTAATTGCCAAGCGACTTTCTGAAAGTATGTTCACCGCTCCTCATTTTTATTTGAAAATGAGCATCGATATGGACAGCGCTATTCAGGCTCGAAATAAAATCAATGAATTTGCTCCTGCCAAAATTTCCTTCAACGACCTGGTGATCAAAGCGGTTGCGGTTGCTTTGAAACAACATCCTAACGTGAATTCATCTTGGTTGGAAGATAAGATCCGTTATAATGAGCATGTGAACATTGGCGTAGCGGTAGCCGTAGAAGATGGCTTATTGGTTCCGGTTGTTCGTTTTGCAGATGGTAAATCACTCTCTCATATCTCTGCAGAAGTGAAAGATTTTGCACAACGTGCCAAGGCTAAAAAATTGCAACCATCGGATTGGGAAGGCTCTACCTTTACCATTTCTAATCTGGGAATGTTTGGTATCGATGACTTTACTGCGATTATTAACCCACCTGATGCCTGCATCTTGGCTGTGGGTGGCATTCAGCAACTACCTGTCGTTAAAAACGGAGCTGTGGTACCTGGTAATATCATGAAAGTTACCCTCAGTTGCGATCACCGTGTGGTAGATGGTGCAACTGGTGCTGCTTTCTTGCAAACCTTAAAGAGTTTGCTGGAAGAACCGGTTAGGTTATTAGCTTAAATAATCATCAATTATTAATAGAAATAAAAAAGAGGCATTTTTCAATGCCTCTTTTTTTATAGTGTATTGCTGGTTTTTTGTTAAAAGCTATTGCAGGAACAGCTTGAGCAAGAAATAGAAGGTGGTTGCCAATAAGGCCGATACCGGAATGGTTAAAATCCAAGCCCAAATCAGGTTGAGGGTTACCCCCCACCTAACAGCCGAAATCCGCTTACTTAAACCCACACCAATGATAGAACCGGTAATGGTATGCGTGGTGGATACCGGTATTTTAAAATGCTCTGTCATGAAGAGAGTCAAAGCACCAGCCGTTTCGGCGGCAACGCCCTCCAAAGGAGTTACTTTGGTAATTTTTGTACCCATGGTCTTCACAATCTTCCATCCACCGCTCATGGTACCCAAGGCAATGGAGGTATAACATGCAATTGGAATCCACTCTGGCATATGGGTGATTTTTGTTTTACCATTCACCACCTCATAGCTGATCTGCAACCATCCAGGAATCTGATCGACCCCTTGATGTGAGGTATTCAGATAAACAATGATCGCTGCAGAAATGATACCCATTACTTTTTGAGCATCGTTACCACCATGCCCCAAGCTGAACAAGGCTGATGATACCAACTGTAACTTACGGAACCACCACTCTGCACGGCTGGGATTTGCCTTACGGCAAATATTGATAATGATTAGCGTGATGATATAAGCCACAATTAAACCAATAATTGGCGCCAAAACAATGAACATGGCCACTTTACCAATTACCGTAAGGTTCACTACACTAATCCCGCCATGTGCCAAGGCAGCACCTGCAAAACCTCCGATGAGCGTATGTGAAGAACTGGAAGGAATTCCTTTCCACCAAGTGATCAGGTTCCAGCATATGGCCGCCAAAATACCGGCCAAAATCACCACCAAATCTATTTTTAAGGTATTGGCAGTTTTAGCCACCGTATCGGCTACATTCAAACTGAATATCCAATAGGCTAAAAAGTTAAAGAAAGCTGCCCAAGCAACCGCTTGAAAGGGCGTAAGTACTTTGGTGGATACTACCGTTGCAATGGAGTTAGCCGCATCATGAAAACCGTTGATATAATCAAATATCAAGGCTAAAACAATGACCGTAATGAGTAAAGTTAAGCCCATTGAAAATAGAATTAGGCGTGTTTAACTAAAATAGACTCCAATACATTAGCTGCATCTTCGCACATATCGGTTGCAGTCTCTAAAGCAGACAATACCTCTTTGTATTTGATGAGTTGTACCGCATCTTTTTCATAAGAGAATAAATCACCAACCGCCCTGTCAAATACATAATCTGCTTGGTTCTCGATGCTGTTGATACGAACACAAGAATCGGCAATGGCCCTGATATTTTTTAAATTACGCAATTCTCGGATGGCTTTATCCAAATCTGTACAAGCTTGTAAAATTAGATCGGCCAATTTCTGGATGGGTTCCGTGATATTATCTACTTGATAAAGTAACATACGGTTCGCAGAACCGTGAATATAGTCGGCTACATCATCAATGGCAGTGGCGAGTTGATGAATGTCTTCCCTGTCGAAAGGTGTAATGAAATTCTTACTTAATTCCAGATAAATCTGATGCGTAATTTCATCACCCACATGTTCCAAACTTTCAATTTCCTTAAAATAAACCAAGCGCTCTTCAGGATCTTTGAGGTTAACCGCCTTTTTTAAGGCTTCGGCCATCACAATCAGGTTAGAACTCGATTGTTCAAAAAGTGGGAAAAAGTTTTTGTCTTTAGGAACGAAGTATTGAAAAATGCTGTTTAACGACATGTTTTTAAGAGTTTAATCATCAAAGCTAATAAAGCAATGTTAAGTTAATGTTAATTAATCGGGATCGTTCTTTCGGCCATTTGAAGAGTAAACCCGAAGGTGGAACCAATGTTTTCGGTACTTCGTACGGTGATGGTTTGAGCATGTGCTTCTATGATGTGTTTAACAATGGCTAAACCCAGTCCAGATCCTCCTATTTCGCGGGATCTACTAAAATCGGTACGGTAAAAGCGCTCGAATATCCGGGATAAGTTTTTTTCCTCAATTCCTACTCCATCATCGGTTACCTCCACTAAAAATTGATCGTGTAGTTCAAAAATTTTGATGGAAGTTTCACCGTCTGATTTACCGTATTTCAGCGAATTATCAATAAGGTTAACCAATACTTGTCTGATTTTTTCACGATCGGCATACACCCTGGCCGATTGGTCGTATTTCTCCTTAAAAGTTAATTTGATGCGGTATTTTTGGGCTTTCATCTCCAAGGCATCAACTACCTCATGAATCAATTGCGTAAGATCGAAGATTTGGTAATTGATAGGGATTTCGCCACTCTCCAATTTAGAAATAGCATCCAAATCTTTAATCAAATAACTCAGGCGGTCAATATTTTTTGCGGCTTTTTCTAAAAATTTCCGACTTTGATTTTCATCGCCCACTCCCTCCTGAAGAGCCTCAATATAACCCTGAATCGCAAACAACGGCGTTTTAAACTCGTGAGAGATATTGGCTAGAAATTCTCTTCTAAACTCCTCCTGCTTTTTTAAACTATCAATCTCCGATTTTTTATTGATAGCCCATTCTTTTACCTCTTGTTCCACATCATTAATGGGATCGGCACTGACGTACTCACCCAAAGCATCTTTGAGATCTTTCCCTAATTTAAGGTTATGGATGAGCTTATAAATCAGCTTGATTTTACTGTAAACATAACGCTCGGTTAAGTAATAAAACACCACGAAACTCGTAACCAAGGCACCCGAAAAAGTGACCAACATGTACAACCAATTCTGCTGAAAATAAAAATTTAGCAAAGCCAAAGAAAGGGCTACCGCCAGCGAATTAATGAAAACAAGAACGGATAGTTTCATAGCATGAGCGTTTTACTAAATTTATAAATCTTGATCGGTTCTGCGGGTGCCGTCGTACAATTCGTATTCGAGCAAACGGCAATCCAGTTTCCCGTTATAAAATTCAATCCTGCGGGAAGCTTTTAAGCCTATTTTTTTGGCCAGATCGGGATTACCGGTAAAAATGTAACCTCGGTAACCTTTGGCTTTTTGCTTCATAAAATCGCCCATACGCTTGTAGGTAGCTTCTAACAAGGTATGAACACCCAATCGTTCGCCATAGGCCGGATTGAACATCAGCACACCGGCACCTTCAGGAACCGGGGTGTCCGCAAAATCGCAAACCATGAATTCAATTAAATGATCAACACCGGCTGTTTTGGCATTTTTTTGGGCAATGTCTATGGCATCGGGAGAAATATCACTTGCAATGATTTTAAACTCGGCATTTTTCAAAACCTGATCTTTTAACTCCCGTCGGGCAGCAAAAAATACTTCTTCTTCATAACCCAATACATGCATGAAACCATAATTCATTCGGTATAAACCCGGACTTCTGTTGGTAGCCAACAAAGCAGCCTCAATGGCCAAAGTACCGGAGCCGCACATGGGGTTAATAAACGGGCTTTTAGCATCCCATTGGGTTGCCATCACGGTGGCAGCAGCCAAAGCTTCTAACATGGGGGCTTTGCCAGGATGTTTGCGGTAGCCGTGCTTTGCCAGGGTTTCGCCCGAAGTATCGAGATAAATTTCGGCCTGGTCGTCTTTCCAGTATAAATGAACAACCGCTTTATTTAACTCAGAGCCAGTATTGGGGCGAATGCCTTTTTTGTCTTTTATACGATCGACAATGGCGTCTTTCACTTTTAAATTCGCAAACAAAGGCGTGGTGATAAATTGATTATCTACGTTGGAAGTAACGGAAAAATAAGCAGAAAAATCGATCAGCTCTTCCCATTCCATTTCCAATAATTCTTTATACAAACGAGCCGGATTTTCGGCGATAAATGCTTTTAGCGAATATAAAATCTGACTGGCGCATCGCAGATTCAGGTTGAGTTTGATACAGTCGTTCACTGTACCAAAAAGTTCAACTCCGGTGCTAAATGAACGCACTATTTCAAATCCGAGGGCCTGAACTTCTTGCTGTAAATAAGGCGATAAACGCTTATTACAGGTGATGATGATTTTGCTCTTGTTGTGGAAAACTTGCATGATATTTTGCGAAGTTAATCAATTAAAATATGGAGATTTGAGTTTAGTTAGATTATAAAATAGTAAATCATGGATATCAAAGGAAAAGTACATGAGGTTGGAGAGGTGATTACAGTGAGTGAGAAGTTTAAAAAAAGAGAGATCGTTGTTGAATATGCCGAAAATCCGACTTACCCGGAGTTTATTAAAATGGAAGCCATTCAAGACAAAGTAAATTTGTTTGATCAAGTGAAGGTAGGCGATCAAGTAGAAGTTTTTTTTAATTTGAGAGGTCGCCCATGGACCGATAAAAATGGAAAGACGCAATACTTCAATACCCTTTCGGTTTGGAGATTAAATATTTTAGGAGGTGCCGAGTCGGCTCCTGCTAGCCCTGCATACGCCCCACAGGTTGATATAGCTGCCGCACCGGGCGAAGAAGACAGCGATTTGCCTTTCTAAACCAAACCAATTATAAAGTAAAAAAGCCCCTGATAAACATCGAGGGGCTTTTTTCGTTACAAACCAAATTATTATTCTTTAATCATTTTCTTTACCCACCAATTGCCTGCTTGGTTCAACACCAGGTAATAGATCCCATTTTTAGGTAGAGCAAATGACTTGTAGTAGCTCTCGTTAAAATTGGGCTGCTTATCTGAAAAAACAGATTGGAAGTTATTGTCCAGAATTTTTACCTCCAGGGCACCTTTAGATTTCAAGCTGAAAACGACATTAATTTTACCGGTAGAAAAGCTGGGGAAAATATTCAAATCATCCACGATTAAGCCGGTATTAGCCTTTTCTGAACCAGTGATTTTGACAACAGACTCTTTTGCAGCTTCCGTCAGTCGAATATCTAAACGATTGCTGATACCATCCTTATCGGTATTCGAATAAGAAAAAACTTGCGAATTTTTTTCGTTGCCATACTCGCTATTGAAGCGCATGTTTTTCATCATGGGCATGCGAATTGCTTTGGCTCCATCGGGCGTATTTGAGAACATTTCGAAGGTAGCCCCATCGTTCAAGACCTTTAGATCGCTCAAAACCTTTAGGTTGCTATCTAAACCATCAATCATTAAAAACTGATTTTTAAATTGGCTTGAATCCAGGCGAATAAAAATACTGTCAACTTCTTTATGAATACCTGAAGATGAAATTTCATCATCTTTCCATATCATCACTTTAGGCGCATTTAATTTTTTAACGATGATTTGCTCGGGTTCGCCGTCTTTTTTCTTGCGAATGATTACCTGCGACTCTGCAGGAGGCTCAGGCGGATGGGGAAGTTCATGATTCAATGGGCCTAAACGAATTTCTTCTAATTCTTTCATCAGTTTTTTTCTCTCAGATCTGCTTACATCTTTGAGGTTTTGGCCGTTAATAATGGTGTCACCATTCTTAATAATGATAGATTTGGATACCCGCTTTTTTTCTTGTGCCAATGATTTAGTGGGTTGTGCTCCAAGGATCACTACCACTACCAAGGATAGGATAAAGGCAGATGGACTTTGTAAATACTTTTTCATGTGTTTAATTTTTAAGATGATCAAAGCTATGCCAAGTGCAAATGGTATTTTGTTAAGGCTTTGTTAAAAATTGTTAAAAGATGTTGTCAGCCAAGGGCTTTGAATAATTTTGTAGAGCATGAAAAAGAAAAGTATCTTATTGATTATCGGCTTGATGTCATTCGCTTTATTGGGCGTATTGGCCGTTCAATGGTACTTTATCCGCCAATCTTACCAGCTCAAATCTCAACTTTTTGATCAAAGTGTGAACGAGTCTTTAAACAATGTGGTTCAAAAACTCGAAAAACAAGATGCTTTCAACTTTTTGCTCAACAAGGCAGTTGATACCCAAAAGGTGAATCGGCAGCTACAAGAAAAAAGAGCATCTTATCTACTTGTACAAACAAAGCAGCAAAAGCAAAAAGTTAATTATGCTGAATTTTTAAAGCTACAACAAAGCAAAGCAGACAGCCTTTTCAATGTTCGGGATAGCTTGATTCGTTCTAAATATCCTTTGGTATTGGCCTATGAAGGAAATGACGAAGAGGCTTATTTCCCCGAAATCAGTCCTAATTTGCAGGTGGAAGTTTTTCAATATGAAGATGCCTTTGGTCGTTTACATCAACAAACGCTTACCAGAGCTGTGCCTCAGGCCTATCAACAAAACACCAAGAAGGTTAAAAACAGTAAAACAGATTCCGTTAAAAAATATGTGGTATTCGATCCGCAAACAGGGCCACGTCTAATTACCCTTGCTCGGCCCGACTTAAAAAATATTACAACGGAGGAATTAAAGGAGGAGAAGGAGAAATATCAGATCAAGTTTGTTAAACAACTCCTTGATTCTGCACAAGAACAAAAGAAAGAGCTGATACAGGATTTGGCGCAAGAACTCAACCAACGTGCAGTGCCCCTGAAAAAAAGGATACAGCCCCAGCTGCTCGATTCCCTTTTAAAAACCGAATTCAACAACAAAGGCATTGAAAGTGATTTTTCCTATCTGGTTAAAACGGGCAATGCAGATTCGGTGATTTTCAGAAACGCCAGTAATTCAGCAGTATTTGAGGGGGCAAATACCTACAGGGTACAACTTTTCCCCAAAGAAATGCTCCGTGAAGCCGGTTGGTTAATGATCAGTTTTCCCGATAAGAACAAATACATCCTTTCCAACATGAGCCTGATCCTTGGTTTATCCGGAGGCCTGTTGTTGGTTTTGCTATTTGCTTTTGGCTATACGTTGCAAATGATCCTCCAGCAGAAAAAGATTTCGGAAATGAAAACCGATTTCATCAATAACATGACCCATGAGTTTAAAACTCCGGTGGCTACCATTATGATTGCCAGCGAAGCTTTAAAAGATTCGGAAGTAAGAAAAGATGAAAGCAGGATGGATAGGTTAGCTAATATCATTTACGATGAAAATATCCGTTTAGGTAACCACATAGAAAGGGTATTGAATATTGCCCGTATTGAAAAAGAAAACCTCAAACTCGAGCAAAAAGAAATCCCAGTTCATGATTTAATGTCTGCCGTAGCTGATAGCATGAGCTTGCAGTTTCAGAAGTACGGGGCTGAAATCAAACTGATGCTCGACGCTAAAAATGACTTGATTTTAGGTGATGAATTGCATTTATCCAACGTTCTGTTCAACCTGTTAGACAATGCCCTCAAATACAGCAGCACGCATCCAGAAATTGAACTGAGTACACTGAATTCGGGTTCAAACCTGATCATTAGAGTCAAAGACAATGGAATTGGCATGAATCGTGACCAACTTTCAAAAATATTTGAGCAGTTTTACAGAATACCCACCGGTAATTTGCACGATGTAAAGGGCTTTGGCCTCGGCCTGAGTTACGTGAACACCATCATTAAACAGCTCAAAGGTCAAATAAAGGTGAAAAGTGAAAAAGATAAAGGTTCGGTATTTGAAATCAGTTTGCCGCTTGCATGAAAAAAATCCTTTTGGTAGAAGACGATCCCAATTTAGGGCTGTTATTGCAAGATTACCTGCAACTAAAAGGTAAATATGAGGTGGTATTATGTACCAATGGCGAAGAGGGTCTGCTAGCCTTTACTAAGGAAAAGTTCGACATCTGTATACTAGATGTGATGATGCCGAAGAAAGACGGCTTTTCCCTCGGGAAAGACATCCGGAAAATTAATGAACAGGTACCAATCATCTTCGCTACGGCAAAAACCATGATCGAAGATAAAACCATTGCTTTTGGCTTAGGCGGCGACGATTACATCACCAAACCCTTCCGAATTGAAGAACTCTTATTACGTATCAATGCCTTGTTAAAGAGGGCTTCTTCAGATAAAAGCGATGGTGCAGAAAAACAAACACAATTCAACATTGGTAAATTTCAATTTGATTACCAAGCCCAATTAATTTCGTTCCATCAGGAACAGCAAAAACTAAGTACCAAAGAAGCAGAACTGCTCCGTTTACTTTGCCTTAAACAAAACGAAGTATTGACTAGAGAAGAAGCGCTTTTAGCCATCTGGCATGATGACAATTATTTCAATGGCAGAAGCATGGATGTTTTTTTAAGCAAACTGCGAAAATACCTTAAAGCAGATCCTAATGTGGAAATCATCAATGTTCACGGACGAGGATACAAATTATTAGTTCAAGGCTCAGCCATTTAATTTATCAACTGTTTAGCTATCCAAAATCTGCTATTATTAGTAATTTTTAACTACTAATAAATAATTGAGCCCAATAATCCATAATTATATTTATTTATACTTTAAATAATTGTTCTGTATTTAAATGGCATAACTTTAATTGGTAGAATGTTAAACCAATTAACCGATGAAAAAAAGAACCTATTATTTATTGCTGTTGGGCCTGTCAGGGCCATCGCTGTTAAGCTCTTGTGAAAAAGAAGTGTTAACAGTCGAAACAAAAATCACACAAGAACTAACCCGGGGAGAAGGGACTACACAATATAACAATGGCTCCAGCTCAGATCCATATGTGATGGTGTTAGATAGAACCTTTTACCCGATACCTAAACCAGATGTTGATCCTACGATTGAACCGGATCCAGAGCCAGACCCATGGCGTGAGAAATAATGCCCAAGGGGCCCAAATTGAAAATAAAACAAGCCCATGTTTCTAATGAAGCATGGGCTGTTTGATTATAAATCAAATTTGATGCCTTGTGCCAGCGGTAATGCTGTTGAGTAATTAATAGTATTGGTTTGTCTGCGCATATAAGCCTTCCAGGCATCTGATCCAGATTCGCGACCACCCCCTGTTTCTTTTTCGCCTCCAAAGGCGCCGCCAATTTCAGCTCCAGAAGTACCAATATTCACATTGGCAATTCCACAATCAGAACCTTCGGCAGAAAGGAAATGTTCCGCTTCACGCAAATTAAGAGTCATAATGGCCGAAGAAAGTCCTTGAGGAACACCGTTTTGAATAGCAATGGCTTCTTCGAGCGATTGATACTTCATTACATATAAAATCGGTGCAAAGGTTTCTTCGCGAACAATGTTAAAATCAGGTTTTACAGCTGCAATACAAGGTTTTACATAACAGCCCGATTCGTAGCCAGCACCAGATAACACGCCCCCTTCCACTAAAAATTCTCCTCCCTCTTCTTTACATTTCTGGATGGCATCTAGGTAAATATCTACCGCCGCTTGGTCAATAAGCGGACCCACATGATTCTTTTCATCAAGCGGATTGCCAATGCGCAATTGCTGATAAGCCTTCACCAATTTTTGAGTAAAAGCATCATATACACTTTCGTGGATGATCAAACGACGGGTGCTGGTACAACGTTGTCCGGCAGTACCCACGGCGCCAAACACACAACCAATTAGCGACATATCTAAATCTGCATGCTCACTGATGATGATGGCATTGTTACCTCCCAATTCCAGGATCGTTTTTCCAAAACGCGAAGCGACCGCGGCAGAAACCATACGGCCTACCCTCGTGGATCCGGTAAAAGAAACCAATGGAACTTGAGGATCCTGATTCATTAAATCGCCGGCTGCATTACCCAACACCAAACAACTCACTCCCTCAGGCACCCCATTCGCTTTAAATACTTTAGCAATAATATGCTGGCATGCAATGGCGCATAAAGGGGTTTTAGAGCTCGGCTTCCAAACACAAACATCTCCACAAACCCAGGCAATGGCACTATTCCAGCTCCAAACCGCTACCGGGAAATTAAAGGCTGAGATGATCCCGACAATACCCAGGGGATGCCACTGCTCATACATGCGGTGAGAAGGGCGCTCAGAATGCATGCTCAAACCATATAATTGGCGAGACAAGCCCACCGCAAAATCACAGATATCGATCATTTCCTGCACTTCTCCCAATCCTTCCTGCAGGCTTTTTCCCATTTCATACGAAACCAATTTTCCTAAATCGGCTTTATGCTTACGTAATTCTTCCCCAAGTTGGCGCACCACTTCCCCACGCTTTGGAGCAGGCACTTGTCGCCATTCGGTAAACGCATTTTGCGCTACGCTAATTACCTGTCGGTACTCATCGGCAGTAGCCGGTGTAAAAGCAGCAATCGCATTTCCGTCAACCGGCGAATGGCTCAATTTAGCTGATTGTTGATCGGCCTTACCCCATACTTGACCGGTACTCCAAGATGGATTCAAATCTTCAATACCCAGGTTTTTTAAAATAGGTTGGATGTCTGTTTGCATATCGTATGTTTTTACAAAGTTAATATTTCCCATTGAGCCAATAGATGGGATGCCGAATTAATTAGCAAACTACTGCCGTGGAGATGTTGAAAACTTGATGAATAGAAAGCCGGCTTTTTGAATTAATTTAACAAACATTAATTGCTTGGCAGGGTATTTGGGCGATAGCCATTAAACAAGGTCTCTTATTTTTATTATTGAGCAATGGAAGAGAATTTCGAGTTTGACTTTTCTGAAGATCCAAAATTTTCGGTAGAACGTTATGAGGAGATGATCCGGAATCAGGATCAATATTTTTTTGATGCACAAGCATTTGAAAACATCATCGATTACTACTTGGAAAAAAGCGATCCGGTAAAAGCATTGCAGGTGGTAGATTATGCCCTGAGTCAGCATCCCTTTGCTGCGGTATTTTTAATTAAACAGGCCCAGTTATTCTTGGTTACCAACCGTTTGGAGTTGGCCTTTAAGTCATTAGATAAAGCAGAAAGTCTAGAACCCTCGGAGCCCGATATTTATACCTTAAGAGGCAATATTTTCGAAGGTTTAGAGCGACACACAGAAGCGCTGGAGAACTATGAAAAAGCGCTGCGGATGTCAGAAAGCAGGGATGAGATTTTGCTGCACATGGCCTATGTTTACCAAAACATGTCTGATTACGAATCGGCCGTTAAATACCTGAAGCTTTGCCTGGAAAACAACATGGAGAACCAGGAGGCCCTGTATGAACTGGCTTTTTGTTACGATGTGCTGGATAAACAGGAAGAAAGTATTGCCTTCTATCAGCAATACATCGATACCGAGCCCTATTCGTATGCAGCCTGGTATAATTTAGGGAATGCTTTTAACAAACTCAATTTCTACGAAAAAGCCATCGATGCCTACGATTATGCCATCCTCATCAAAGAAAATTTTGCTTCCGCATATTTCAACAAAGGCAATTCGCTGGTACATTTAGACCGTTACCTCGATGCCATCGAAGTTTACAAACAGACCTTCGAATATGAACCCCCCAGTGCCGATACCTATTGTGCCATTGGAGAGTGTTATGAAAAGTTGGAGCAAATGGACGAGGCCAGGAAATATTATAAAAAAGCGGTTAAAATGGACCCTGAGCAGGCTGATGCCTGGTTTGGGATTGGCGTTACCCTCGACTTTGAAGAGCGTTACTTTGAATCCTTGCATTTTTACAAGAAGGCTTTGGAGCTGGATCAGAAGAACCCGGATTTCTGGTTTGCCATTGCCGATGCCAATTATAAACTGAAACAACTCGAAGAATCGGAGCAAGCTTATGAAAAGGTAGTGGAGCTCAATCCGATAGATGTGGATGCCTGGCTCGACTATTCATCCATCATGTTTGAACAACAAAAACTGACAGAAGCGATTGAGATCATTGCCGAAGGCATCAAGACCAATCCGGATGCGGCCGAACTCTACTACCGAATGGTGGCTTATCTTTTTGCTGATGGCCAATACAATGAGGCGATTCGCTTTCTGGAATTAGCGCTCAACTGCGACCCTGATAAGCATTACATCCTTTTCGAATACTTGCCACAGCTACAAGAAAACAAGATCATCATAGATATTATCAACCGATATACACGTTAATTTCCCCTCATTATTTGAAGTCTTCCTTTTTTCGTTTTTTTTGAGACATTTGCAGCATGAATTATTCTTTAAATAACCTTCCCGAACGCAGCCAAAAACCAAGAAGCAAAGGATTAACCATGGTGATGGATAAGGGCTTGAGCATTCGTGAAATTGAGGACTTCCTGGAGGTTTCGGGCAGTCATACCGATATTGTAAAATTAGGCTGGGCTACCAGTTTTGTGACCCCAAATCTGGAAAAAAAGCTGCAGGTTTATAAAGATGCGGGCATTCCGGTTTATTTTGGCGGCACCTTGTTTGAGGCATTTGCCATTCGTAACCAGTTTGATGATTACCGAAAAATTCTGGATAAATACGGAATGGAATATGCGGAGGTATCAGACGGATCGATAGAAATTGAACATGATCAGAAATGCGAATACATCCGCAAGTTGAGCGAACAAGTAACAGTGATCTCGGAAGTAGGCTCAAAAGATGCGGCAAAAATATTTGCACCTTATAAATGGATCGCCCTGATGAAAGCAGAAATGGAAGCCGGATCCTGGAAGGTAATTGCCGAAGCCAGAGAAGGCGGAAACGTGGGGATTTATCGCGACTCAGGAGAGGTGAGAGAAGGTTTGGTGGACGAGATCTTGACTCAAATTCCTGAAGAAAGCATCATTTGGGAAGCACCCATCAAAGCACAACAGGTTTGGTTCATTAAATTATTAGGCACCAATGTAAACTTGGGGAATATCGCCCCTGCAGAAGTAATCCCATTGGAGACCATCCGTTTGGGTTTAAGAGGCGATACCTTCAATCATTTCTTAAATCAAAAATAATTTAGAAAGGTTTTTCTGATATGAAGAAATACGGCATCATTGGCTATCCTTTGGCTCACTCTTTTTCCCTCGATTATTTTAAAGAGAAGTTTAGAAAAGAGCGCTTAGAGGACTGTGAGTATCAGGCTTTCCCCATTCAAAATATCAGCGACTTATCCGATATCATTAAAAATAACCCCGATTTATGTGGCTTGAATGTAACACATCCGCATAAAATTGGGGTAATTTATTACATGGATAAGTTGGATGAGGCCGCACGTGAAATTGATGCCGTTAACTGTATCAAAATTATCAATAACAGACCGGTAGCTTCATTTTTCAGCGGTGAGCTTTCCTCCATGAAAGTCCGATTGGAAGGTTACAATACCGATGCCTACGGATTTGAACAATCGCTCAAACCTTTACTCAAACGTCATCATCAAAAAGCATTGATATTGGGTGATGGCGGGGCCTCCAGAGCGGTGGCCTATGTACTGAGGAAGTTGGGCATTGAGTATTACATTGTTTCCAGAAGAGCCAGGAATAAACAAGTAGCCTATCAGGAGCTTAACGCCGATATAATGGCCGAGCACCTGCTCATCATTAACACTACCCCGCTCGGTACCTTCCCCGAAACGGAGACTTGTGCTGCTATTCCATACGAGTTTTTTACGCAAAAGCATTTGGCCTACGATCTGGTTTATAACCCAACCGAAAGCGAGTTCCTTAAAAGAGCCAAAGCACAGGGTGCTGAAATTAAAAATGGGCTCGAAATGCTGCATATTCAGGCAGAAAAGGCCTGGGAAATATGGAATAGCTAAAACATGAGGATTTTCTCACTGCTTTTTTCATTTTTTATTTCGGGCTTTCTGCTCTCCTGCGGCGGCAATTATACCCCCAAACCGCGAGCTTACTTTCGGATTGAGTTCCCGGAAAAAAAATACCAAACTTACCAAGCCGAGTGCCCCTATCGTTTTGATTATCCAACTTATGCCAAAATCCATCCGGCTGAGGATAAAAACGCGAAACCCTGTTGGATGAACCTCGACTATGAGGAATTCAACGCTCGCTTGTACTTGAGTTATTACCCGATTAGGGAAAGTAAACAGCTGGATCAGTTAATGGAAGATGCCAGGAGTTTAGCCTTTAAACATTCGGTTAAAGCAACCGCCATTGACGAAGCCATCATCCATTATCCGGACAGAAAAGTGTACGGCATTTATTATACCATTGAAGGGAATACGGCTTCTTCTGTTCAATTTTTCCTCACAGATAGCAGCAAAAACTATTTACGCGGGGCCTTGTATTTTAATGAATCACCACAAATGGATTCCATTCAACCGGTACTGCAATTCATTAAAAAAGATTTAGATGTGATGATCAAATCTTTTGAGTGGAAGAGTAATTAAAAAAGCCTTAGGTAAAATACCCAAGGCTGTATAAGTTGTGTTAGTTAAGTTTTACTTATTCAATGTTTCTTTCTTCTCAATGAGATAAGAAACGAACAAACCTAACCCCCCAAAAATACCGATGAGTGCGAAATAAACAGGAACATTAGCACCATGATTCCCTTTTGCGTTATCGGCAAAAACAGTATAATCTAAATAATAGGCAAGAAACAAACCAATTCCTGCACCAATAAATAGCAAACCCCATTTGAGGTTGCGATATGGTGCGGATTGCGGACGGTTTAATTTTGGATCCATGCCTTGTTGGATCATGGCCATATTTTCTTTATTAGCTAAATAGCGCAATCCGAATACCATTGCGAAAGCGCCTAGGCTGATGAGGATGGGAATTAGGGTTTCCATTTCTGATTTTATTTTAGTTTTAAATAATCAATTTGTAAACTATGACCACTTGAACTAGATCGAGGTTACAGATAGAAAGATAATTCGTAATTTATTAAAAATAGTGTAACCTAATCGCAGTGAAACGTGTCAGATAGTTAGATGCAAACCAAAGCACCTGAATCTGTATTAATTGCCGAAGCTCTAGGTGGAAATCACGGTGCTTTTGCCGAACTGATTAAATTACATCAGCGCTATGTGTTTACATTGGCTCTGAAAATGGTTAAAAACCGTGAAGATGCCGAAGAGGTGGCGCAAGATTGTTTTGTGAAAGCTTATCGGTCGCTGAGCAGTTTTCAGCAACAATCTAAATTCAGCACATGGCTCTACCGGATTGTATTCAATACATCCATGACCTTTTTACGAAAGAATCGCTTGCCTACCAATTCTATAGACGATGAGGCAAGCCAACTTCAGTTGGAAAGCTATAGTTCAAATAATACAGGAGAACGCGTAGAAAAACAATCTAAATACCAGTATTTACAGCACGCTATAGCACAATTGCTCCCTGATGATGCTGCCATTATTACGCTTTTTTATCAAGGTGAGCAGTCGTTGGAAGAAATAGGGCAATCCTTACAAATGAATCCAGATACAGTGAAGGTGAAGTTGCATCGGGCCAGGCAACGATTAAAAGTACAACTTGAGAACTTGTTAAATGATGAAGTAAAAGAATTGATATGAAAAGCATTGAAGAAAAAATTTGGGATTTGGTTTCAGGACTTGCATCTCCAAAAGAACAAGAAGAGTTGGTAGCACTCATAAAAACCCAATCTGCATACAGGAAGGTTTATGATGAAATCAAACGCCTGCATTCTGACCTATCGTCAGTGGCGCTCGAAGAACCCTCTATGGCTTTTGAACGAAACGTGATGCGTGAAATTGAAACCTTACCAATTCCTGGGCGCTTCCCCATGGTTGATCAACGAATTATCCGCGGCATAGCCGGATTTTTCATTGTCGCTATACTTTCACTTTTAGTGGCACTGTTCATCCAGCTGGACTGGACTTCATCCGCTGTCAGCTTCGAAATGCCCGAGTTGAATTGGGATACCCGACTAAATAAACCACTTCTATATGCTTTCTTATTTGCAGATGCAATACTAGGTCTCCTATTTTTAGACAAACTGATTCGAAACCGCTTATCCTAATAAGTTTTCAAAATTTTTTAAACCTTTTTCCATCCCATGGGTTTATATCTATGAACATGTAAAACGGTTCAATTGTGATAAGGTTTAGGTTGAAAGTCCCGCTGTACAGCGGGACTTTTTTATGGTTTCAATTCTTTTCCAGAGGGTTTTAAATGGGTTTCAAACAGTCGGAAAATACGTTTGTACTCATCTGTCCAGCTGGAAGGTTCGGTAAATCCATGATCTTCCACCGGATAAACAGCCAATTCCCAATCATCTTTACCCAATTCAATTAAACGTTGCGTCAGCTCCACAATGTCCTGGAAATGCACATTCTCATCAACCATACCATGGCACATCAATAATTTGCCTTGGAGGCCTTCGGCAAAATAGAGCGGCGAACTTCTCCGATAAGCGATCTCATCATTAGCTGGTTCATTTAAAATATTAGAAGTGTAGCCATGGTTATAGTTAGACCAATCGGTTACCGAACGGAGTGCTGCACCGGCAGCGAAAACTTCGGGCGTGGTAAACATGCCCATCAGGGTAATGAAACCGCCATAGGAACCACCGTAAACACCTACATGCTTTGGGTTAACTCCGTATTTTTCTACTAAGAGTTTTACCCCATCTACCTGATCAGTTAAATCTTTACCTCCCATGTGGCGATAAATCCCAGTGCGATGATTGCGACCGTAGCCGGAACTGGCCGTATAATCAATATCTAAGACCGTATAACCTGCATCGGCCAGTAAATTATGGAACATGTATTCGCGGAAATAGGTGCTCCAACCATAATGTACATTTTGCAGATAACCGGCACCATGCACAAACACAACGGCCGGTCGGTCTGGATGAGGTTTGGCTGGTTGATACAATCGGGCGTAAACCGGATCACCATAGCGGTTGGCATAATTAATAACTTCTGGTGCTCTCCAAGCGTAAGAATTAAACTCCGCTGAGGTAGATTGCGTAATTTTTGCTGCCTTGGCCGCGGGTTTATTTTCCTGAATGTAAAGTTCCCAAGGTTGATTACTGTATGAATGGCGAATGGCCAGCCATTTTTCATCTGGAGACATGCTGATCTCATTTAAGCCCTTCATGCCGGTTAATGATACCGGCTGACCGCCGCCCACCGGAATTCGATAAAAGTGAGTGATACCGGGATGTTCTTTGTTGGCAGTGAAATAAAATGATTTTTTATCATTCGATAAACGCAGGCTTTGCACTTCCCATTTGCCCGAAGTGAGCTGCTTTTTTTGACCGCTGTT
The DNA here is from genome assembly GCA_947459195.1 of Sphingobacteriaceae bacterium. Taxonomy (GTDB): domain Bacteria; phylum Bacteroidota; class Bacteroidia; order Sphingobacteriales; family Sphingobacteriaceae; genus JAIPAN01. The sequence goes on from CANHCS010000007.1 coordinate 19,583, forward strand.
TACATTTACCGAATACAAATGCGAATAGCCCGAAGCTTCACTCTGGAAATAAAAAGTTTGCAAATCTATCCAGCCAGTATTTCCACCTCCAAAAGCGGCGCCAATGCCGGGTCCGGCAATCCATGCTTCGTCACGCTGGCGGTCTAATAAACTGAGTTGTCCATTTTCAGGATTCAGTTTCATGATCCAGCGGTCTTTATTGTCGGCAGAGTAAATACTCACCACCGCCTGGCTGCCATCTTCATTCCAAAACGGACCATTGATGGTCACTTTACGGTCTTCGTTTTTCTTGCTGCGTTCCTCCAATTGCTTGGGGTAATCTTTTACATAATCTGGCAGGTCTTTAATGCCAGGTATTTCTTTGGTGGATATGGGATAAATGCTGTCCCGCTTCAGTTCGTAAATGTAAGACTGCGAGGTAGGCAGGGCATTGCCTACCTTGGTGCGGCTGGCAATATCTTCGGTATAACCCGATGCCGTGATGTAATTGGGCACCACCGTATTTTGATTACCCTCTGCGCTGCGGATAACGCGGAAAGTGAGGTATTGTTCATTGGGGCTTAAACGAAGGTTGTTCACCTGACTGCGCTCATCGAGCAAAAACTCTTTGGGGCGCTTTGCTTCGTTCAATTTCCTTTCGGCCGCATCGGCTTTTTGCTGTGCGGTTTCTTTGCGAATAAATTCGAACGATTGAAGCTGGTCTGATTTTAACCACTGATCTTGTTTGCTGAGCACCGGCTCAGGTCTTTTTCTATTTCTCGAAAAGTTGCTCAGCTGCATCAGTTTCCCATCAGACAAGGACAGACTGTATAAATTTTCTGCCCGCTGAAAAATCACTTTACGTTCATCGGCACTAAACATCGCAGCGCTTTCCCGCTCCAGGGTGTTTACCAAAACCTGTTCTTTGCCACTGGCCATGTCTAATAAAAATAAATCGCCATTGCGCTCAAATAAGGCTTTCGTACGGCTTTTATTGAAGGTTAAATTTGCCCTGTTGAGTAGCTGCTGCTCCTTAATTTCCACCAATTGGGCTTTATTTTGCGAAGGGGCAACCGAAAAGAGCTGATCTTTTTCTTTCGACTCCGGATTCCAGGTGAAATATACCTGACGGCTGTCTGGGCTCCACTGCACATTAGCCGGCGACACACCCATCCATTTCGGGTCACGCATAATTTTTTCGACACTGAGTGGCGCTAGTTGCTGCGCCTGCAGGCTGAGGCCTGAAAGAAAGATGATTAGGAAAGCGATTTTTTTCATTTGGATCTGCTAATGTCAAAGCAATTTAATAAGTATTGGAACAAGTAGCGAATGCTTGAACTACAAATCGAATTCGTTATTGAAAATGTTACATCCCTGGCTAAAATTCTATCTTTGTAGGCTATGCAACATCCAGCCAAAGTAAGAGTAAGATTTGCCCCAAGCCCCACCGGTGGTTTACATTTAGGTGGTGTGCGCACCGTTTTATTCAATTATTTGTTTGCCAAAAAACATGGCGGACAATTTATTTTAAGAATTGAAGATACCGACCAAACCCGCTATGTAGAGGGTGCGGAACAATACATCATCGATTGCCTGGAATGGTGTGGCTTAATAGCCGATGAAGGCCCTCATGTAGGCGGCCCTTTTTCACCCTATCGTCAGAGTGAACGAAAAGAGCGTTACCGCCCTTATGCTGAGCAGCTGGTACAAGCGGGCCATGCCTATTATGCCTTTGATACTGCCGAAGAATTGGATAAATGCCGCAAGGAGATCCCTAATTTTCAATACGGACATACTTACAGAAACCAAATGCGCAATTCGCTTTCACTGAGCGAAACGGAAGTGCAGCAATTGATTGCGAATGGCGAGCCTTACGTAATCAGAATCAAGATGCCACAAGATGAAACGGTCACTTTTACAGACATGATACGCGGAGAGGTGAGTTTTGATACCAATTTGGTGGATGACAAGGTGCTGTTGAAAGCCGATGGGATGCCAACTTATCATTTAGCCGTGGTGGTGGATGATTACCTGATGGATATCAGCCATGCATTTCGTGGGGAGGAATGGTTACCCTCGGCTCCGGTTCATTTGTTGTTATGGAAATATTTAGGTTGGGAGGCAGCCATGCCGCAATGGGCACATTTACCCCTCATTCTTAAACCAGACGGGCATGGCAAATTGAGCAAACGGGATGGCGACCGACTGGGTTTCCCGGTGTTTGCCATGAACTGGCTCGATCAGAAAACAGGAGATTTTACCCCGGGCTTTCGCGAATTAGGCTTTTTGCCCGAAGCTTTCTTAAACCTGCTGGCCCTATTGGGCTGGAATAATGGCACGGAGCAAGAAATATTTAGCTTAGCCGAACTCATCGATCAATTCTCAATGGAACGAGTGAGCCATGCGGGTGCCAAGTTTGACTTTGAAAAAGCAAAATGGTTCAATGCAGAGTGGATCAAAAAGGTAGCACCAGCAAGGCTGCAAGACTTGATCATTGGGCAAATGAAACAACAAGGCATTGAACTGGAAGATACTGTTTATTTGAGCCGGGTGATTGATTTGGTAAAAGATCGCCTCGTACTGCTGAAAGATTTCTGGGAGCAGGCATCTTTCTTCTTTCAGGCGCCGGAGGGTTATGACTTAGAGGCGGTAAAACCTAAATGGACCGTAGAAAAAGCAGCATTTTATGCAAGCATGATGCAAGGGTTTAAGGATTTATCCAGTTGGGAATCGCCTGATTTAGAAGCCCGCTTCAAAGCCGCTGCCGAAACTGCAGGCATGAAAGTAGGAGAACTGATGTTACCCTTCCGGGTGATGTTGGTGGGCGGTAAATTCGGGCCGGCTGTTTTTGACATTGCTGCTTTAATTGGCAAGGATGAAACCATCAATAGAATAGAGAAAGCGCTCAAAGCCTTTCAATCATAAACATGCGTTACCTCTGCTATAGTTTGATCTTGATGCTGGGCTTTAGTGCCTGTGCAAGTCATCCTTATGCACTAAGCCAGCGGAGCTACCGAAAACAAGCCCGGGTATTTGCACAAACACTCAGAAGCCAAACGGTTCAAAGTTTTACCGATTCTTCGGGCAGGGCTATTCCATCGGCATGGGTGGGAACAGTGAATTTTAACTTACGTAAACCCAATTATGTGATCATCCACCACACGGCACAGCAAAGTGTGGAGCAAACGCTCAAAACTTTCACTACCGAAAAATCGCAGGTAAGTGCGCATTACCTGGTAGGGAAAGATGGAAAGATCTACCAGCTATTGAACGACTACCTGAGGGCCTGGCACGGCGGGGTATCCAAATGGGGCAACATTACAGACATCAATTCGGTGTCTATTGGTATAGAAATAGATAATAATGGCCTCGATCCATTTACTGAGGAGCAGATAGCAGGCTTGTTGGCCTTATTGGGGCAATTGAAAATGACTTACAACATTCCTGCCGCCAATTTTATTGCCCATGCTGATATTGCACCTTCCCGCAAAGTGGATCCGCAGGTATTGTTTCCCTGGAGAAAACTGGCTGAGCGTGGTTTTGGACTCATGCCCGATACTTTAATTGTGGAAAGCGCTCCTGCCGATTTTAATCCTATCCAAGCCCTGCGGGTGATTGGCTACGATACCAAAGACCTTCCGGCTGCCATCAGGGCATTTAAACGTCATTTTCTGGGTAAAGAAGAAAATGCGGACTGGACTGCCGAGGCCATCGATGCTTTGTACAATCTATACTGCAAGTATTAGTACCGAACAGGCTATCTTCTGAACCTACCATTTCAAAAACCAAACTGACCTATACAATTGTAGTTCAGTTTTGTACTGATTTCGACCTTTTGCTTTCGATGATCGTACTTAGATTGTTAAATCATGTTCTTTAAGTGCTAAGTAGCGTTCTGTTGGTGCGAATGCGCCAATTTACTATTTCATATAGCAAACTACACCTGCTATAGTGCCAACTTCTCCTTCTCTATTTCGAACTATGCTTGCTATGTATCGCTTTAGTCATGTCATGGTGCGCATTCAATTGGTGAATGTGCGTCTTCGGTATTTTAAGTAGCGAACATTTTGTGCGAATATGCGAACATGGGCTGTTAAATAGCGTACCAATAATTGGGATTGTTTGGTAACAGGCTGGGTTGGGTAATAAAAAAAGCCTCCCCGAAAAATCGGAGAGGCTTTACTCGGGCCAGGGCCTTAGTTTTTCTTATTGGCTTCCTGCATTGGGTTGCTTCCTGAGGAGGCGCCTCTGATCCCTTGTTGCTGTCTGAAGAGCTCGAAGCGGGAAGGCATGGTTCTACGTGGCCATGCATTGTTTTGTTCGTCGATATCGGCGGTTTCGCGATAAGGGTCTAAGTGCACATTCGCTACTTCTTTATCTTTTGCAAAAACCTTGGTGATCTTTTGTTCATTTTTACGCCAGATATAAGCCGGAATGCGGTCTGTTTCTTTGGTGCCATCGGCAAAAGTCCACTCAATGATGAGCGGCATCACCAATCCGCCTTTGTTTTCGAAATCTAATTCGTAGAAATGTTTCTTCTTGTCGTAGAAGCTTTTTTCTACGGGGCTTAGAGAGGCATAAAACTTATCGAAAGCAGATTTTGAAGCCGGGGTAACTGCAAAACGATCCCATTTATTGTAAAAATCTAAAAGGGAAGTATCTGCTTCAACGGCAAAACGAAGGCCGGCATCGCGATTTCTTTGGCGGCCAATGCTGTAGGCATCGTCTTCAAATTTTTTCTTATCGAATTCATTTTCGATGGCCGGGTTTTTGGTGTTCATGCGATAGTAACGCACGTCGTTCAAAGAGATATCCACCGGATCGGTATTGTAGAACCATCCTCTCCAAAACCAATCGAGGTCTACGGCTGATGCATCTTCCATGGTACGGAAAAAGTCGGCTGGTGTGGGGTGGCGGAAAGCCCAGCGGCGGGCATATTCTTTGAAAGCATAGTCGAACAGATCGCGACCCATTACCGTTTCTCTTAAAATATTCAAGGCGGTAGCTGGTTTGGCATAAGCGTTAGGCCCAAAGCGGATGATATTCTCTGAATTGGTCATGATGGGTTCCAATTCATTTTTAGGCAGCTTCATGTAGTCAACAATTTTATGTGCAGGCCCACGGCTAGAAGGATATTTGTTATCCCATTCTTGCTCGGTGAGGTATTGTAAGAAAGTGTTTAGTCCTTCGTCCATCCAGGTCCATTGGCGCTCATCGGAGTTCACGATCATCGGGAAAAAGTTGTGTCCTACTTCGTGGATGATTACACCAATCATGCCGTATTTAATGGCTTCAGAATAGGTACCGTCTTTCTCTGCACGGCCATAGTTGAAGCAAATCATCGGGTACTCCATACCGTTGGCGGCCTCCACTGAGATGGCTACCGGATAAGGATAAGGGATGCTATATTTTGAGTAGGTTTTAACGGTATGTGCCACTACTTTGGTAGAGTATTTATTGTAGAGCGGGTAGGCTTCGGGGCCATAATACGACATGGCCATTACCTTTTTGCCTTCTACATTGGTTGCCATGGCATCCCAAACTAAACGGCGTGAAGCCACGAATGCAAAATCGCGTACATTTTCTGCAAAGTAGGTCCAGGTTTTTTTGCTTTTCGACTTGCTCTTCATCGCTTTTTGAGCTTCGTCTAAGGTGACTACTTCGATGGGTGCATTGGCACTTTGTGCTTGTTGCCAGCGGCGATATTGTGTGGGGCTCAGTACTTGGGCATAGTTTTGGCATTCGCCGGTGGCACCGATGATGTGATCGGAAGGTGCGGTGATGTTTACCTTAAAATCGCCAAAGGTGAGGGCAAATTCTCCTGCACCGATGAACTGCTTGTTTTGCCATCCCTGGAAATCTGAATACACCGCCATGCGTGGATACCATTGGGTGGTGGTGTATAAATAGTTGCCATCTTCTGCAAAGTATTCATAGCCACCGCGGCCAGCACGGGTCATGCGGTCTGAAATGTTATAGGACCAATCTATTTTGAATTTAAATTTTTCTCCAGGTTGCAGGGTTCTGGGCAATTCTATTCGCATCATGGTTTGGTTGATGGTATAGCGTAATGGATTGCCATTGGCATCGTTTACTTTGGCAATTTTTACACCCAAATCTTCCTGATGACCCATGATTCTTTGTAATTCTTGCAAAGACATGCGCTCCCGCATGCTGCTGGCTTCGATCACTTGTTTATCTGATTTTGGATGGTGTTCGTTTTCATCCAATTGTAACCAGAGGTAGGTAAGGGGATCGGGCGAGTTGTTGTAATAAGTAACCATTTCTGAGCCAATGATGCGTTGTTTGGCATCGTCGAGTTCTACATTGATCTCATAATCGGCTCTTTGTTGCCAATATTTTGGACCAGGTGCTCCAGATGCAGAGCGGTACATGTTGGGGGTTTGTAGCATGGTACCCAATTGCTCAAACTTGTTTCCGTGGTTAGCGCCCGGATTGTTTTCATTTTGTGCAAGCAAGGTGCTGCTGATGAGCAGGAGGCTGCAGGCAATTCGAATTAGTTTATTCATCATTTTAGTATTTATTCATTTATAAAATGGCCGGAAAACGTTCGATAATCATTTTGGTGGCCAGGCCAACACTCAGGATGGAAAGCAAAAGGATCCAGGTTTTTTGTGGAAGCTTGAGCTGACTTACCAATAGTTGCGCAAGAGCTAATATAGTTATAACAATTATTATTTGCCCAAACTCTAAACCAAGATTGAAGGCTAATAGGGGTTGGAGGATGGAGATTTCGGATCCTAAGAGGCTTTTCAGGTAATTGGAGAAGCCTAATCCGTGGATTAAACCGAAGAAAAGGGTAATGAGGTAGCTACTGAGGCCCTGCCATTTTTGGGTGGAACGGTCCATCAAATTGAAGACTGCGGTAAAGGCAATACTGAGCGGAATGAGCAACTCGATCCAAGCAGATGGAAAATGTATCCAATTAATGACGCTGAGTGCCAAAGTGATGCTGTGCCCGATGGTAAAGGCGGTGATGAGGAGCAAGACCTTTTTCCAATCGCTAAGTAAATAGCTTGCACACAGGGCCAAGAGAAAGAGGAGGTGATCGTAGGCTTGCCAATCGAGGATATGGGCTCTGCCGATCTGAAAATACAAGGCAAAATCTTGCATGGGCTTTTTTTAGTAATTTGGCTTTAAATTAAGTTTTAGACTGCAAAGTCAAAAATTATCTCCGATTTATGGTCTTACAAATTTTCAGTTTTTTAGTTGCGCTGCTGCATCCTTATTATGTTAGTGTTACAGAGATCAAGCATCATGCGAAAACCCAATCGATGGAGATCAGCTGCCGAGTTTTTTCGGATGACCTGGAACTGGCTCTGAATAAATTGAGCAGCAGTAAAATTGATGTGCTGAAGCCTAAAGATAAAGGGGAGCTGGAAAGGCTGATTGCGAAATATATTGCTCAACACCTGCAAATTAATGTGAATGGGAAGGCGGTTGCTATACAGTTTATTGGCTACGAACAGGAGAGTGAGGCCACCTGGTGTTATTTTGAGGCTAAGAATGTGAAATCGGCCAAAAAAATAAACATTATGAACGACTTATTGTTCGCTGAGCATGCCGAACAAATTAATATGCTACATGTGAGTGTAGGCGGGGAGCGGAAGAGCACCAAACTGGATAATCCGGAGAGTAGGGCAATGTTCTCATTCTAATTAAATAAAGATCCAAAAACCTATTTGATCTTTTTCTCGAGTAAATAGTATAAAAAAAGGTGGAGGCCATGGGCCTCCACCTTTTTGGTATTCATCAAGCGGATGACTATCTGGCTCTGAGTCTGATTCTCAGTTTGCTGTAGTTCACGCTTGGGTTGGCACGGTCGGCCGAGGTGATGGCCAGTAACAAAACCTGAATATTTGGGCTAGCTGTTACTTGTGCGTTGGTTTCAACTGGAAGGTTACCGGTTAAAACTTTGATCGGAACTTTCACCACATTTTGACCAGCCGGAATGGTTACCGATTTAGCAGGCAATAAATAGTGGGTTCCCGCAATCGCTGTAGATGTTGCATCTGCATCAAAATTAACTACGACAGGGAAAGTTTGAGGTTTTCCAACCAAATTGATTTGAATCTCGTAGGTGTCTTCTTGTGTACTGCTGGTTTTGGTAAACGCAGCTTGAACACCACCTGGCAAATTTGCTTCGTTGATTTCAACCTCTAAACCATTCCAAAGAATATCGGTACCCGGATCCTTGAAACAGGAGGTTAAAGCTACAGAGGCCAAAACAATTGCCAATAATTTATATAATTTTCTCATCTCTTTAAGGATTATTTATACTCTGGATTATTAACTAGTTTATTGTTTAATAACAATTCTGCCTGCGGAAGTGGAGCAAGAATTCTGTAATCTGTGTAAGGAAGAGCAGTAAATCCGGCACCTTTAGTAATGGTCATTCCATTTCTCTTCAAGTCGAACCATCTGTGGCCTTCTAACGCAAATTCAACGCGTCTTTCGTCCATGATCCTGTTAAAGAGATCAGTACCTGTTAAGGTTGAAGGTAAAGCCGCCAAACCTCTGCGAGCTCTTAAAGCATTCAGGTCGGCAAGTGCTCCGGTATTATTGGCCAGTTTTTGACGAGCTTCGGCTCTGATCAATATCAATTCTGAACCTCTGATGAGGGGAATGTTTTGCAAGAAATCGCCTTTTTGGCCTCTCCATTTTTCATTTCTGAAAATGTTACCAGATGCACCAGAACGAGTGGTACTTACCCACATGCTTCTTCTTATGTCGCCACTTTCGTACTTAGCAATTAAGTCATCGGTTGCGGTTAAGATGAACTGAGCAGAAGTTCCAACGTTTGATACTAAGGAAGAAACAGAGTTGTTCACCCCGTCTACCGTTGACCAATCCACCGATCTTTGCTCTAATTCAAATAAAGACTCTGGATTAGGTCCACTAGTAGCAGCAAAAGCAGAAACGTAGTTAGTAGTGCTCAGCAAACCTACACCTGCATCAGTAATACCGAAGCTGGTCATGGCAGCGCTTGCCATGTTAGCGGCATCGCTGTTTCTGCCTGCATACAGGTAAACACGAGCAAGTAGGGCTTGAGCAGCACCTTTATTGGCTCTAAAAACTCCGGCAGATCCTAAAGTAGCATTAGGAAGTCCAGCAATAGCATCTAATAAATCTTTCTCAATTTGCTCATAAACCTGTGCATTGGTAGCACGCTCTCTAAAATCGGCATCACTGAAACCTAAAGTAGGCGTTGTTCTCAGGATCACTGATTTGTCCCAACCTTTCACTTCTCTTCCTGGCTCATAGCCGAAAACTTTAGATAGATCGTGATAGAATAAAGCTCTTAAGAATAATGCTTGCGCTTTAATAGCCGCTTTATCGGCATCGGCACCTTTTGCAGCATCAACACCCGCTAAAATTACATTGGTCTCATTGATTCCTGTCCAGAAGGCAGTATACCAAAGATTGATGTGCTGACGGTCTGCATTAGATTCTTGACCGATGTAACGACCTGTGTTTGCAATAATTCTTAAGTTATCAGCCATTACATCTGGAGCAATGATCATTTGTTGTCCGTAGTAGCTGAAGTTTCTCAACTTACCATAGGCTGAGTTGAGTAATGCTTGATAACCGGGTACATCTGCCAGAGCGACCTCGGGTGTCAAACTTTGTCTTGGTTCGGTTTGCAGTAATTCATCTGAACATGCAGTGAATACCGTCATACCACCAAATAAAACAAATATTTTAATTAAATTTTTCATACTCTTAAAATCAATTAGAAGGTGAGATTTAAACCAACAGATACCTGACGTGCATTAGGGAATGCTCCGAAAGTTGAACCCAATGACATGGCCTCCGGATCAATACCATTATACTTGGTAAAGGTTAATAAGTTCAAGCCTTGAACAAAGAAGCTTGCTTGCGAAGCACCAATTTTTTTCATGATTGACTCAGGCAAGCTATAATTCAATGTTACTTGCTTTAATCTGATGTAAGATCCATCGCTTAATAAACGAGTGGAGGCTTGCTGTACAGATGAAGTTCCAGGCTCTAAACCACCCTCGAAAGGACGAGAAGTATTGGTGATGTCACCCGGTTTTTTCCAGTAGTCAAGCTGTGATCTTAACTGGTTACCTGGTTGACTACCAGCCATGGCCAAGTTGTACAGATCTTGATTGAATGCCAAGTTTCCGAGTTGATACTGGAAGAATACATCCAATGACAATGGTCCGTAGCTGAAATTATTGGCAAAACCACCAAAGCTGCTTGGAAGTGCACTACCAATGTAACGTAAAGTAGATTCACCAGTGATATAAGTGAAATTACCGTTAGCATCGGCATACATGTTTCTTCCGTTAGCAGGGTTCACACCCAAGAATTCATTTATGAACCAGAAAGAGATCGGTTTGCCTACAATTAAGGTGTTTCCGATACGTTGTAAGCCATCATATAACTCCATCAACTGGTTTTGTTGGAAAGAGATGTTGAAGTTAGAAGTCCACTTGAACTTACCAGCTACCACGTTTACACTTTGGAAATCGAAGTCGATACCTTGGTTTCTAACTACTCCCGAGTTACGTGTAACAGATCCGAAACCTGAATCGATTACAAGCGGGGTACCAAATAAAAGGGAATTAGAATTCTTTCTCCAAGCATCGATGGTACCACTCAAACGACCGTTGAATACTGACCAGTCTAAACCGAAGTTGAAGGTTTCTGCTTCTTCCCAGGTTAATATATCGTTACCCAATTGTGAGAAAGCTAAACCTGGGTTACCTAAGTACTGACCACTGCTACCTACTAAGTTACGAGAAGCAAAGTTGTCGATTTCTGAGTTACCGGTAACACCATAAGAAGCTCTTAATCTTAAGTTATCTAACCAAGTCAAATCTTTCATGAATGACTCTGAAGAAAGTCTCCAGCCCAATGAAGCTGCACCAAAGTTACCCCATCTGCTTTTTGAACCAAATCTGGAGTGACCGTCACGTCTGAAAGTTACTTCGGCAGTGTATTTATCAGAGTATTCATATTTTACCTGACTGAAAATACCTGCACGCTTGAACTCGGTGAATGAACCACCCACAGAGAACGGCGTAGCAGCGTTGTTTAAGTAACGAAGAACAGGATTGGCAAAACCACGACCTGTTGCGGTTTGTAATTCAGACTCTGCACCTTTATACTCCACACCAAGAACTCCATTGATGGTATGAGAACCAAATGATTTATTGAAGTTGAAGTTGTGGTTGGTATTGTAGTTCACATTTCTACGATCGGTATAAGTTCCAGACCCTCCAAAAGAAGAAAATGCAGGAATGGTTGATGGTCTGGAGTTATCATCTTTGTTATCAGAGAAATCGATACCCGCATAAGAAACCAAGCTCAACCAAGGAGCAATCTTGTAGTTTAACTGCAAGTTAGATACCGTTTGAACTGTTTTACCTATTCTTAATTCTTGATTTACACCTTGAACAATGTTGTAACCAAATAAGTGGTTAGAAGGATAAGGTGCAAATGAACCATCAGCATTGTAAATTGGCACATTACGTCTGGCCGCAAAACCAGCCACGAATGGGCTGTTGATGAAGTTACCTCTATCAATAGAACCAAAAGAGTTTTGGTAAGATAAAGAGAGGTTGGTGGCAATGCTTAATTTTTTATTTGGACTGTGGGTCAAGTTCAAACGTCCGGTAGTTCTTGAGAAATCAGACATGATCACTTGTGCCTCTTGTTTGTTGTGAGAGAAAGAGGTATAGAAGGTCGTTTTATCGTCACCTCCAGATAATGAAAGATCGTAAGTACTCAATCTACCGGTTCTGTAAAGTGCATCTACCCAGTCGGTGTTCAATAAATTCGGATCATTAGGATCGCCATAAGTGGCAGCAGCATTTGCAGCAGGTAATCCGGCATTGATAAACGCATCTCTTTTGATGGTTGCCAATTCTTTAGAGCTCATCACATCATACAGATTGATGGCATTTACGATACCTTCTTGTACAGATGCACGAAGTTTGGTTTTTCCTTTGCCACCTTTTTTAGTGGTAACCAATACTACACCGTTAGCAGCTTGTGCACCATAAATGGCCGCTGCAGCTGCATCTTTCAATACCTCAATTGATTCGATATCGTTAGGGTTGATAGATCCTAAAGCATTTTGAGATGCCTGACCAGAAAGACCACCACTTGCTACCTGAACACCGTCAACAATATACAATGGATCGTTTCCGGCATTGATAGAACCCACACCACGTACACGAACAGTTAATCCACCACCTGGCTGACCACTGGTTGAAGTTACCTGCACACCCGCTATACGACCTTGCATGGCTCTATCAAATGATTGCATTGGCAAATCTTGGAATACAGTACCTTTTACGGAGGCAATGGCACCAGTAATCTCTCTTTTTGATTGATTACCGTAAGAGGTTACCACAAATTCTGATAATGACTGTACATCTGGGATTAAACTCACATCAACTGCATTACGCTTGGCAATGGTTGATTCTTGGTTTTTAAATCCAATGTAGCTGAAAGTCAATACAGTTGCATTTTCAGGTACTTCGATAGAATACCTTCCATCTACATTTGTAGACACACCAGAAGCAGTTCCTTTTACACGAACACTTACCCCTGCCAAAGGAGATTTGTCATCGCTAGAAACTACTGTACCGGTTATCACGCGTTTTTGTGCAAATGCAATAGCAGTTGCCATAAAAAGCATGATTCCTAGAAGTAAAATTTTCTTCATGTTCATTTTTTTTAGTTAAACATTAATAAATTTGGTTTATTGGTTTGGTTAATTATATGTAACCCACTAATGTAAAAATTATAATCATTAATCATAAAAAAATATTGTGATAATAATTTCTTTACATAAGACATTACAAAAAAAATTTAAGGCAGAATGATGCCTATAAATAAATCAGGAGCAAGTACAAGAGTAAAAGGGGGTTTAAATAGCCCTGAGTTGGCTTATTAATAGAATTTAGCAGTGCGGAGAATTGGCTCGGGATATAATAATTAAAGATTATATAAAAAAGTTGTGGTCTCAGCGGGAATCGAACCCACATCTAAAGTTTAGGAAACTTCTATTCTATCCGTTGAACTATGAGACCAATTGGAACTACCTTACGGTGCTGCCATTATTCATGGCAAGGGTTGGGCTAACAAAACTCAATTTACCTTCGGCATTTTCGGCCATCAGGATCATGCCTTGTGAGAGGATGCCTTTAATTTCTCTCGGCTCCAAGTTCACCAAAATGCTCACCTGCTGACCAATGATGGCTTCAGGCTCGTAATGTTCAGCAATACCCGACACTACGGTACGCTGGTCTAATCCGGTATCGATGGTCAGTTTTAACAACTTTTGAGTTTTGGCTACCTTTTCTGCAGCCAGAATGGTGCCAATGCGGATGTCCATACCGGCGAATTGATCATAATTGATGGCTAGCTTGGCCGGACTTATTTCCACGGACGTATTATTTTGTTCCATACTCGCTTTCTTGGCGTTTAGTTTTTGTATTTGTTGCTCGATGGTTTCGTCTTCAATTTTTTGGAAAAGCAGTTCTGGCTGTTGCAGGGTATGTCCATCTGCAAAGCTGAAGACCTCATCAAACTGATAGCTCTCTTTCAGGTTGAGCATGCGGAATAGTTTTTTTGCCGTGCCTGGCAAGAAGGGCTGCATCAGCGTGGCCAAATGCCCGATGATGTACAAGCAATCATGCAAAACCTCACGGGTGGCTTCCGGATCGTCTTTGAAGGTTTTCCAGGGTTCTTGTTCGGTGAGGTAGCGGTTGCCCAATCGGGCTACTTCCATCATTAGCTGTTGTGCCTGACGGAACTTGTAGGATTCGAAACTGGCGCCTAATTCATCGTAAGCTTTTCCAATTTCTGAGTTCAAGGTGCTATTCTTTAATCCTGGAGAGATACCGGTAATCTTACCCTCAAAATATTTGTGCATCAACACCATCACCCGGTTCACAAAGTTGCCAAGAATGGCTACCAATTCATTGTTCACCCGGGCCTGGTAATCTTTCCAGGTAAATTCACTATCGGCGGTTTCAGGGGCAATGGCGGTGAGGTAGTAACGTAATTCGTCCACTTTATCCGGAAAATCTTCCAAATACTCATGCATCTCGATGCTCCATCCACGGGAAGTAGACATTTTATCGCCTTCCAGGTTCATGAACTCATTGGCAGGAACATTATCTGGTAAAATGAATTCGCCATGGGCATGCAGCATGATCGGGAAAATGATGCAGTGGAACACGATATTGTCTTTGCCAATAAAGTGGACCAATTTGGTTTTTTCATCTTTCCAGTACAATTCCCAATCCTTACCCCGATCTAAAGCCCATTGCTTGGTGGCAGAAATGTAGCCAATGGGGGCATCGAACCAAACGTATAATTTTTTTCCTTCGGCACCTTCGGCGGGTACATCAATGCCCCAATCCAAATCGCGGGTAATGGCCCGGGCAGCCAGGCCGCCGTCGATCCAGCTTTTACACTGTCCGTACACATTGGCACGCCAGTCGTGCTGGTGCCCCTTTAAGATCCATTCCTTCAACCAGTTTTCGTAACGGTCCATGGGCAGGTACCAATGTTTGGTGGCCTTGAGTACTGGTTTATTTCCCGTAAGGGTAGATTTCGGATTGATCAGTTCATTGGGGCTGAGTGCCGATCCGCATTTTTCGCATTGATCGCCATAGGCGCCTTCAAAACTACATTTAGGACAGGTGCCTACAATGTAACGGTCGGCCAGAAAGGTGTTTGCCTCGGCATCGTAATATTGTTCGGATTCTTCAATCGTGAATACGTCTTTTTTATCAAGCACCCTGAAGAAATCTTGAGCCGTTTCGTGGTGTATGACTTCGCTGGTACGGTGATAGATATCAAAAGAAATATCCAGCTTTTCGAAGCTTTCTTTATTGAGTTGATGGTATTTATCAATGATGGCCTGGGGTGTAGAGCCTTCTTTCATGGCCTGGTTAGGGATGGCCGTTCCGTGCTCATCAGAGCCACAAATAAAAGCGACATCCTTTCCAGATAAGCGCAAGTAACGCACATATAAATCGGCAGGAATGTAAGCTCCGGCCAAATGACCGATGTGTTTCGGGCCATTGGCATAGGGCAGAGCCGCAGTAATGGTATATCGCTTAAATTTATCTGCTTTCGACACGCTTATTTTGCTTGATTTCGTAATTTGCAAAGATAATTTAAAAATGATGATCTGCCCTCCCTATCTTAAAAAAGGCGACAAAGTAGCCATTACCTGCCCGGCTAAGAAACTACCTCATGGCATTGACGATGCCATAGGTTTATTGGAAAGCTGGGGGCTGGAGGTGATTTTGGGAGATACCGTTAGGGCTGCTCATCACCAATTTGCCGGCACCGATGAATTAAGAGCTAAGGATTTGCAGCGGTTTTTAGATAACCGGGATATCAAAGCGATTTTTGCCGCCAGGGGCGGATACGGAACCGTTCGTATCATAGACCGATTGGATTTTTCAACACTTAAAAAAAATCCGAAATGGATCGTCGGTTTCAGCGATATCACGGTACTGCATGCACATTTACAGGCAGAATTAAATATGTGTTCTATTCACGGACAAATGCCACTGACCATTCCGGATGGGAGTAAGCCATCTTTGGAAAGTTTGAGAATGGCTTTGTTCGGGGAAGCAATCTCCTATCAATTTAATAGTGCGGAAATGGGGAAAGATGGGAAAGCTACGGGAGAACTGATTGGGGGCAACTTGTCATTGATGGTCAACCTGAATGGTTCTGTTTCTGATCCAGATTACCGAGATAAAATTTTATTCTTGGAGGATGTGGGCGAACATTTGTATGCCATAGACCGCCTTTTTTGGAACCTGAAACGTTCGGGTAAATTGGCTCAAATTAAAGGCCTCATTATTGGTGGATTTACCGAACTGAAAGATTTTGAACCGCCCTTTGGACAGAATGTGAGAGAGATCGTGTTGGATATAGTGAAAGAATATGATTACCCGGTTTGTTTTGATTTTCCAGCTGGGCATGTTTCGGATAACCAGGCACTGATTTTTGGAAAAAACGTAACTTTAAAAGTTAAGCAAACCGAAGTAAACCTTAATTATATCGATTAACATGGCGATCTTATCTAATTTATCGAAGTATAAAGATTTTGGTCTTTTATTGATGCGTGCCGGAATTGGCGTTCTTTTTATGTTTTACGGCTATCCGAAACTATTGGGTGGCCCAGCCATGTGGACGCAAATTGGCGGTTCTATGAAAAATATCGGGGTAGATTTTTATCCAGTTTTTTGGGGATTGATGGCAGCCATCACCGAGACTTTTGGTGGATTTTTGCTCATCCTCGGTTTGGCCTTCAGACCGGTGAACCTTTTACTGGCCTTTACCATGCTCATTGCAGCACTGTACCATTATAAAGCTGGCGACGGTTTTCAGGGTTACTCGCATGCCCTCGAGGCCGGGATTGTTTTTTTGGCCTTAGTATTTATCGGGCCGGGGAAATATAGTGTGGATAAGAAATAAAAAAACCCCGCGATGGCGGGGTTTTTTATATTACTCTCTATCCTTAATAAATTTCCACTTTTCATCCCAAGTTGTTCGTATGTGAGGGGCTAGCGGGATTACACTAGGTTGACACATATTGTATTTAATAGTGATTGTTTTCGTTGCAGGGTCATAGGTATTTACACCTGATGGATCGAGCTGACCATAACGACTATTTGCAGCAGGTTGGCCCGCATAATTAGTTACTGCAACTAAATTATCCGAATTAGGATCAAATTCTACAATTACAGAAAACGAACCATATTGTGAGAATCCACTTGCTGCCGAGGACCAAATGGGTGAAGCAAAATTACCCACAACAACTGGATCAAAGAAAGCGCATTTAGTTGCAGAAATGGTTCTTAACTCCATTTGTAATGGGCCTTCCCCGTTTGCGGCTAAACCCACGTTTACGTGTTGTAATGCAGGATTCGTTACATCAACCATGCTACCATTTACTTCATAAACGCCATCCCATTTGTTTTTGATGCTTAAAAACACCAGCATAGAATCTTTACCGCTTGTTAAAGTTTGTCCGCCTGCATCACTAATAAGAAAGGCAAAAGCATATTTTTTTGAGAGATCATTAGTCCATTTTGAACCGTCAAGCATGATACTGAAATTTTTTGCAAAATCACCAGCTGCAAAATTAAATGTGAAGTTGTCAGCGTTTTTTATAACTCCCTGATCTAAACTATAGGTAAAAAAATCAGCTGGGAGTGCCTCATAATTAGTTCCATTATCGGTGTTATACTTATCAATTATCTGTTGATCTAATTTTACAGTAACCGAAATTGACAAATTTAATTCTGCATCAGAACTAGGGTCACGACGAAGATTAAACAAATTAATCTTTTTCGTCTCGTTGAAAGGACTGAAAAATAGTGACTTAGAAGGTGCATCATTAAACTTTACAAAAGTTTTACCAGCATCGCCAAGTGGCTCAACACTATCTTTTATGCATGCCGTAATTGTGCCTAGTAGCACAATTCCTAATATATTTATTATAAAATTCGGTTTCATAATTTTATTTATTTTTAAATGGTTTATAATTTATCCCACCATACCCGTTCATCCTGGGTATCCAGACCTGTAGCTAATCGAGCAACAGCCTCCTTTACTTTAGCTTCATTTGTTGAATATTCAGAAGAGGCATAGGTATATCTTCTTGGGATTTGCTTGGTAGTATTCGTTGCATCTGGTGCAGGAACAAGTATAGGAAAACCTGTTTTTCGCCATATATTCCAAGATTTCAAGCCATCCGGATAGGTTGCAATATAACGTTGTGTAGCAATTTTTTCTAAGTTGGCTGCATCACCAGCGGCAGCCAAAGCAACTGCACCTTGTGCTGTATACCCGGCAGGAATATCTTCATCCCATTGTTCGAATGAAAGGGTGATACCAGCTTCGTAGACAGTGGTTAAATCTTCATTCGTCCAACCGTAATTTCTGGCTTCGGCCCTTGCCAATGCTATTTCGGCCGCACTGATTACAATAACATCTCCATCTTCTTTCCGAAAATTACCTCTAAGAATACGTGCCCAATCAGTATGCGCATCTGTGAAAGCCACCGCTGTCTCCCGCTTTACTCCATATGGCATGCCTACATTAGAAGTTATTTCAGCATCTGCAGAAGTTTGAACTTCCGATTTACCACCAAATGCATTTTGTCTGGTGTCACTCAAAGATGACATGAGATTAGTCATCGTTTCGCTCTCAGCATAATCTTTTCGTCCATCATACAATCTCCACCATGGACTTTTGAAATTGCCGCCGGGATAATCAATTGTCATATTTTGTTCATTCGTGGATATATAGCCTGCTGGATGGGTAAGTGCTGCATTAAACTCATTGGCTGCATATTCACCAGCGTTCGGGTATCTTTTAGACAACTGTAATGCCATTAACATACGCATGGAATTTGCTGCTCGTTTCCAAGAATCTACATCACCAGCAAAAATCACATCCCCCTTTATAACTGAAGTACCATCAAAGCCATTAACTGCAGTTGTTAAAGCAGCAATCATGCCCTTGTATATCTCTTCTTGAGTATCGTACTTGGGATTTGGAATCTCTACTGCCTTTAATGCCTCTGAATAAGGGACATCTCCCCAGCGATCCGTCACTGCCCAGAATATATATTGCTGTAATATAGAGGCAACCATATTCATATTATTACTCTCATTTTTATTGATAATTATTTGTAAGTCGTTTAAAGGACCTGAATAATTAGCATCAAAAGGCAATTGAGGAATGCTATATAAAGATGCATCGGTATATTGTGTCTCTGAGAAATATTGGCCATATAGCCCGGGGCGAGTTTGTGTAGCCAGTGCACCCAATCCCGACTCTACATTAGTTAGTAAGGCTGACAGTACTGGTTGTGTACTTGCGGAGGGGTCTTGGTTAGTATCGCCAAAGTCTTCTAGCTTTTTACATCCGTTTACTACAAAAACTAATAGTAAAACGATTAAATAGTTATGTATCTTTTTCATGGTTATTTACTTTATGATTATCATAAGCTTTTATCTTAAAAACCTATTTTTAGATTGAATCCAAATCCTCTTGTTCCTGGTAGTTGTGCGGTTTCACCGCTAACTGCGGAAATTTCTGAGGGATCGAAATCTTTAGTAGTTGCATAAATCAATAATGGATTTCTTGCTACTAAGGAAATATTTGCACTTTGAATGTATTTACTCAATTTGAGTTTGCCGACGGGTAACTCATAACCCAAGGCCAATTCCCTCATTTTTACAAATGTGAGATCGTAAATGAAAGGATCAAATGCTTTATTGTTGTACAGTCCGTGAAAGTAGTCTTGAGCTTCTACATAATAGTCTACTGGCTCGTTATTTTCATTTACTCCAAAAACGTGAACTCCTCCACCATCAGCAACTGCATCACGAATTGGATTCCCTTTGTCATTTACAGTAGCTGTTTGTGCAGTCAACCCACTAAACGAACCCCACATGTTGGAAAGAGAAACAAATTTACCTCCATATTGGAAGTCGATATTTACATTAAGGGTGAAGTCTTTGAGAAAAGTGAAGGTGTTTTGAACTCCCCCGGTAAAATCGGGTAGCACGCTCCCAAAATATACATTAGGGTCGTTGACATAAAGGCCATGATTATCCAAAACAGGAACCCCATTGATTCGCTTAATTCCATTACCAAATAACTGAC
Organism: Sphingobacteriaceae bacterium; assembly: GCA_947459195.1. Lineage (GTDB taxonomy): Bacteria > Bacteroidota > Bacteroidia > Sphingobacteriales > Sphingobacteriaceae > JAIPAN01. Next base: position 39,275 of record CANHCS010000007.1, read on the forward strand.
CCCATCTTTTCCCCTTCGTATGTACCATCACGGGCATTGTTGTACCACTTCCGGATGTCCATATACTCTGGAGGGTGGATGTTTGTTGGATATTGTACTTTTCGCTTAATTCTACAACGTCGTTTTCGATCAATTTTGCCCAGGTTGCATTAAGTTTCCATTTGAACTTATCAAACATTAGTGGCTGGGCATTAAACTGAACATCGAGGCCTTTTTTACTAATTTCACCAATATTGGTCAGGAGTGAATTATATCCTGTTGCAGGATTTAAACTCAATGCAAATGGAAAGTCTCGCTCAGTTCCTTGCCAATAAGTAGCTGAAAAGCCTAGTCGTTCGTCGAAAAAGCTCATATCCATTCCAAATTCGGATTGTGTAACAACTGAGCCTCTAATATTTGGATCTACTAATACATCGGAAGCGGTCATTAAGAAGTTACCTCCCCATTTAAACTGCCCTACTCCATAAGCAGAACCTGGATAGCGATAAGCTCCAAAATCTTCGTTTCTTACACCCAGTGCTTTGGGTATTTGACCCCAAGATGCCCTTAACTTCCCATAAGTTAACCAGGGTAGAGATTTTGATAATAGATCACTAAAAATGAACGAGCCACCAAAAGATTTTGATAAGACAGAGTTTTGGCTTACCGGAAGGGTAGAATACCAATCGTTTCTTAAGGTTATATCCGCAAACAAATATTTTTTATAACCAAAAGTGGCTCTACCCAATATCGCACGATAAGCTTCTTTGATTCGATTGTTAATTAATGAGGGGTTATCCACAGAATTTGTAACAGTAAATAAATCAGGAACGCTTAATCCATTATTAGTATTTGCTGCATTGTCTTTGTAAACCCCATTAAAAAAATCAGTTCCAAGGTTTGCATCTATACTAAAGTCACTAATCTGCTTACTATAAGTTGCCAAAAATTCAAGATTAGTTCGATTTGAATAAGCATTCAATGTAGAGTAAAATCCTTTTGCTTGTGGCGTATTACCCGTAGTTTGCAAACCGCTATCATTTAATCTCGAACTATATCTCTGTTCTTCAAATGTTGTATTTTGTTGCTTTCTATAAGTAATTGAGAACTTGAGGTCTTTATTAGGTTTATAAGAAAAACTAAGATTTCCGTATAAGCGATCACGCTGATTCTGTACATTTACTAAGTCGAACCAGGTGTAAAAATTATACCAATAATTACCTGCATAAAAGTTACGCGGATTGTTAGCATCGTAAACTGTTGGGTTTGCATGATTCCAGCTTGCAAAAATCCCATCTTCTGTAGTCAAACCCCTCAAATCTTTCATGATATTCATATCTAAATCCCGGTGAAACCACTGATTAAATGAGCCTGAAGATTGATTGGAATACCCATCATCGATTTCACCATTTCTTCTCTGGTTGATATAATTAATATCCGTACTTAGTTCAAAGTGTTGATTGAGTTTATACGTAGTAAACAAATTAAAGGTGTTTTTCTTAAGCCAAGTTTTTTCTAATAAACCCTTAACATCCTGATTGCCATAAGTGAATTTGAAATTGAGGTTATCGCTTCCAGAACTTAATGATAGAGTATTATTTTGAGTTATTCCGGCGGAATAAAAGTCACGGGCATTATTTGGTTGAGGAAGAAGTTTAGAAGTCTGGTAAGAGCGACTATGCCCCCCATACCAAGCATACCATGGAATGTATTCTTGTCCAACCATTCGGGGTCCCCAACTGGCATCATCGCTATAATCATGGTAATATTTTCCGTCAAGAGCTTGCCATTCTACAGGGTCACCAGCTTTCCATTGATATTGAAGTAAATCAGAAATGGCACCGCCGGCATAAGAGTTTTGATAATTTGGTAGGATATATACATTATCAATTTGCATTCCACTATTTACAGTAACGCCTAAACCAGCATCAGCAATCTTTCCTTCTTTTAATGTAATTACAATGGCCCCATTTGCACCTTGCGATCCAAATTGTGCTGCTGCTGCTGCTCCCTGCAATACGGTAACATTCTCCACATCATCCATATTAATATCATCTATGTTTGGCAGTATGGTTCCGTTCACAATATATAGTGCTCCAGAACCCAATCCGAGGCCCGAAACACCACGTAAGCGTATTTCTGTTTCACGACCAAGGGCAGCTGCAGACTGGCTACGTACCTGTATACCTGAAACTTTACCAGCAAGTGCATTATTTAAATTAGTTTGGCGAATGGTGTTTAATTGCTTTTGTTCAATTATTTGTGTGTTATTGGTAGTAGAACGTGCAGTACGTTTAGTGCCTAAGGCTCCGGAAATAATTACTTCATTCAATTGCCGAGCATCCTGCCTCATCACCACATTCATTGGCCCATCACCGATGCTGAGCGTTTGTGTGGTGTAACCCAAAAAAGAAAACTGTAACTGCGTAAACCCTTCGGGTACCCTGATGCTGAACATCCCTTCGGCATTGGTTTGTGCAGCCTGGGTACTTCCTACTACTTTTACAGTAACGCCCGGTATGGGCAGTTTGTCGTCTGCGGCACTGACCTTGCCAGTAACCATCCTGTCTTGCGCATGGGCATTGGATGCCATGAAAAGCAAACAGCATAAACCTAAACGTAATAATTGTTTCATAAATCGAAAATTGTTTTGATAACTTTATTTAAAGTTAATATATAATTAATTTAAAATCAAAATAATTCGTCCGATTTAATTTTTGTTATTCAGATGATTTAATGCTAATTCTGGGTTAATTTAATCTTGAGTGGTAAAATGCATGTGGGGGGATGAAACAAAAAAAAAGCCCCCCGAAAATTCGGGGGGCTTTTTTAGGAGTATTATTGGATATTAGTATCCTGTGTTTTGCTCACACAATTTATTCACCAAAAGCTCGGCAATTGAAATTGGCCAAACATATTGATTAGCTGCGGGTGCAATAGCAGAAACTGTTCCTTTAGCAGGGAAAGAGGAACCGGTACGAGTAATATCAGAGGTTCTGAAACCTTCGCCTAATAGCTCGATTCGTCTTTCAGTTAAAATCAGGTTCACTAATTCATCCTTGGTTGCAGGAGCGAAATCAGCAATAGTTGGATCCGAACGCTTACGTATAGCATTTAGAATAGCTAAGGCACGAGCATCAACAGAAGTACCTTGAGCATTTCTAGCCAAAGCTTCAGATAAATTCAACATCACCTCAGCATAACGGATAACCGGATTCCAGTCAGCCGCATTGTTTGGTCCAGGCCACTTTGTAAGATAACTAACTCCGGATACAACCGTAATAAATCCTCTTCTGGCATCCTGAGCTCTCCAACCAGCATTGGCAACAATACCATTAGTGGTATTAAGACCAAATTCACCACCTCCGTTAGGACCTGGATTGTAATACCAACCCAAACCATTCTGAGTACCTGGAGTATTTAAAGCCGTAAACGGCATAGACAAGATCACTTCAGAATTGGTATAGCTGGTATACACATTCGTAACAGAAGGATTTAGACTGTTAGCAGAAGCTAAAGGTGAGGTAAACGGTGCAGCATTAGGTACTAATTTATTTCCCTCTGTGATCACGTTACCCCATAGACCCATATTCAAGTATACTCTTGATTTCAGGGCAATAGCAGTTGCTTTGTGTGCACGAGTTACACGTAAAGTAGCTGTAGTATAGTTTGCTGGAAGATCAGCTTCAGCTTCATTCAGATCTTTGATAATCTGTTCATAAACTTGTGCAACTGTAGCCCTTGCCTTGTCATTATCGCCAAAAGTGGTTTGAGGAGTCAAACGCAAAATTACGCCTGGTTTGTTACCAGCACCGTCAGTGTAGGGTCTAGCATACAATTGTAAGAGCATGAAATAAGAAGTTGCACGTACAAATTTAGCTTCAGCAATATATTGAGCTTTTGACGCAGCACTAATAGGTGCATTAGCAACACCGTCTATCAATACATTCGCTCTATTGATGGTATTGTAGGCACTAGACCAGAAACTTTGCACTTCATTGGCGCTGGCAGTCAGGTTATGTAACCAAGTTAACCATGCAGTAACAGCATTATTGGTTCTGTTCAAGAATTCTTCACCTCGTACATCTTGGTATACCTGATAACGACCTGCATACATTTGGCCAGACTTTAAGCCGGCATACATGCCATTTACAAGTTGTATCACACTAGTTTCATCCTTAAATGACAACTCCTCGGTGAGAGATGTTTGAGGAATTGGTTCCAACTTTTCTTTATTACAAGCAACAAACATGCTCGTTAGAAGAAGGAAAGAGAATATTTTAATTTTCATAACTTTCTTATTTTATTGATTAAAAACCTACGTTAATACCAAAGTTGAAACTTCTTGCTTGAGGTACAGAGTTCCTGTCAACGCTTGGGTTACCATTAGCATTACCATTTGAAGAAATCTCTGGATCAAATCCGGTGTAGTTGGTTAAGGTAAAAGCATTCATGGCTTGAGCATACACACGCATGCTGTTGATTCCAATTTTGCTCAATACAGATTTAGGTAATGAATAACCCAAAGTTACATTACGTAATTTTAGGAAATCACCTTTTTCAACGTTCTCACTAATTACCACACCAGAACCGTTAGAGATGTTATCTCCAAATACTACACGAGGAATGTTGGTGATATCACCTGGTTTTTGCCAACGATTGGTAAGAACCTCTTTTGAATTGTTCCAAACACGCATGTCTCTTAAACCAGCCTTGGTACCATTGTAAACATAATTACCTCCCGAGAAGAAGAATAACATGTTCAGATCAAAGTTTTTGTATCTGAAGGTGTTTTCCCAACCACCAGTCCAAGTTGGTAAAGCAGGACCAATGATTACACCGTCGTTAGCCTGATCAGCCACACGAGGAGCAACGGCACCAGTTGCAACTAAGGTCCATCTGGAAGCAGCAGCAGCAGCGTGGTTGTATTGTACCGCAGTACCATCGCGGTAGAAGAAAATACGTTGGCCATTAGCCGGGTTAACTCCACCAGTTCTTACTGCATAGAAACTACCAATCGATTCACCTACACGAATCATGCTTGGACGCTCTAAACCAGATGTAGCTGGTTGTATATCAGCACCACCGGCAGCCAATGAAGTAACTTCGTTTGCTAAAGTAGTAATGTTGAAATTAGAGTTCCAGCTGAAGTTGCTGTTACGGATAATAGAAGCACCCAAAGTAAATTCTAAACCAGTGTTACGCATGCTACCCACGTTTCTAAGAATAGTATTGCCAGGAATTCCCTTAGATGGTGATTGGGGCTCATCCAAGATTAAATTGTCTATATCATTCCTGTAGTAAGTAGCTTCAAAATTGATTCTTCCGTCCATGAAACCCATTTCTAAGCCGATATCTGTCTTCTTACTAGTTTCCCATTTCAGATTTCTGTTATCAGCTTGATTGAAAGCGAGTGAAGCGGCGTCACCATACAAACCACTGCTGTAGAGTCTCCACCATGCAAAATCATTAATTCCCTGATTGTTACCAACCACACCATAGCTACCTCTAACTTTTAAGTTTGAGAAAACTTTATCTAAACCAGCCTTGGTAAAAAAGCCTTCCTGGCTAATTACCCAACCAGCCGATGCACCCCAAAAATTACCCCATTTATTATCAGGAGAAAATGCAGAGTAACCATCACGACGAGCGTTTAATGATAATAAGTACTTTTTGTTGTAGTCGTAATTCACACGACCAAAGAATGAAGTCAAATAGTTTTCTCCCAATGAGTTACCAAAAGGGACAATGGTATTAAAACCACCTTGGAATTCGTTGTAGAAAGGGTTATTAACTCCCTGACGATTGGCTCCAAAGCCTTCAGAAGTGGTGTACTGTTGTTCACTTCCCACCAAAGCTGAAATATTGTGGTTACCAAAGCTCTTTAGATAATTTAACACATTGGTCCAGTTCCAACGATTCACTGTTGTGATGGAGTTAAAAGCAGAACCACCGTTAGCTACACCATCGCCGTGTAGGGCATTTTGAAAAGCTTTGTTTACGGTATTCAAATGGTCAATACCATAAGTAGTTCTGAAAGTTAAGCCATCAACAATATTCAAATTGGCATATACATTAGCCAATGTACGCTCAGTTACAGAAGTGAACAAATTCAAATCTAATAACACTTGAGGGTTTGTGAAAGTAACTGCCGTTCTATTGTTACCTCCACCGATAATGTTAGAAACTGTATTGATGTTGTAGGTACCGTCATTTAAAAAAACTGGAACGTTTGGTGCTAAACCGAATGCTAAACGGGCAATACCTGATGTAGCGAACGCACCACCGGGTATTGAACCTGAGTTCACACCTTCATTTTCCGAATTAGCATACTGGAACTTCCCACCAATTGTGAAGTTCTTGTTGATTTTATGATCTAAATTCATAGTCGTATTCAATCGCCTGAAATCATTACGCTTGATCATACCTTGTTGCTTAGAGTAACCAGCTGAAAAATAATAATTGGTCTTTTCATTGGCACCCGAAATGCTCACGTTATGATTTTGTGAGGCCCCTGTGCGATAAACTACATCATTCCAGTCAGTACTTACAGGATTGAGATTATTATCCAAATAAGGATAAAAACCTCTTGTGGTACCGTTTGGAGGCGTACCTGCATTGACCAAACTTTCATTTTTAACTGTTTCAAATTCACGGCCATCTAACACATCAATCAAGTTAAATGGACTGGTGTATCCCAACCAAGCATCGTAATTCACCTTTGTCTGCCCTTGCTTACCTTTCTTGGTTGTGATCAATAAAACACCGGCAGCAGCTCTTGATCCGTAGATCGCAGCAGCAGCAGCATCTTTTAAAACTTCCACACTCTCAATATCTGCAGGATTGATATCACCCAATACGTTATTGGCTACGTTACCGTTACCAAAGTCTCCAGAGAAGGTGGGGACCCCATCAATTACCACTAATGGAAAAGAGCTCAAACTGATAGAGTTTACACCACGTACACGGATTACCGGTGGGTTATTTACCACCCCGTTAGGAATCGTGATGTTCACACCGGCAGCACGGCCTGATAATGCCTGGTCAAAACTTTGAACTGGCATATCTCTCACCTTGTCACCACTGATAGAAGCAACACTACCCGTTAAATCTTTCTTGCTCACGGTACCATAACCTACCACCACAACTTCAGAAAGTTGTTGGGCATCTGATACTAAAGAAACATTCAAATTTGTAGCATTACCTACATTTACGGTTTGAGAAACATAACCCACAAAAGAGAAGGTTAAGGCATTCTGACCTTGTGCTAATTTGATGGTAAATTTACCATCTGCTCCGGTTTGTGTACCAACCTTGGCACCTTTCACCAAAACACTTACACCAGGAAGTGGCAAACCATCTTCCTTGGCTTTTACAGTACCCGTTACAGTTCGATCTTGCGCAATTGCTGTAGCAGCAACCAAGAGCATGATGAACAAACTTTGTAAGAGTTTTTTCATACGATTTTTAATTAAGTTAAATGTTAATCTTTGATTATTTATCACGCTAAATATCCGCATGATTAATGTCATGACAAAATAATTTTTAACATATTTTGATTCAATATAAACAAAGTGCTGATAAACAAGTATTTATCAATTTTTTTATCAACACAATTGCATAGCATATAAACACTCATCATATTAAATACAAAGGCCCAAATAATTACTATGGATAATATTTATTCCGCACAATTTGACATGCAGGGCATTCATAAAGTTGGGAATCGAAATGGTATTTGAGTTGGGTGAAAAAATTCAATCACCGTTCGGCCATCTACTTTCAGTATTTCGGTGACATAGCCCACAAACCAAAACGCTTAGACCCGGAAGGGGCAATCGGTCTGTTCGATCCGTAACCCTACCACTATCAGCCATTTCTTGGGCCAAAACGGTATCAAAAGGGCATAAAACGGCCAAAAAAGGATAATCTTATTTTTTTCATAGTCAGATATGTATTTATTTAAATAGATGTAGGTTAAATTTCCCCCGCAAAAAATTCAAATCCAACTATACGGTAAAATAAAAATTATAAGTTGTTGTTTATCAATGATATTGGTTTCTTATTGGCGTGAAATCGACACAATATATTGGGCTGAAAATAAAATATTGTAAAAAATATACTACTATGTATTGCATATTACCAAACAATACATATATCTTTGTATTATGATAATTGAGAATACACAAACCCAAATGAGGAAGGGGATCCTGGAATACTGCATCCTCTCTATCATTTCCCGAGGGGAAATATATGCCTCAGATATCATCAATGAGCTGAAGAAAGCCCGGCTGTTGGTGGTAGAGGGTACCTTGTACCCGCTGTTAACTCGTTTAAAGAACAACGGATTGTTGAGCTACAACTGGGTGGAGTCAACCTCGGGGCCACCACGAAAGTATTACCAGCTGAGCCCGGAGGGCCTTTTGGTTTTACAACAGTTGGATAAAACCTGGGCGGAATTGGCATTTGCGGTTAACACCTCGCTTGCCGAAAGAAACATAGAAGCAAACAGCCCTGCTGAATCATCTAAAAAATCTAAGAAATAAAGTCATGAATAAGACCATTATTATCAATATTAACGGCATTGTATTTCACATTGAAGAAGATGCCTACGAGGTGCTCATCCAATACATGAATGAGATCAAACAGCACTTCGGTTTTTCGGCCGACAGTTATGAGATTGTGAACGACATTGAAAACCGCCTAGCCGAAATGTTTGCAGAAAGACTTGCAACATCTGGAAAAGAGGTGATCGTATTAGCCGAGGTGCAAGAAGTGATTGCACAGATGGGTAAACCCAGCGATTTCGACCTAGCTGAAGAAACAGAAGAACCTACTTACAACTACAGCCGCAGTGAAAAAAAGCTGTTCAGAGATACGGAAGATCGGATCATTGGCGGGGTATGTGCCGGTATCGGTCATTATTTTGATGTGGAACCCCGCTGGATCAGGATTGCCACCATCTTGTTGTTCTTGTTTTTCGGAACCGGTATTTTCTTGTACTTGTTGTTATGGGTTGTAATGCCGAAAGCAGTAACGCGTGCCGACAGAATGGCGATGAAAGGCGAAGCAGCCAACCTGCAAAATTTTAAAAAGAGTTTTGAAGAGGAGATGGCCAGTGTAAAAGAAAATATCGGCAAAGCCCAGGAAGAAGTAAAACCTTTCTTTCAGCGTTTAGGGCGTTTTGTAGAACAACTTTTCAGTCATCTGGGTAAGTTTTTAGGAACTTTTGGCAAACTTATCTTTAAGCTGATTGGCGCATTCATTGTGGGCATAGGTTTGATCATACTATTTGGCTTTTTTGTGGTACTCTTGGCGATTTTGGGTATCTGGAACGGGGAGGAATTACCGATTTTCCCCTTCAATATTGTAAATCCTGAAGACCAGGTTGCTTTATATGTAAGTGCTTTCCTCGTGGTAGTAATCCCATTGGTTTCATTGATATTATTTTCCATCCGGGTGATTTTTAACCGACCAAAACTGAACAATAACATCTCTTATGGTTTATTGGTGTCCTGGTTGATTGCCTTGAGTTTCGGTTTGTATTTTGGATTCAAAACTGGTGGTGAGTTTAAGCAGGAAGCCCGCTTTTCTCAAACCGTAATGCTGCCAAGCCAAACCAGTTATTACTTGGACTTGAACAGTGAGAAATACCTAAGTGCAGAGGACAGTGTAAAACTGGGACTCCGCTCCCAAAGTTTTAAGGGTAAAATCATGATTAACTATGGTGATATTCCCGATAACTTTGAGCTAAGCATCGAAAAAAGTGATACCCAATCGGCTAATTTAGAAATAGAGTACAAAGCGAAGGGACCGTCTTTTCAGCAAGCATTAGAGGCTGCTAAGAAAATACAATATCGTTACCTCCAGCAAGACTCCAGCCTGGTTTTCGATCCTATGGCCTACATTAAGTCAAATGAACGCTGGAGAGATCAGGAAGTAAAAGTGGTATTGACGGTGCCTTTAAACACCCGGCTTATCATAAATCCGCGATTAAACCGTTATCTCAATAATTATAACTTGTATGATTGCAAAGCAGAAGGAGAAGATGATGATAAACCTTCTGAATGGATCATGAAAAACGAGGGTTTAGTTTGCGCCAATGATTCACTTTATCAAAAAAATCAACTCAAAAAAGGTTTACGCTAAACAACAATCCAATAGCAATTGAAGCCTGTTCTGTAATGGAACGGGCTTTTTTTATGTTTTAAATATGGATAAATGGATGAAATGGATCGGCTGGACGATACTCACTGTACTCATATTGGGTATGGGAGTGCTATTGTATGCCAGATACCATCCGAACCTGCTTGTGAAACTAATAGGGCCCTATGGCTATGCCGGTCAATTGGTTGGAATTTACGATGATGGTAGTGGACAATTGCTGATAGAAGAAATGATTGATAATGACCATGGTATTGGTGTTGAAGGGGGTGCAGGCTTCAGCGTACAATTAAAAAAATTGGCCATCGTCGATCTTAAGAAACAAAGTATTCAAAAAATTGGTGTGGCAGCCAACACCAAACTATTATCATTTATGGGAGAGGTAATCTGGATTTTTGAAGAAAAAACAGGTTTAAAAGCAATTTCAGTGATAGATGGGCACAAATTGGCGGACTGGAATGCGCTGATCGCACTTAATCCCCACCTGATAAACAAAGTAATCAATTCGATGGTCTACCTACATGAGGCGGATGGGCGTTGCCTCATACTGGAAGATTTAGAAGGTAATTTTTGGGGATTTAACGAACAATTCAAAGCCTATCAATACCAGCAAAACTGTCCATCGGAACGAAAAAACTATCCTTTACTTAGTAATGAAATCCGTGAGTCAAATGGAGCGCTGTTGTTTAGTTTAAAAACGCCATACCATACCTTAAATAGCAAGAAGGAAGTGGATAAACTCATAAATGCTGCCTTTTTAATGGATCAGCATACCGGCTTGGCCGTTCAACCCTTAAACCGGGAAGCTTATTTGATCATTCATTATAAAAATAAACTGAACGAAGGATTCGGAATCACTCAAATCGACAAAAAAGAAGAAGTGATTTGGCAAAAAAATTATGATCACTTGCTCGACCGTAAAGGAGAGAAAGTTTTGTTAGCCGGAGCCTATCCTTTAGAAAATACACTCTGTTTGATCTTGGATACCAATAAAGGCACCCGGTTGATATGGATACAGATAAACGACGGCAGGGTATTAAAAAACGAAAGGATTTAGGTAATCCCTAAATCCTTTCAGTGGAATCATTGTTGGTAGTAGTTTATTGTCCTACCATGAAAATAGCATTGCTGAACAAGAGCTTTCCATTTTCCCAGAAGCCACGGAAGAGCGGATTATCAGCCATGTAAACCACGGTACCGCGTCCCATTTCTTGAACACCAAATACGAGGCCATCGGTTAGCTTTTGTTTAGATTTTACACCCGCAAAGCCGGTGAGGTAATTGTTCTTTTTAAACACCCCCACATTCCAGCCTTTATCCAGGTAGTTGTACACCTTATCATCTAATTTTAAGGTATAATAAAAACCAGGGTAACCGTAGCCCA
>CANHCS010000008.1 GCA_947459195.1 Sphingobacteriaceae bacterium
CAAAGATTTCTTGTAGATCCAAGAAACGATGGTCGCCATTTTAGCCAATAACTTAATGATGGTAAGGTTTTGTTCTTCTGGTGTTTGATGCGGATTTAAAGATTCAGGATAAAAAGAAGATAAGGAACAGATTAGTGAAGAAAGCTGGCCCATTGGGTGTGATTTCGATGGGAAACCATCGAAAAATTTCTTCATGTCTTCATGTACCAGTGTATGTCGGGAGATTTGGAATTGAAAATCTTCAATCTCTTTTTTATTTGGCAACTTACCGTAAATCAATAAATAGGCCACCTCCAAAAAAGTTGATTTTTCTGCCAATTCTTCTATCGCGTATCCGCGGTATTTCAGAATTCCGTTTTCTCCATCTAAATAGGTAATGGCACTTTTGGTGGCCCCGGTATTTTTAAAACCTGAATCGAGGGTGATCAGGCCGGTTATATCGCGGAGTTTGGCGATATCAATGGCTGATTCGTTCTCCGTTCCGGTGATGACAGGTAATTGTACAGATTGTTCTCCGTAGGTTATGGTTGCTGTGGATGACATATAGATTTGATATTATAAAGCAAAACTAATGAAAACGAGCTGTTTTGAAACAGTTATTTTCGGTGATTGTGTAATTTTAATGTTTTATTTAATGGTTTCTTTTACTTCGCCACAGTTCAGCATTTCATCTCCGTAATAAGGATTTCGCACTTCTTCTTCTTGGGCCAACCAATAGCCACCAGATCCTTCATTGGCCATTGGGCAAAATTGCACATAAAATGCTCCTTTGCTGAGTACTGCCTTGCGGAAGATGGGGATCAACTCATTGTTTAGATTGGTAAATACTTTGCGTTGTTGAGCTAATTCGCTGGAAGTGGCAATGGAATCAACCATTTTTTGTGCTGTCTCGAATCCTGAGGTTTTAGCCAATGTTTGCTGTAAATTTTTCGCTGCTTGTTGTGCGTCTGCTGAGTTAGATGCAACTAAAGCATCTTTGATACTTAGGTATTGGTTGAGCACAGCTTGCTGATTTTCGTCTTTGATGCTGAAGTTTGTCGCTGCACTTACTACTGCTTCCACTTTATCAGTTTGAGCTGCTTCTTTGTTTTGCTGAGTACATGCGGCCAAAGTGCTTAGTAAAGCGGTGATCATTAAAATATTGGTCAGATTTTTCATGTTTATGGAGATTAAATCAATTCAAAGCTAAGGTAGTACACGATTTACAAAGTCAGCGGTGTGTTAAATTAAAAAAATTAAAAACAGGGTTTGGAGTTTAGCAGCGTATTTGTACTTTTGCCCCCGGAGAGTTGGCAGAGTGGTCGATTGCGGCAGTCTTGAAAACTGTTGACTGTAACAGGTCCGGGGGTTCGAATCCCTCACTCTCCGCAAAAAGTTTTAAATGCCCCTTCATGGGGCATTTTTCATTTAGATGGCGTATCGTGCTATCTTGATAAAGCCGACTGAATGAAAAATGATTATGGGCGAAGCCCAAAACATTTAAAACTATTTGCAGCCTTCCCCCCGGGGATCGCCGAGGGCAATCTCTCTCTTTAAAGATCCTTTAACAAGTTCTTTAAAGTAGTCCTTTGAACAGATTAGCAATAGTTGGGAGTTAAAATCATTCAACAAGGCCAGGAGAATGTTAGAATCCTTCCGCATGTTTTGCAGGTATTCGACTACGCTTATAAAGAGATTTTTCAGGGCCTAAGGGCGCTATCGAAATGAGGTACTGTGTTTGAGCACCTAGAATTTATAACTGAGGCTGGTTTGGAGCTGAAAATTTATTTTCGAATCGTCTGGCTGCCATTGGTAATGTCGCATCCAGATGGTACTCAAATTAGTTCTCCACTGCAGATAATTGTAGGTTCGTTGGTATTGGGTAGTTAAAATCAGATCGACCCATTTGCGGTTGTAATCTTTAAAAGCATTGGTATAAGCATCATAAAAGAAATCGAGGTTATGTGCATAGCGTTCTATTTGGAAACCCAGTACCTGGTGTTTTTTCCAGAAACTGATTTCCATGGTTTGCAAATTAGATCCGGGACCTATTCCCGCTCCTAAAACCTGACCTCGGTGGGTATAGCCATGTACTACTGAACCATGTAAGTACCAGGCTCCTGCGGGGCGTATCAGCCGGTCAGCAGTTTGTTGCATATGGGTGATTTCTGCTTTGAAAGCGATGTATTGGTCTTTTTTAGCTGATGGAAATATTTTACGAAAACCGGTAAGGAATGCTCTGGCATGATCTGGAGATATCAAAAGATCAAAAAAACTGCTCGAATGATCGTTTTTACCGTATTCTACATACAACTCTGCTTTTGATTCAGGTAATACCCACCTTATGAAGACGGAGGCCAACTGATCACGTTTTTTTTCATCCTCATTGTTCAGGTTCTTTTTCTGAAAGGGTGTAATAACCGGTAAAAAGTCGCTGATGCCATTACCCAAATCTTGACTGTATAGCTGAAATACTCGGTTTAAGCCGATATACAAACCCGGAATCCATTTGGGCTGGTAATTGATACTCAATCCCGATAGGTAACGCCAATCGTCTGGTTTAGCAATAAAATAGTTCTGTCCTCCTATCTGATATTGTGCTGGATCAGCATTATGGCCCGATCCCTGCAACTTGCCGGCAATGAGCTGGCCTTCAAATGTGCCTATTTTGGTTTGGATGGGCTTGCTGGTATGCAAAGTGGCATGCAAAAATCCCGGGGCATTGTTCGACATCAAGAGGGCATTTCGCGTTCCTGGCCCCCACCATAGGTTTTCGGTAGAAATACCGATGGCCATTTTATCAAAATGATAATACAAATGGCTTTGTCCGGGATTGAGCCGGATGTAGTTATGATTTCCGAATGGTAAAGGGATATCAGTATTGTTGAGGTGAGTCAAACGGGCCATGCGCACCTGATCGGTTTCGATCAATGGAAAGTCTTCGGCCTTGGTATTAGCGGCAAACACCCATTCGGGTTGTATTTGTAAGTCCCAGCGTTTGTATTGGAGCTTCATTCCTGTGCTAAACATCGCCTGGTAGCCCTTTGCGGTAATCATGGAGCCATCGTTCCAGCCATAGGGTGTGGTGCTGTTGTATTGTTGTATGAGCTGCAAGGGCAATAACTCGAAGCGTAAGCCAGCTGACTTAATTTGTGCAGGGCGAATGCTGCTCAGGCTTTGGGAGGAATTGTTTGTTGCTGGATGAATGATGGATTGATTGCGCAGACTATCCCGTATATGGGTATTGATCTCAACTTGTTGAGCAGTAGTATTTAAACTATAACAGAGAAAGATGGCGCTAAAAAAGTATTTCATGGGTATTTGGACAGCTGTGCTAAGATAAGGATTTGCTTGGAGTTGGCAGTCTTCAGTCACGAGTCTTCGGTCGAGAGTTTTCAATTCAAATCAAGCAGAGTATCAGCTTATGGGCATTTTGCTTCAGCACATTCAAGATTTATTATGACCCATTGCGCTCTTTTCAACTATTAATGCACTTTCTTTATATACGATTGCACAATATTTATGCGTGTCTGCGCTAATTATAAATTGAATTGCACTTTTTATGGAACGAATTGCGTCCTCATTTTATTGAATTGTGCTGATGATTGGGTGTATAGCGCTCTTTGATCAAATGCTTGCGCTGTCGGTTGGAAAGATTGCGCTCTTCAATGATCGATTTGCACTTTTTTTGGATAGGATTGTACTTTTGGGTAAGAAATGGGCCCATAAGGCCCGGGAATCATTTTGCGGGCTTGGTAAACTGGTAGGCACTCAATTGTTTGAATTGCTGACTACTAGCACCATAAACCGATTTAACATAGGTTTTAATCAAACGGGAAGTTGCGGAAAAGCCGATTTTTGGAACATACATCGTGTTGTAGCGTACAATACAACTATTGCTCCAATCGGTATAGGTTTGCATCACAGCTTGGTTGGCCTCCACCAACTGGGTTTGATAAGCCAAGAGGCTGGCGGTTTGCAATTCGCTTTCGTTGGGCTGATAGCTGGGAATG
Organism: Sphingobacteriaceae bacterium; assembly: GCA_947459195.1. Lineage (GTDB taxonomy): Bacteria > Bacteroidota > Bacteroidia > Sphingobacteriales > Sphingobacteriaceae > JAIPAN01. The sequence goes on from CANHCS010000008.1 coordinate 3,993, forward strand.
CTTTGGATAATTTCGAGCAGCGCAGCCAGGTGTTCCAATTGTTTGTCGATACTGCGCTGAGATACAGAGATATTTTCGGGGATGGGTTGCCCGGGATCAGGATTATCATTGAGCTTACCTGAGCGCTTGCCCAAGAGCTTATTCATGACGCTTCGGGCCGATTTGATGGTGTTTTCCTCCGCCCCTGATGCAATGAGTGCATTGACCACCCGGGTGGCTTTGGGAATCAAACCCGCGAAATTCATCCTGCGGGTATCGCTGGCATTGTCAAATAAGGTTTGTTTCTTGATACAGTCGGCATGGGCATCTTCCCCTGCTTTTAACAAAAGCAACAAATTGGGGAGTTTGATGGATTCGGTTGATGGGTTATAAGTAGCGCCATAACCCTGGCAAAAATTGATGATGTTTTTGAAATGGGCCAGATTTTTAACGTGGCCGCTCTCTGAAATTGAACTCATAATACAATAGTTTTAATTAATAAATAAATTATTTTAATTTTTAAACTATTTTCTTATGGATTTATTGTGTGAGGGCTGATAATTATTATTAGGCTATTTAGAGATCATCAAAAATATCTTGCTTAAAACTGAAATGGTATTGAATCTTTAGTTAATGAGAGACGATTTAGTCTCCTCCTTTTTTTGAAAAAAATATTGAAGATTGTATGCAAAATAATTTTAAAATATTCAGTAACAGAGTACTTATTTAGGTAAATCTGATTGAGTTTAATCTTGTCTGGCAATACAAGATTTATATAATCTTTTTCTGGATCTGATGATTTTCCGAGTATTTCATTTTCATTTTTATAGAGTATTGACGCCCAATCTGTAATCCCCGGCCTGATTAAAAGTATTTTCTTTTGTTCGTCTGTATAAAATGCTGTGTATTTTCTAACTTCCGGTCTTGGACCTACCAAACTCATTTGTCCAATTAAAACATTGTATAGTTGTGGTAATTCATCGAGCTTATATTTTCTGAGTATATAGCCGATATTTGTAATCCTAGGATCTTTTTTTCCCACTGTAAGGTGGCCTAATTGATCAGCATCAACATGCATCGATCTAAATTTCCAAAGTCTAAATTCAACACCATTTACCCCAACTCTTAATTGCTTATATATTACAGGTCCTTTTGAACCAAGTTTTATGAGTATAGCAATAGTCAATAAGACTGGGCTCAGCAAAATTAATCCGAGTCCAGAAAAGAAAACATCGAGTATTCTAATCATTTAAAACGATTTTTCGATAGGCTTTATCAACTGATTGAACAATAAATTCTAACTGCTCAGTTGTTAACTGTGGATATATAGGAAGGGAAATTTCTCTGGAATAATTATCATATGCCATTGGATAATCACTAATCTTATATCCCATATCCTTGAATACGGTTAATAATGGCATGGGTATAAAATGAACATTTACTGCTATACCAGCATTAGTAATTTCATTAATAATCAAATCTCGTTGTGTTTCTGAAATCCCTTTAATTCTGAGTGCATAAAGATGAAAACATGATTTCCTGTCAGCATCTTGAAGTGGAGGTAATTCAAAATATGGTTTTTCGGCAAATTTATGATGGTAAAAATTTGCTACGCGTTCTCTATCCAATAATAATTGTGTGTTATATTTTCGGATTTGTGCTAATCCCACTGCAGCACATAAATCAGGCATATTCACTTTTAACCCCTGAAAAAGTATATCATATTTCCAGCCTCCAGCTTGAGACTTAGTAAAAGCGTCTTTATTTTGTCCATTCAGCGAGTAAAGTTTCATCATTTTATATTCTTCGCTGTTAGAAAAGACTGGAGGTAGATTTAAACAGATGGCCCCTCCTTCTGCAGTTGTAATATTTTTTACGGCATGGAAAGAGAAAATGGTGATATCGGCAAGACTACCACTTTGGCGCCCTTTGTAGGTCGCTCCAATAGAATGTGCTGCGTCTGCCACAACTAAAATACGACCCAACTTTTTCTGATTTCCTGACGAAGAATTGAACATTGAAACAACATCTGATTCCTTAACTAATTGGTTGATCTCGTCATAGTCGCATGGCCAGCCAGCAATATCAACCGGCATAATAATTTTTGTTTTACTTGTAATTGCCTTTCTTATCAAGTTTACATCAATTGTAAAATCAGGATTTACATCAACCATTACAGGGGTTGCACCACAGTGTAGCACAGCAAGTGCAGTTGCGCTGTAAGTATATGAAGGAACGATTACCTCGTCTCCTGCTTTTATTCCGAACCACTTAAGAACAAGTATTGCACCAGAAGTCCAAGAATTTACACAGACTGCATGTTCTATTGCTACCAATTTGGCAACCTCTTCTTCGAGCTGCTTTACTTTTGGACCAGAAGTAATCCAACCAGAATTAAGTGACTCCAACACTTCTTTATTTACGTCTTCGTCTATATATGGAGGGGAAAAGGGAATAAGTTTGTTTACCATAGCTTTAATTCATTAACTGTAAAATTTTCACCATGTCCCGGATATATTATTATTTCGGGATCAAAGTTCTTCTTGATAAAATTATAGGAGTCAATTAACTCTCTTTTTGAACCTCCAGGTAGTTTGGTAACTGTTTTTAAATTCTTAATAAATTGATCTCCTACAAATAGTACATTATTAATTTGTATGATTACTCCTCCTGGAGAGTGTCCTCCAAAAGGATAAAATTTAATCATTGAGTAAGGAGTAGAAATCGATTGTTTTCGCTCGAGCAGTATATCTGAAGGTATTGAAGAATAATTCTTACCATAGAATATGGAGAGATTTTTTTTAGGGTCTACAATAGCTTCAGCGCAACGCAAAGTTGCCACCATTTTGAAATCCGGATATTGGGTTTTAAGAAAATTGGTGCCAGTGATATGGTCAATATGCTCATGTGTTAGCAATATAAAACCTGATTTAATGCTTTTACCTTTCAAATACTCGTAGAGTAAAATATTTTCGGCCGGATCTATTATAATTATTTCATCAGCTCGAAACTCAATAACATAAGTATTAGATTCTAAAAAATTATTTATGAATCTTTTAACGAGCATTATAAAGCGACCATGTCTTTTACTTCGAATGTTTTATCAAAATCGAATTTTGATTTTTCCCTATCTAGAAAGAAGTATGGGTCCTTGGTAATCAAGTCTACATAAAAATCATAGGCTGGTTTTTCGTCAAGAATTGTAATTGTTGAGTCTCCGAGCGTTTCTCTTTGAGATATAGAATTTGCAAACATTAAATCCTCGTAGGTGTAGCTACCCTTACCTGCATATATATTTTTATACCTTACAAAGAGTTCAAAACTATCTGTATACTTTTTCTCTCCCTCTATTATCTCTCCTTGAAATCTACGATCATATCGATAATCGACATTTAACATTTTCTCGATGTAATGCATATAGGTAAAACAATCTCCTACTTTTGTTCCTAAAAAAAGAAATTTGACATTTTTCTTAGCATGAAGTTTGTCAAAAGTAGATCCTTTGCCTATTGAATCTTTAGAAATGTTTTGTACCAGGTCTAGATCCTGGCCAATTAGAACAGAAGACATTAATGGGTCAACGGACCGAACTGCACCTGGCTGTATTCTGGCATATTCGTTAATTGCACCCATTTTTGATTTTGAATTATAATGGTCATAGGTTTGACCGTTGCAAAAACTGAATGTGAAAGTTGGAAAGCAGATGTTTTTGACCCCAAGTTGCATCAATGTGTTTAGAATGCCATCTAAAAGCTCCATTTTTTTAATGGATGGATCAGGCAATCCAAAAGTTAGTCCGGTATGAATATACAGGTATTCTGTATCCCAGGCTTCTAATCTATCCAGAGCTCTAAAAAGATCTTCATCTGAAACTGGATTCTTTTCTTTTGTATAAAATAAATTCATCTTAGCTATTTTTTATATTGATTGTTCTCCCTCCATCAACAACAAATTCCTGACCCGTAATCCAAGAAGACTCATCTGATAAGAGGAAGTTAACCATGTTCGCAATGTCGACAGGCTTCCCAATGCCCAACAAATATTGCTGATTAAGCTTTTCTAATAATATTGGGTCGGACAATAAGTGCTTTGACATTTTTGTTTCTACTGCCCCCGGTAGAACAGAATTGACTCTTACATTGGGCGCTAACTCAACGGCTAAGGATCTCATAAGTGCATCTAATGCTCCTTTAGTCGAGGAATAAAGATGGTGTCCGGTGGAACCAAATTTAGATAAGATTGCAGAAATAAAAACTACATTGTTAAGTGCATTTCCATTCAGCCTTTTATTTAACAGTATTGCTAATGTCTCTATAATGGAGAAGACATTTATGTTAAATATTTGATGTGTATTTTTCAAATCCACACTTTTCATGTGCATTACTTTCATCATTCCCGCACAGTGCACCAGTTTATTTACCTGTATTTCATTAGCAAGCAAAAAGTCTGCAAATGTGTTTCTATAAGTCTGTATATCATTGAAATCAAACTGAAACACAAAATGGCTGCTTGAATTTGCACAATGGGCTTTAAGCTGCTCAAGCTGTTCCTGATATCGTCCGAGAAGGATAAGATTTGAGGTATGGCTTAATTTTAGCGCTATCTCCTTCCCTATATCTGAGGTGGCTCCAGTAATGAGTACTGTTTCTCTCATTTTTTATTGTTTTCAATAAATTGGAGCAGGTCAGCAATAGTTTCTATTTTATCAAAGTCCGAAGCACTAATCTGAAATCCGAATTCAGAGTCGATTGTAGCAATAATCGATAATAAGGTCAAAGAGTCCCAAGCCTCAAATTGCTTAATCACATCAGTATCATTAATTTCTTCAACTTCAAAAATGTCGATTAATCTTTCTTTAAATTGTTCCATATTATTTTTTATAATTTATTGTGTTCAAATAAGTGTCTTTATCTAAATCTATGATCGTAGCGCCCCAGGTAAGTCCAACCCCAAAACCTGACAGACAGAGCTTCAATTTTTTTTCGGGTAAAATATTAGATAGGTTATGCGTAATATTTAAAGGTATGGTTACTCCACTTGAATTCCCAAACTCTTCTACAATATTACTGGGCATTTTATCTCTGGCTATACCTATTTTATCTGCCAGTTTTTGCAACATGAATTTGTTAGGTTGGTGAAACATATAGTAATCTATATCTTCTTTATCATGATGTGTTTGGGATAATAGCTCAAGAATTAAGGGAGGAACCTCAGATTGTACAAAATTAAAAACCTCATCTCCTTTCATCACCAAATGATCTTTACTTCGAAAATTACCATGGGCATCTTCTTCTGATATTGCCGTTTGATCATTGTTTGGCAATTTTGCTCCTCCCGCAGGAATCTGCAAAGCGAATGCTCCTTCTCCATTCATCTTGATTGAGAATACAATCTCTGTGTGGTTGATTGTTTTTTCTAAAACTGTAACCGAGGCAGCATCTCCAATTAATGGATTACTATTCCTGTCCTTTTTAGAAACCTTGGGGCTTAGGACATCTGCATTTAGCAAAACCACTTTATTTATGGCTTCTTGTTCCAGCAGCATGAATGATTGCATTAATCCAATAACATATCCTGCACAACCCTGATTAATATCCATACATACCATATCCTGCTTTAAAGAGAAATGCCCCTGGATAATATTACTGGTGGGAGGCATGATATAATCTGGCGTTTGAGTTACCAAAATAAGCGCGTCAATTTCTTCTTTATTCAATAGGTCTTTATTGAAAAGGTATTCGAGCCCATGGATGCAAAGATCGGATGAAGTTGTTCCATCTTCGGCAATTCTACGTTTGTTATAGCCCATGGCTGCTTTTAGCTTTAAGGACTTAGCTATAGTGAAGTTGTAATTCTCCATCTCATCCTCGAACAGTACCTCTTTATTGGGTAGCACTGATAGTATTTGAGCAATTCTTTTATTCTTAAAACTTAAATACATTATTTGCAGCCATACTTGGTTAACAATGCGACCATAGCCTCAAGGGTAGAAAAGTTTTCAGGTACGATATCTAGACCGTCGATTGATATGTTAAACTCTTCGTCTAAAGCAGTAACTAGGCTTACCACATCAAATGAGTCTAGCATTCCTGACTCGATAAAGTTAATCTGTGAATCAAAATCGAACTCAGGTCGAATTTCACTAAGTATTAATATAATTTTAGGTTTCATTTTTTGAATACTTTTCAATTATTAAAATTCCATCATAAAATTTAATTATAGGGCCAAATGGAGTATTTAGGTGAATTCCATCATCTATAGTTTTGATTGTAATTGAATTTAATTCTGTTTGAGACATGATATTTGCTCTCCAAATTGTGATGTCACTATAATAAGCTCCTTGATAAGGAGAAGATACTGCCCTAATTAGATTATATGCATTACGACACCCAAGTTCAAGTTTAATCTCTCTATGCTCCCTAGAAAGTCTTCCAAAATAAGAACCAGAAATAGGATTTTGTGGCTTTATTGTTTTCTTCTCGCTTTTAAAAGTATTTAGAGCACTTAAATAACTCTTTTTGTACAGAGGAATCATTTTTAATTGAAGTTCAGAGATATACTCATTACCTGAAAGAGGGATTTTTTCTTGTATAATTATGTCGCCGGTATCAATATTCTCATCAATAAAGTGGATCGTTATGCCCGTTTCATTATCTCCGTTTATTACAGGCCAGTGTTGGGGAGACAGTCCTTTATATTTGGGTAATAATGAAGGGTGTAAATTAATTGATCCTAATTTTGGAATGTCTAAAATGTTTTTTTTTAATATCTTTTCAAAATGACAAACGCAAATTAGATCCGGATTTAAAGAAGCCATTGCAATTTGACAATCAATTGAGTTGATGTTACTCACACGTTCATACTTAATATTATGAACCTTACACAAATACTCTAGTCTTGCATGGTTATTGTTATTATAGATTGGGGAAAAAACAGCTAGAATTTTATAATTATTATCTATTAGAGATTTCAAAACAGCTGCACTAAAAGAGTCCTCTCCGAGAAATATTATATTCATATCAACAAAACATTTTTCTCAGCAGCGCTCGATCAATCTTACCATTTGCATTTCTTGGCATTTGGTCAACCCTATCAATTATAGTAGGTATCATATATTTTGGCAAAACCCTAGAAAGTTCTTTTCTAATAATAGTTATTGGAATTTCACTTTCACTCTCATACACTAGTAAAATTTCTTTCTTGGTTTGATTATAAAGCGCACAAGCGTTCTTAAATAAATTTAAATTATTAATTGCCAAGTGTTCTATTTCACCTAGTTCGATTCTGTAACCCAGGTGTTTAATCAAAGTATCTTTTCTTCCTTTGAAAATCAATTCACCATATATATTATATTCAACAACATCTCCTGTTCGATATATGATTTCAGGATATGAAATATTTAGTGGATTCTGAACAAAAGCTTCAGCTGTTTTTTCTGGATTATTATAATAACCCATGGCAAGTGAAGTTCCCCTTATACAAAGTTCGCCCTCACCTTCCTTGTCAACGATATTGTTTTGATCATCCAAAATAATTACATCAGTGTTATTACATGAATTTCCGATTGGGATAGGTTCATCATCTGCCAGAATTCTGTCAACAACATAAAAAGTACAATCAACTGTTGCTTCTGTTGGTCCATAAAGATTTACAAAAACAGATTCAGGAAAATGTGCTCTCCAATAGTTGAATTGTTTGGTAGGAAATACTTCTCCAGCAAACCAAATCATCTTTAATTCAGGAAGAGATATCCTTGACAATAAATCCATATTTGCAATATTGACCATAATTGTCGGTACCCAAAAAATATAATTAACCTGACTAGATTTCAAGTTTTCAAGTATTTTTATTGGAAACATTGCCTGGTTATTATCTAATAGCACTAATTCAGCTCCGGTAGTCATCATCAAACAAAGTTCATAGTGGAAATGATCAAATATGACAGGTGATAGTACTCCTAATTTTGTATCAGCATTAAAGTTAAATTTACTAATCCCCCATCGCGTATAATTTGCATAACTTCGATGATTTAGTACAACTCCTTTGGGAGTACCAGTTGAACCAGAAGTATTAATTACACAAAATGGATCTGTATCGATTAGTTTATTTAATCTTCTTTTTAAATCTATTCTTGCATAATTCTCGTCTCTTAATTTTAAGTCGTCAACTTGGATGATGTGAGAATTTGTTAACTCTTTAACGATTGATACTTTTTGGGCATCTGTTATTATTAATGTAGGTTTAACTAAGTCGATAATATTTCTTATTCTATCCTCAGGAGATTTTACATCTAAGTTCATGAAGAAATTACCAGAATAAGTAATCCCGATATCTGCAATAATTAAATCAATACTTTTATCTAAATAAACTGCTATCGGAACTTTAATTAAATCTTTTGTCGCAATTATTTTGTTTGCCAAGGCCTGGGCACTCTGATCGAGCTGTGCAAATGTAATCTTGGCATTTGATTCTGAAACTGCTATTTTATTGGGTAAAGCGTCAACTGTTTCAAAAAAATATTCAAGGATATTTTTTTTCATATGTTAAAAATTATCAATTAAGTTGTATTGAACAACAGCTCTCTTTCTTTTATCAGGAAGTTCTAATTCATTTATAATCTCTCCCCCCATCAACTTTATACTTTTATAGACACGATCGTTGGTAAGATCAACTTCAGACCTCACCGATTCGGCTCCTAAATCTCTTAATATTGTATGCCATTTTTTATGTAAATTCAGAGATTCTACGGGATTAGAATAATCTGGCAGCCATCCCCAATATTCACCTCTAGGTCCATTTTTTACACCAAACTCAATTTTAGTATCCTTATTGGCGAACGAAACATAACGATGAATTACACCTAAGATTAGTGATGGTTTTGTGATCAACCGAGGTAATAAATTCAGAAATAAGCTAATTCTGTTTTTTCTAAGACTAGCAAAATGCTCTTCTGCTTTCAACGTTCCCGAATGAAAGCCATAACAAACTCCATCTTCTCCTTCCGCCAAGAGTATTATGCTATGAGCATTGTTTATTTCAATTTTATAATATTCTTTTAAAAATCGCCAGCCCAGCTTGTGCATATAACCCCCGGTTTGATATTTAGCACAAATCATATGTACTCGAGCTAACATTCCGGCGTCGGACAGTTTGGCAAACCTATAGGTAAATTTCATTGATTATTAGAACTTAAAAAATACGCATAAATAATTTTGATGAACTTTAGAATTTTATTAGAAAGAAATGACGAGCAGTTTTAGACTCAATATTCATCAACAAATTAGTTTATTTATTCTGTGTAATTTAGAAATATTAGCAATAAAGTTTCGAGTATACTTCCTCAGCGAATTCTACATAATGTTTATAGATATTTTTTTTATCAAATCGCTTTGCTAATTGGATAGAATTATTTTTCATCTCCAGTAAAACATCAGGATTCTGAACAAGAGTTAAGATTTTCCCAAAGAGTTCTTCATGATTTTCCGGGGTATAATTTAATCCCACATTATATATTTCAATAAACCTCTTTAAGTCCATCCCTAAAGAGTTTATAATTGGAAGGCCAGCAGCAAAATAATCAAAAGCTTTTACTGGCATTGACACAGTAGAATCCTTTGAATACATAGACAGAGCAATATCACATTGCTGATAAAGATTGACCAAATAATTAGGGGTTAACCGACCCAAAAATTGCGTTTTCTGTAACCTAAATTCTTTAATGGAATTTAGTACAAAATTTTTAAGATTACCATCACCTGCTATAAAAAGTTTAAGGTCAAGTTTCGAATTTTCAATCGACTTAGCTAAGTCAATTAAACCTTTGGTGTCATAATTATTTCCAAGTGTACCAGCATAAATAACCCAAAATTCACCGTTCCCTTTTTGGGGAACTGTAAAATCTGATACATCAATATTGTCGAAATTAGATAAATCTACACCCAGGTAAACAACTTTAAACTTTTCGGATTTATTATCTTTTTTCGCAATTTCAAGATAAGCTTCCGAAACAGATAATATACCAGCGGCTTTTTTTATAAACCAACTTCTTTTCCAATAAAGCGGAGCAAAGAGAATCTTATCAAGAAATCTAAGAGGTTTTGGCAATATGATTCTGAACAGCTCTGGCCATAAATCGACCATATCGATTATAAATGGTATATTATGTTTCTCAACAAATCTTACAAAGGTAAATGATACAAAAAGTGAAGGTTCACCTATAATAATCAAATCGGGTAATTCACCCTCATAAACCGCTTTTTTTGCAAATTCCTTTATAAAATTTGTTTCAAATTTTATCCTATCTACAGAAATGTGTTCATTATAGGATGTAGATTCAACTACTCTAAGTTTAATACCATTGATCGAAAGCAAATCGGAACTAACTGTTCGGACTTGTTTTGAGCGATGATCAATATTAGAAATCCAGTAAGTTACTTCATGACCGGCATTTGTAAAAGCTTCTGATGCCATAAAGGATCTATGAGGCCTCCAATTTTCATTAGGCAGGTTACCGTAAGGATTTAATATCCATACTTTCATACTCCATTAATTTTGTATTTTAAATGAGTTTATTTTTTGATTTGAAAACATATTTTTAAAATTTATCATTTTTTTTTCGTGCAAACTGTGGTGACCTGTATTGGATATTATATGATAATCTGAATTCGATAATATAGAAGCCCATAATGCCAGAGTACTTCCATTGCTATATATCACCTTATAATTTGAGAATAATCTAATTAATTCAATTGATTTATAATTATCGGTAACAATGTAATTTATTAGTTTTGATTTGATAATATCCTGAATTGCATTATTGCTAGTTAGGAAATCATCCCTATTAGAAATTAAAGTAGTACTAGGAGGCAGTAATGGTAGTGAATTGACTACAAATTCGACTTGCCCCTCCTCAGATCTAAAAAAATCTCCCAAACGAAAATGAAAAATAACATTTTCTTCCTCAATAGGATAATCTTGTTTACCTATTAATTCGATTCTAATTCTCTCTATTTGTAAATTTAAATCACTCTTGCTGAAGGATTTATAAGAGTTTTGATCTTGAAAATATCCATCTAAAATTAAATAGTTGCCAAATTTTATATGTTCATTAGAGACAATACCAATTCTATAAAGAATTTTGGGTAACCTTAATTTGAGTATAAATTTTTCTAGGAAGTTAGGGATGCGTAGATCATCTACTTCTGGGTATTCCCAGTCTGCCACCCTAGCATAATTTGCTTCATGGTAATGAGCTATAGTTCTGACTCTGTATTTTGATGCCAACAGTCTTGCATATGCCAATTGAAATATCTGGTTACCTAAACCTCCACAAGACCTTAACAGAATTTTCATTTTTATTATTAAAGTAATTTGCTTAATGATCAGATTGATTTAAGCAAATAAGAAACCAGCACAATTAATAAGACTGATATATAAAAAATTATATATCTAGAATTGATTATTTTATTCTTTTCGGAACCAATAACACATATTGTAAAATACAAAGGTTCAACTACTACTCTATACCTACCACCATTTATAAAGTTATACGTGCTTAATGCTAATGTTAAAACTACAAAAAAGACCAACAGTAACCTTAATGCGGTATTAGGGAGAAGTCCCCTGTAAAATCTGAATAAGGTTTTTGTGAATACGGGCAATAAAAATAGTATTAGCCATGTACTCATAAGTCTCAATACGTATTCTGGTAATCTAAAATAAGCATTCCAGTCACTTAGTAATAAGTTTGGCATATTAAAAATTGCTTCCCAATCTGGTATTATAAATGGGAATGGCAGAAGTAACCAAATCAAAAATCTAATAGGGGCACCCAAAAGTGTTTTTATAGTTGTATCTGGAGCAAAATAATTTGCAATTGCACTTTTTACCCCTTGATTGTTGGTTATAAGTTCAATCGAGGAATTTCTAACTTCAGAAATCTTCTCAAAATCAGTAAAAGCATCATAAAAAGAACTAAAACCTACACTAAACTCTAAAAATGAATATAGCAAAAAGGTTATTAACACTGCTGAAAGCATTAGGTTAAACTTATTAATATACTTCCATAATATTATAATTGTTGGAATCAATATCAATACAGCTAAATTTGGTCTAACAAACATTACTAATACAAATGCTATCAATAATTTTAATCCTGAATAAGATTTAAATTTGACATTGGGTTGTTTAATTAAGTTAGCCAAAAAGTACAAGAATAAACATATTGTAAAGATTGTAAGCGATTCTTTACTTGGGGAAGCATCATAATAAATCCCATAAGGCAGCAACATGATAAAAGCTATTCTATTATGTCCTATATCTTTTTCATCACTGTAGTATAGTTTTTTTACAGTAGCTCTTAATAATAATGCTGCCCAGAGTATTAGAATGACATTTGTTAAAACAACGTAAAAGATACTCTTTCCAAGAATCATATATATCCCATACAAATACGCAATTACACCAAAAGATAACCAAGTAGAAAATAAAAGATCAATAGAATTACTAAATCCATTTTTAGCCATTTCCATCGCAGCATAATCATAATAGTTGGCATCTGTAACCAGGGGATCTTGAACAGGAGTTCGAAGTAATCCATTAGCTTCTAATGGAAGTAGCCAGAATAAAGAAAGAATGATAATTGAAACCACAATTTTAATTGAAAAAACAAGAATCCATAGATTAATATTTTCAATTAATTTTTTCTTACGAAACCATAAAATAGAAGCGATTCCAATGGTGTATAAACTAGTGAATATACAAAATGTCCCAGCCTTTGAATGTTCTTCAAATGGCCAATAAAAAATGATAAAAGAAAGAAAAATCCAACATATGAAGGATATTCTAATAAAATCTTTTCTTATTTTAAAATCTGTAAAACCCAATTTGAACTATAAATAAGCACTATTGACATATATGGCGTTTCCAAGCCAGGGGCCTGTTTTAAAAATTTTATATAAAAAAAACCATTTAGGCCATCGACCAATATCAATAGCCACTCTTTTAAAATTATTTTTTTTTAAGAAATCGTTAAGATCCCAATACAAGCATTGACCCGAGTACATTTCTCTAAAGCTAATTTCTAGATGCATAATTTTAACATCCTTCAAAATATTAGATGCACCTTGAAGCGCTAATAGTTCCGCACCCTGTAAATCCATCCAAAGTAAATCTGGAGCATTTCTATGTTCTGCATATTTATTTAAAGTGCTAACCGGAACTTTAATTAACTCTTGAACATAGGTTTCTTTTTTATACTTATCACTTGCTTTAAAAATACTTGAGGCACCTGGATTGCCATTGGGATGTGGCGTAATAGTTTTGTTCGTGTCTATAGGACGAAAATCAATATAACCAACTTGATCTGAAATCGCGAAATCATTAAGAAACCAAGCAAAATTTTCAGATTTTTTGTCTAAATATTTTTCTAAATTTTGCTTGCAAATCTCCACAGATGGTGGATTACACTCAAAAACATGAATCTCCTTGGCATTTAGATTTTTATAAAGTTCAATACCATCTAAAGCATCCCTACTACCGCAATCATAAATTGTATTTATGCTTAAGTTATATTTTTTTATATTCTGATATAATTGATTTTTCTCTGTATTAATAATTGAGCTCATTGCAAATTTATTTTTTTTAAAAAATAGTTAATTAATATTCGAATTTCAGTAACCCCAAGCTGATATAAGCTATATAAGTATATGAAAATTGAAAAAGAGGATATCAATATTATGTAGCAATATTTTATCCATAAGTCTATTTTAGGCACCATGTTGTTAGATAGCGTTATTAACATGATGATTATACTTGCAAATACAACTGCAAAAAATAAATCTTTTATCAAACTATGTTTGATAACATTAGAAAGTTTTTCCTTGAAAATAACTTTTGAAGAGAATAAGAGAGTAAAAATCCAAGTAAGGATGTATGCGGTGCAAATACCTTCTAACTTAAATATTGAAGAGAGAATACCACTTGCAAAAATATATATTAAAGTCATTGAAAAACCAATCGCAACAGCAGGCTTCAGATTATTGGTGATAAATAATACTCTAAATAGTATTGCTGAACATAACATAAAACCCATCCCTATCATGTAATAGGGTATGATAGAGGCTAATTTTATAGTATCATTTTCACTGAAGTTACCACCCTGAAAAAGTAATCTAATGATATCTGTGGCGAACATTGAAATAATAACAGCAATGATAATTGAGAATATTAGCAAGGTTTTTAATATTGAAATAATAATAGAATAAAATTCTTGCATCATTTTAGTTTCAAAATACTCAGTTAATTTAGGTACAAAAACAGTAAAAGGTCCTGCTATTATTAGACCTCCTACAGCGATAGTAATTCTTTGCCCATAGCTCAGGTATGCTAAGTTAGATTTTCCAAGAAGTGGTGCCCAAAATGAATCTACTGTTTGATACATAGAAAAACATAGCATTGCAATTGCGGCATATGGCACCCCCTTCAATAAATACAATGCTTTATTTCGATACTCATTAGATTGAATATATTTAAAATTATTATTTCCTAACATTACCCATGACCAAACCAGAGCGAAAAAAATTCCTATAAATAATCCAATAGCAATAGTAGCAACGCCGAATGTCTGATGTAAGAAAAGGGTGAACAGAATACTGAAGATAAAAGGCAAAAAACTAAGTAAAATTGGTATATGAAATTGTCTTTTTGCATTAAAATAACAATTTATTACAGTTAGTAAAACTGACAAAAAAGATACTAACCAAGACAGCAATAAAACTAAATTGTAAGACCTATAGGAATCTAAATTTAACGAATTGTAAAATGTACTATCCCAGGAAGATATTGAAATGAATAAAAAGATATACAAAAAAAAACAAACAATAAAGGTCAGGCGCAAAACCGAAAGGCAAAATGGCAGCAGAGAACTTTTATCTATTTGGAATTGTTTTACAAAAGCTGGTAGTCCTGAATAATTAAATCCTGAAGCAATAATACCACTGATTAAAGTAGGAATACTTGAGATTGCAATATACATATCCAATTCGCCAGAGGCCCCAAAGTATTTTGCAATAAGGACTTGATTTCCAAAACTAATTAAACTTAAAAGCAGTGTAAATACGGAAGCTAAAAAAGAATCTTTAAATACTTTCATATTTTAATTGTAATCAGAAGTCGACTATAGAACATAAGCAGCAAAAGAATCTAATGTATTTTAAAATATAATGATTAAATCTTTAAGAATAATTATGATATGATACAGAAAGAGCTCTTTCATTCAGCTTATTATTTTCGATATAATTATTAAATTTCAAATTATAATTAAACCAATACTGTGGAATATATTTTAATTCTACAGACTGACTTACAAATTGGGCATATAATTCGTATTCTGATACATAATTATCAAACTTATTAGCAGCATTTAGAAATGAATAATACCATTTACAACCATGCTTCTTTTCGAGCAAATCCGTTAAAGACTGCAGATGATTAACATTAAAGATTTGATGATGTGATATAAAACTGAAGGGATAAAAATTATACCTGTCCAGTAAAAATTTATTTGACATTCTATAATAAAAGTGAAACTCGTCTGAAAAAAATAATATTATAGATCCATCGTTTTTACAAAAAAATTGTTCTTTAGCTAAGACTGTGTCTGCATCCATCACTAATACATACTGTTTTATACCCAATATATTGAAGCAATTTAATTTAATTAATTGCTGTTTTAACCAACCAATGCGGGAATCAGATTTAGTATAGCTCGAGATTTCTCCCGAATTAAGGGGAGAAATCTCATCTTCAGATATAAAATTCAAGTTGTTTTCCTTGCAAAAAGCAATAATCAAGTCATTATTTGGGGCAACGATATATATATTTGATACAGGATTCAATGAATATTTGAGAATAGATTTAATACTCCTTGAAGCAATAGCAAGATCCTTTTCTAACAGCGGCATAAGCACGTCTATCTCGGGATAAATTTCCCGCGAATCAGAAGAAGTATTGTATTGCTTGAATAAAAACCATAGCCTCATTTTAATTTCTTTTGAAATTTTATGAACAAGTTGATCAATAAATTTTAAAATGACGTGGTTCAAGGGTATTAATTATAAGTTTTAGACTCTGCAATCTCTACAAATGACAGGGGATATATATAATCTGTATAAAATTTTTTATCTGGTAGAAGCGTGAAGTTTTCATCAAATTCAGAATTAAACAATCTTCTAAATGTATTCACAGGGGAAGTATATCTTGAGAAGTCCGCTTTAATATCACTAGAATATATTGCATTAAAATTGCCATAATATGCTTTTGCCCAATCTTCGTCCATATTATAATTTCCATTGGGTGGAATTTCTCTTGTACCATGATCACCCTGTAGTATGATAATCTTGCTCCTACCATTTTTGTTGTTAATCAACTGATTTAACACGGGAACAATCTTTTTATTGATGAATTTTAGTTGATTTAGAAAAGCCATTCTCCTCATGGGGCTCTTATCATCAACAAAAACCTCTTCTCCGCCTTGTCCGAAAATATATGGCGAATGAGGACACATTATATGCGCAATCACAAATTTTTTATCAATCTGCCTACTAAGCAAAGGCAGTCGATCTAAAGTATAATAAATCCGTTTCCTGTAGATTTTAGAAGAAATGGATTGGATTTTATCAGCAAATGGAAAAATGATGGAACTATTGATAAAAAGCAAAAAGAAATCGTTATCAGGAGAGGTTTGATAATTGATAGTATTAGTTCTATTCTCTACCTTCAAAAAAAAATCTTGCGAACTTTTATTAATTGGTTCAGGGAATATTCCTCCTTCAAAAACATAATAATTATAACCCCGGTTTTTTAGATAGATAGATGCCTGATTTTTGAGTAATGTTTCATCTAAATAAGCTTTGGTAAGCCCAGTTAATTTAGCTCCATTTTTCTTGTGGATATATTGCAAATTAAGTACGGAGTTTAAAGCTAAATATGTTATTGGATAATTAGATTGTGACTCATTAAAGACTTGAAATCCTAGCTCTTTCAATTTATTTACAAATGTAGTATTGTCAAAACTCCAGTACTTCTTCAATACTTCATTAGAGGGGTACATATCTAATACTATATAATAGATATCTGGATCATTATCTTGAGCT
Organism: Sphingobacteriaceae bacterium; assembly: GCA_947459195.1. Lineage (GTDB taxonomy): Bacteria > Bacteroidota > Bacteroidia > Sphingobacteriales > Sphingobacteriaceae > JAIPAN01. The sequence goes on from CANHCS010000008.1 coordinate 21,125, forward strand.
GCTACAGTTTTTATTGGATTTAACTTTTGCTGATTTTGCTTATTAATCGATTGCCTGAGGTATTCTAATGAAATAATACCAAAAGGCGTAAGGTTGAGAAAAATCAGAAAATTTAGTACTAAACCAGTGGCAGTTCTATTTTGTATACTATGAACTAAATAAATAACTACTAACGAAAGGATTAAGTATAATGGTAGTAGATACCTGTTTTTTATCAAACCTGTCAAATATGGCATTTGACTTAATATCGAAAAAATATGACCATAGGTAAATAACAAAATACAGAGCAAGGGTATAACAATATAAAGGTTTCTGATACTGAACTTAAATACACTAAGGCTTTTAAAAAACAGAAAACTTAAAAAAGCTATTCCTCCAATAATTATAAAGGGTAAAATAGTTTGCTTGAAAAGTAACTTGTCATAATTGACCTGGTAGAGATAAGAAACCGGGTATGCAGAAAGTAAAACAGCCAATGAGGCTTCTATAATTATTTTTTTAAGCTTTTCGCTCATACAAGTAGATTAGCCTTTTGTTTCCAGTAATTTCTTCAACAGCTTTCATCGTGTAGAACCGATCAAAAGCTTTAAGAAACGATTCCTGGCAATAATTTTTAAACTGATGGGGTTTATTCTGTGCAATTTGCTGCACTTTTTCATCATCTGGCAATGGAAATTCTATAATTAAGTATTTACCCATTTTAGCCAATAAAGCTGCTATTTTCTCAAAAGGGATATCATGTGTGATGAACAAATGATGAATAAGAGCTAAAGCTAATATCAGATCGGCATTTACTCGTTCCAGAAATGATTTTCTTTCCTGATTTCCATAACCTATAGCCGGAGTAGGGTTAACAAAATTGAGATGAATTGTCTGAACATTTTCTACAGACTGCTCCTTGGAAAACAAATAGTTTAGATCTACAGCTTTTTCATCATAGTCTGTTGAGAGAATAAAACTGGCTTGATCTTTTAGTAATCTGGAGTAACGGCCATCGTTAGCTCCTAAATCTAAGATAGAATTAACATTTAGTTGCTCCGTCCATAAACTCACAATTCTCTCTTTCTGGACCCCATCATATTTAGAATAATTGGTTTGGGTGTAATAATTTGACCATTCTGTTTGGCCACTCTTCCAGTTTAATTGTTTTATGGTATTTAATAAATGTTCTTGAATAGCCAGCAATTTTGCCTTTGGTTGTTTGTAAGTGCTACCCACCCCAAACTTAGCTTTAAGGCCGATGGCATTTAACCATATATGCAGAAATAGTCCAGAATTAAACAACGAAGCTTTTGGCAACATTTTTTTACAAAACTCTATTGGAATTCCGTCTAAGTTTGACAATAAAAATTGTTTAAAGCGGATATCGGTATAGCTGCAAAGTGCTAATGGGGCAATGAAATGTCTGCAGAACTGCTGATATGCATGCCATGTCTTCCCTTCTTCATAGATCTCAAATGAGGCTGTATCAATAAAAATTGGGCGATTGCCACTAAATTGAACATTGAAAGCACTTGCATCTTTAAGTATCATACCATATGTCAAAGAAATTTTATTTATTTCCAAAGTTAGTATAGCGGCATCTTTTAACTGATTAAACGACCATTCGTAGGGATAGCTAATAAATGGTATTTCTTCAGGTATCAGCTCCAATGGGTAACTAGAATTAATGTTACTAGGTTGTTCATAATGCCTAACAATCAGTTTTTTTTCAGCTAAACAATCATACAAACCCGATTTTATAAATTTTTCATAATGGGGCAAATAATCTCGGTGAAGCAATCGTTTTACCCTACCTTCTTCATATCCCACTGTCGAATGGTTGTCTCTAAATGATGCACCTTCAATAATCATCCTAAAAACTATTCTTTTTTGAATATGCGTTTAAAAATGCTAATGACATATTTTTTAATCCTTGACCAAAAAACAAGGGTACTGGCCAAACCTGCAATAATCATCTGAATCAGTATGCTACCAGAACCTGAATCAATGTATAATAAACTTAATGAAGTTGAAATCATATTTAATTAATAAGATTTTTAAACAAAGAGCACATTTTCTAAATAACTAGCTTTGCAATGATATCAAATCGCTTTGAACCATTTCATTTACTAAATCATCGAGACTATATATAGGCGACCAATCTAAAATATTTTTAGCTTTAGTTGCATCACCAATTAATAAATCGACCTCTGTCGGACGATAATATTTAGGATCAACTTTAACCACTACCTTTCCTAGTTCTAATTTATATAAGCCAGAATTTTTTTTCACATAACCCTCTTCTGAATCATTTTGACCTCTGAACTCCAGCTCAACACCAATTTCAGCAAAACTCATTTTCACAAAATCACGAATTGTTGTGGTTATACCTGTGGCAAGCACAAAATCCTCTGGTTTATCTTGCTGTAATATCAGATACATCCCTTCAACATAATCTTTAGCATGTCCCCAATCACGTTTTGCATTCAAATTACCCAAGTATAGACAATCTTGTAAGCCTAGAGCAATCCGAGCAGTCGCCATGGTAATTTTACGCGTTACAAATGTTTCTCCTCTTTGAGGAGATTCATGATTAAACAAAATACCGTTACAGGCAAACATGTTATACGCTTCTCGGTAATTTACAGTAATCCAGTAGGCATATAATTTTGCGACAGCATAAGGAGAACGGGGATAAAATGGCGTAGTTTCAGATTGTGGCACTGCCTGGACTAAACCATAAAGTTCAGACGTGGAAGCTTGATATATTTTAGTTTTCTGTGTCAATCCTAGTAATCTTACAGCCTCTAAAATCCTTAAAGTTCCTAAACCATCTGCATTAGCCGTGTACTCAGGGGTCTCAAAACTAACATGGACATGACTCATGGCGGCCAAATTATAAATCTCATCAGGTTGAACTTCCTGAATGATTCTTATTAGATTGGTCGAATCCGTTAAATCACCATAATGTAAATAAAAATTTCTGTGAGATTGGTGTGGATCTTGATATAAATGATCTATTCTTTGCGTGTTGAAAGATGAACTTCTTCTTTTGATTCCATGTACCTCATAGCCCTTATTTAAAAGAAATTCTGCTAAATAAGCTCCATCTTGTCCTGTTACCCCTGTAATTATAGCCTTTTTCAAAATTTTTAGAAGGATTATATTAGTTAAAAAAATGCGCACCAAAAGCGCATATGACATTTATTATCGTTGATTTTAATTAAGCTGAAACCAGTGATTGATTGATTTACGTAAATCCACCAATACCTTTAATTTTTCTAGACCACACCAATTAACTCACCCTTTTCAAATCAATGATCTTGGTTTGATCGGTCTCCTGATCCAATTCTTCAAAAACCGAGTTGTTACTTAAAAATTCGGGTACCAGTTCTTTCATCTTCGCTACCAATTGCATATTGGCATTGGCGGCTTGTGCCAGGGTAAAAAGCTGTTCAAAATGCTTTTTGATTTGGTTGATTTCCTGATTCCGGACACTGGCAATGAGAATTTTATCGTGATAGGTGGGCAGCGTATTTTCGGCATCGTTTAGCAATTCTTCGAAAAGCTTTTCACCCGGGCGTAAACCGGTAAATTCAATTTTGATATCTATTTCGGGAATTAAACCATAGAGGCGGATCATCTTTTTAGCCAATTCAATAATGGTAACCGGCTCGCCCATGTCGAATACAAAGATCTCTCCCCCATCGCCCATGGAACCGGCTTCTAACACCAATTGACAGGCCTCGGGAATGGTCATAAAAAAGCGGGTGATTTGAGGGTGGGTCACCGTCAGCGGTCCGCCCTTTTCAATTTGTTCTTTGAAACGGTGCAAGACAGAACCATTGGAACCCAATACATTGCCAAAACGGGTGGTAATGAATTTGGTCTTTTTTTGGCGGTGGTGCAGGTGCTGTATATAGGTTTCGGCCAGGCGTTTGGAGGCACCCATCACATTGGTGGGATTAACTGCCTTATCGGTAGAGATCATCACAAAACGTTCTACGCCATATTGTACTGATAAATCTGCGACGATTTGGCTACCCCATACATTGGTAAGGATGGCTTCTGAGGGGCAAAGCTCCATCATGGGCACATGCTTATAGGCCGCCGCATGGTAAACATATTGAGGCTGATAAGTCTGGAATATCTCCTCCATCCGAGCCTGGTTGCGTACATCGGCCAGGCAAGGTATGCAGGCTACCTGATGCTTCATTTCGGCCAGATCGAGTTCTAATTGATGCAGGGGCGTTTCGGCCTGATCGCACAAAATGATTTTAGCCGGCTCGTATTTGAGAAATTGTTGCACGATCTCCGATCCGATAGAACCCGCCGCCCCGGTCACCAGGACGGTTTTACGAGCCAACTGTGTATTCAATAGATCATTATTGATTTGAATGGGTTCGCGTTCAAGCAGGCTTTCAATTTTAATGGCCTGCAACTGACGGGTGGAAAATTCGCCATTCATCCATTTACTCATAGGTGGTACGCTGAGCACTTTGATACCCAGGTCCAGACACAGATCGATGAGGGCATTTCTTTTAGAGATGGGCAGCTTAAAAATAGCGATGATCAATTCATCCACCTCGTTCTCTTTGGTCAACTTAGCTAGGGCTGATGAATGATAAATCGGCACCCCATCTACCACTTTGCCTGCTTTTTTGGGATTATCGTCTAAAAAAGCCAGGATGGATACATTGGATTTGGCATCGTGGGCTAAGACCCGACGGGTGGCAAAACCTGCTTCGCCAGCACCATAAATGATCACTTGTTTGCGATCGAGCTTATAATTACGTGAATAGGCAAATGTAAATTTGATGAGCAAACGGTAAGCCATCAAAAAACTAAAACTGAAAAGTGCATTTAAACTTAACTGCAGGTAAGAGGCCTTTACCTGTAGGAAAGCCATTTGGAAAGAAAAAAAGTTGAGCAAGCTCAGGATGACACCCGAAACCGCTACTGCTTTGAAAATGCGCAGGGCATCTTGTTCGCCCGTGTAGCGGATGATGCCGGCATAGGTTTTAAACTGGTAAAATACCAAGGCATTGACCAGGATAAAAATGAAGGCCTCTCCCAAAAAATCGACAAAACCAATGGCCAAAAGGGAAAATTTATGGTATAGCAGGTATAAGAAAAGATAGGCGAATAAACAGATAGCGAGGTCTATGCTGAATATAAGCCATCGGGGTACGATGTTAATTTTTTGAAACATGTTTCTTTGGTTTGGTGATGTGGTTTGTGATGTGTAGGTTTTTAGTTCAATAGGCTACCCAATATTTTTTTAGCTAAAAGGTACAATACAGTTAAAAATCCTGCCAAGAGAGCCCCGATGATGATTCCCTTCAATTTCCCCAATTGCTCTTTTGCGAGCGGCAATACCGGCTTATCGATGACTTGGATCAATGGTGTTTCTCTTCTCAAAGCCAATTTGGCCAGTTCCAGGTTTTTTACCAATTCAGTCAAAATAGCAGTATTGGCCTGCACATCTACCTGGCGCTGCTGCGAAGGTACCCTTAACACCTGCATGGCCGGGTTTAAATTGGGGTTGGCATCATTGGCGGAGGCGACTCCTCCAATGGCCATATTTAATCGCTGACGGACAGAATCAGCTTGATGTTGCAATATTGCCACGTTTCTGGCTGATTTCTGTGTTTTGGTTTCTACATAAAAACGGGAGACCTGAGCAACCAAAGCCTCGGCAAAATGCTTGGCAAATAATTCATTTTCTGATTTGACCTCTACTTTAATGATGCTCAGTTTCTTATCTACTTTGGCTACCGATAAGAAATTCTTGACCAGATTTTGGTGGATATTTTTCAAAATACTGTCCTGTGCTCTGTTAAATTGAGCCGGATTGGCATTGACCGGGAATTGCAATTGGGCCAGCTCCGGTTTTTTTGCCCAGGATGCTCTGAAATCATTGAACTGAATGTAGTATTCCAACAAACTGGTGGTTTTACCCTTGATTTGAACAGGGCTCAATAAGGCTTGCTGTACCATGGAGCGGGATTTCATCAATTCCAACAAATTATCGCCTGCAAAGGCACCTCCGCCAGTACCGCCACCGATGTCTAAACCAAACTGAGAGGCCAAACTGAGTGCACCACCTAATCCGCCAGATTTTTCGTCTTCTAAAACAAAAGCATACTCGGCTTTGTAAACCGGCTTTTTAACGAAGGCATAGATGAGGCCCAGGGTCGCTCCCAATAGTCCGGCAAAGAGGATTATTTTCCAATAGCCCAGCAGGTATTGGTAAAACTCTCCGATTTTTTGAAGGAGTTCTTTCAAAGAAATTTCGTCGTCGGCCAATTGGGGTGTTTGATTGTTTAGCTGATCCATGAGCACTTAATTGCTTAAATTGATGATACCAAGGATGATTGCTCCCAAAGAAGCGATACCGGAGGTGAGACCCAGTAGTTCTTGAGCACTTAATTTATTACGTTCGGCACGGGCGGGTACAAATATTTCGGCACCGGGCCCTACTTTGGGATAGAAATTCAACAAGAAAAACCGACGGACACTTTTTACGGATCCATTTGCCTGGATGACATAAGAGCGTTTAAGTTTTGCTTTCTCGCTGATGCCCCCTGCTTCGGAGACATAGGTTTTGAGACTCTTTCCGGAACGATAGACTACCGTTAATGGAGAAAGTACCTCACCTCCTACTTTAACCGTTTGTAGTTTTTTAGGCACACTGATGGTATCGCCGGCTTCGAGGATCAAATCAAAATTGGAACCGGGTCTATTCAAAATTTTTGTTAATTGTATACCCACGGCAATATTCAATGCTTTTTCTTCGGCTAAATCTATCTGGGTGGTGTCGTTTATTTTTTTCTGTAAACGCTTTTGCAGGGTTAATTTGTTAGACGCCTCTTCGTCGGTATCGTATTTGTCATTTTTAGCAGAAGCTTGATCACCCGGGCGTTTCAAAGAAGCGCCCTGCGGATAAGCCAATTCGCTCAATCCACCTGCACGGGCAATGATGTCTGATATCCGCTCGTCTTTACGGCTCAAGGCATAAGCACCTGGATATTTCACTTCTCCTTTGATCACCACTTGGCGCTGTTCCTCAAAACCGGGTGCATTGCGCACCGAAATGATGTCAAATGGCTTTAGGCTGAATTGCGATTTACTGAATTTAAGTTGTGGGTCTACATCGATCAAAAATATTTCAGCGGTTTTAGCAGACTTGGTATCGTCTTCGTTTTTAACCCGACGGGCTACTTCAATCCGCTTCGCAAATCCGGATTCGGTAAAACCACCCGCCTGGATGATGGCATCTTCTAAAGCCATGTTTTCAGCGAATTTTAATTCGCCAGGCGTACGAACGGCTCCGTCGATGCTGATTTTGTATGCATCTCTCAAATCAAAAATGGAAGCAATTTGAATCTGGTCTTCTCTTTTGAGCAGGATATCATCGGCACCACCGTTTAAGACCTTACTTAGGTCGAAGGAGATTAATTCGAAGGTATTATCGGATTTTAAACGGGTTATGTAAGCCCTTTGGGTATAGGCGTCTTCTGTTAAACCTGCTGCTTTTTGCAGCAACTGACTGATGCTGAGGCCTTGAGTTAAGGCATACTCTCCGGGACGGAACACAGCGCCTTTGATGCTCACCCGGTTCTCGAAACGTTCTAAAATGGGTTCTACATAAAATTTATCGCCCATTTGTGGCTGGTAATTTTGAAAGTCTTCCGCAGCCACATCGTTCATGCGGCGCTCCTTATCGGTATTTTGCAAGACCTTGATGCGGGCGGTATAAGCCGACTCTGTAAATCCACCGGCAAAATCAATTAATTGGGCTAGAGATTCGCCATTCAGCATTTCGAAAATGGCTGGTCGTTTTACTTCTCCCACAAATTCAACCCTTTGTTGGTAAGGCGGAATGCGGATGATGTCCTGATCTTGCAGGCGGATATTGTTGGATTGGTCGCCACGTAGCAAGAAATCGTAGACATCGAGCTTACGAATGATTTTATTGTTACGAATAATTTCGATTTGACGGAGTGAACCGTTCTCTGAAGGTCCGCCGGCTGCGTACAAGGCATTGAATGCGGTGGCCAGAGAAGGTAACGTAAAGGATCCCGGCTTGATTGCTTCGCCTAAAACGGTTACTTTGATGCTGCGGATGTTGCCAATGGCCACAGAAACTTGTGTGCCTCCCGAACCAATAGCAGGGTATATTTTAGCCAAACGCGATTTGATGCGGGCGGTGGCGGCTTCTACCGTCAATCCGCTAACGGGGATTAAACCGACAAATTCTACTTTGATCTTCCCTTCGGGACTTACCGGCAAGGTATAACTGGCCTCGTTGTATCCGGTTAATTCGAGCGCAACTTCATCGTCGGGCCCCAGGATGTAATTGGCTGGGGTGGCAATGCGCAAGTTGGGTTCGAAAGTAAGGTTGTTGTTTTTAAAGAGCGAGGCACCGAAGATTTTTGTTTTCAATTCTAATAAGGCTTTTTCGGCTTCGGTTTCGGGATTCATCATGGAATCTTGTTCCGCGTTCAAAGGAGCTTTACGTGAGGCATTGATTTTTGGTGCATTTGGCATGGAAGCCATTTTTTCATCGGCTATTTTATTTTGTTTCGTTTCCTGGTTCTTTAACTGATCTACCCGGATACGCAATTTCTGTACTTCTTCCCTACTCATTCCCCTGGCCAATGCCACTTGCTCTAATTGGGCATCACTCAAGCCGGTAGATTCTACCTGTTTGATGAAAGCCTTGATTTGAGCATCACTCAGTTCATTTACTTTGACATTGCTCAAGTTTTGAGGGTTAACAGACTGGGCACTGGCAGTGCCAATTGCCAAGATCAAGCAGCAAACAAGAGCATAAAATTTGAAGGAATATTTGTTCATTTCGTTTAGATACAATTGGGTTTTCTATAGTATTTCTAAAGCGGAGGCTTTGACCGTAGCTGTTAAAGTCAAGGACAGAGAGGGAATCTCAACCTCTACTTGATTGCCTTTGAAAGCAATTACTTGGGCTTCAGTATTCATCAATGGGCCGGCTATGATGCGTACTTTATCGTTTAATTTAATTTTATTGGCTCTGACTTGCACATTTTCATGTTCGTTCATGAACCGTTTAATTAATTCTATTTCTTCGTTGGGGATGGCTGCCGGTTTGCCCAGCCAATACACATAATTTAATACGCCATCCACTTCTTTCACCTGCCATTTGCGATCTTCTGCTACTCTGACAAAAACATAGGAGCTAAATAAGGGCTCCATTACCACTTTTTTACGGTCGCTCCATTGGCGCACCACCCGATTCAAAGGGCAATAATGTTCAATTCCGCGTTTGAGCATCAACTCAGCAACTTTCTTTTCCCAGCGTGGTTTGGTGTAAACCGCATACCAAGAAGCCTGATTTTCAGCAAGTAAAGGTTTAGACATCTAAGCGAATTTAATAATAATAGCTGATAATATCTATGTATAAGTCCAAAGCTTCGCTATCCTGAGTCACAGTTGATACCTTGCGGGTGTCTGCAACCAAGCCAATTTTTGATCGTTTTAGATCTGACAGGTTCAATATGGTATTCGAAAAAATGGTTGTTGATTTCGAAAAAGCGGAAACAGACTATAAATTTTATCTCATTTCCACAGTTCCAAAAATATGAATTTTAGAAGACAATAGCATGACAAATAAGTGAATTTATGTGATTCACTGAATATAGTGTATTATGAGCATTTATAACTGATTATTATACAAGTGCTTGGAGATAATCTATCCATTCGAATTTTTTATCCACATTTTACTATCGAATCAAAAAGGCTCCTCTTTTAAATCCATGAAATATAAAGATCATCGCTGATTTATTGAGAGTAATAGATTGTTTGGGGATACAAAATAAAAAAAGCCAGCCCTTTAAAGGGCATGGCTTTCCAGCTCATTCGATGTACGAATTTGCTGCGATTGGTACGATGAATTATCTCCCTCCTATGGCTGTTCTGATCATTTTAACCGAGTCTAAATGCGCTCTTAACAGTGGTAAGGTTTTGGCGGCGAAGGTTTGTATGTCGCTGTCCTTGTGATTTTCAGAGGCATCTTCAAAGTCTTCGATGGCTTCTCGGTGCTCTTTTTCCATCATTTCCATTAGACGTTTGTCGAATGCTTTAGCGCTTAATCTTTTGAGCTCGGCCAGGTGGTCTTGGTGATCAGGATCTAAGACTCCGGGCAGGGTGAGCTGTTTTTTTGCTCCCAAGCTCCTGATTTCTTCGTTGAGCTTGCTGTGCTCATCTCGTAATAATTTTGCGAAGTTTCTAACCCGGGCATATTGTGCCTTTTCTTCAGCCAATTTAGCCATTTCCATTGCCCAGATACCGCTGGAAGCAGCTTCCACCAGAAAATCAGCTTGTTCTTCGGAGGAAACTTCTTTGTTTTCGTTGGTTTCTTTGGCAGTTTCTGTACTGTCTTTACGGGCGGCATTTCTGCATTGAGTTAAGCCCAAGGCCACAAAGGCTAAGATGAGGTATACGCTGTATTTTTTCATTTTATAATTTTTTTAATGATGTTCTAATAGCTAACACCTGAGCCGCCTACATGTTTTTATTTTTTAAAATCGGCCCGAATTCATTTTATAATGCCTACCTTGCAGGCAATTAATAATAATAAATAATGCAAAAATTAGGTACAGTAAAGTTTTTTAATGAAACTAAAGGTTTCGGATTCATTGTTCCGGAATCAGGCGAAGGTGACATCTTTGTGCACACTACAGGTTTAATTGACCAAATTCGTGAGAATGATAAGGTTGAATACGAAGTGGAAAATGGCAAAAAAGGCCTTAATGCCGTAAATGTGAAAGTTGTTGGTTAATAACAATATACATTTTTCAAACCCTCTCCCTCACCGGAGGGGGTTTTTTGTTTCTAAGATTTGCCAAGAGTAATTTTATTCCTAATTTGCTGATGGCCCCTCTTTAAAATGAAGTATCCGCAAAAAATAAAGAATTTCATTTACAGCCATTATTTTGCCGATGGCCTTAAAATTAGTGTGGGCATCGTTTTGCCCGCTTTAATTTTTGCGCAGCTGGGTCATTTTCTACTGGGCATTACCATTTCTTTGGGTGCCCTGTGTGTGAGCATTGTAGACAACCCCGGGCCAGCTTCTCATAAGCGCAATGCCATGCTCTACACTAATTTATTCATCTTTTTAACCGCTGTGTTAACGGGTTTGCTCAACCGCTACCCCTTACTGGCCGGACTGGAGCTTTTTCTGCTTTGTTTCTTTTTCTCCATGTTCAATGTTTTTGGGAACCGGGCATCGGCGGTTGGAACTGCAGCCTTGGTAGTGATGGTACTTCACCTGGACGAGAAACGTGATCTGGTTGACAACCTTGAAAATGCGGCTCAATTGGTAGCGGGCGGGATTTGGTACCTGATCTTTAGTTTATCGCTTTCACGAATAAGACCTTATCGATTGGCACAACAAGCCTTGGCCGAATGCATTGGAGAAATTGCTGTTTACTTACGTTTAAAAGCGGGCTTTTATCAGCAAAAAACAGCTATCGAAAAACAATACATCAAATTGATTGACCAACAGGTGGTGGTTCATGAAAAGCAAGAAACACTCAGGGCCTTGCTTTTTCAGGATCGCATGATCAAAGACCCAAATCAATACGGCAGGCAGCTGATCATGGTTTTGGTAGATATGATCGATCTGTTTGAGGAGTCGATGGCTACTTTGTATGATTACCAATCGCTGAGAGAGAAATATGGTCATACCAAGGCTTTGAAGGCCATTCATAAAACCTTAAAAAGCCTGGCTGATGAGCTCGATCATTTATCTGCTCAGCTACTAAGTGAAGAGGAAATGCGGCCTTCGAGGGATTTTTTGAAAGAATTGAATCAATTGAAAGCCCGCATTGATGAGGTAGAAACGGAGTTTGGCTTGCCCAATTTGGTCTTAAAGAAAATACTGATCAACATCCGGAACATGATCAGACGAACTGAAAAGGTATACAGTTATTTTGGCATTCAACAGGAGGATGGGATCCAAATCCGCAGTCAGAAAGACCTCCCCCGCTTTGTTTCGCATCAAGATTTTGATCTAAAAGTATTCAGGGAACACCTGAGCTTTGATTCTGCCATTTTCAGGCACTCCCTGCGGGTTGCCATCGTTTGCCTGCTCGGCTATGTCGTTTCTAAAATTTTCCCGCTGGGCCATTACAGCTACTGGATCTTGCTCACCATCATCGTGATTTTGAAACCCAGTTTTAGTTTGACTAAACAGCGAAATTATGAGCGTATTGTGGGCACGCTGGTGGGTGGCCTGCTCGGGGTAGCCATCATCATCCTGATTAAAGATGAAACCATCCGATTCTTCCTGTTGCTGGTTTGTATGATTGGGGCTTACAGTTTTCAGCGACTTAATTATAAGATCAGTGTGTTATTCTTGACTCCTTACCTGCTTATTTTGTTCAGCTTTTTGGGGGAGAATAATTTTGTGGTAGCCAAAGAGCGCATCATCGATACCTTAGTGGGCTCATCCATTGCCTTTTTAGCGAGTTATTTTGTATTCCCTAATTGGGAATACCGGCAGCTGAAATCTTCCATGCGGCAAGCATTGGTAGCTAATTATAATTATTGTCTGAAACTGGCCGAAGCCATACATGGCCAGAATTGGGACATTACCGAGTATAAGCTCGTTAGAAAAGAGGTGTACCTGAGTTCGGCTAATTTGGGTGGTGCTTTTCAGCGGATGTTATCGGAACCCAAAAGAAAGCAGGGAAATGCCAAAAATATCGGCAAGTTTACGGTGCTCAATCACCTTTTGTCTTCTTATATAGCCAACCTGAGCAGTGTGTTGCAACAAGAGCAAGATCATGAGATGAATTCGCTCCATATTAAATGGGTGAGGAAATGTTTATTCAATCTGCAAGCTAGCATTGAGGTATTGGAAACGCCGGGCGATGAACCCTTCAAGGCGGTTTATCCGGAAATACCGGCCTACTTTGAACCCGTTAAGCCGGAAGACTGGAATGAACACTTGCTGAATGAGCAGTTGCAGCTCTGTTATAAATTGACCAAAGACCTCCGCAAACTGGCCGAAGGTATTCGGTAGGGCTTAATTCTTTGCTGCTTCTTTTAGCATTTTGTGCGAGAGATCTTTACCTAAAAATTGATCGATAAGTGCATGCACAACATATAAAATCGGCGTCATGCCCAAGGCCACTAAAAATTTATAGGTATAGTTTACCAGACCGATGGCAGCCACCATTTGCCAAGTCCAATTGTATTGTGGATTGAGGTAGAAGGCAATGAAAATAACCACAAAACTGTCTATGAACTGTGAAACCAAGGTAGATCCGGTTGCTCTTAACCAAAGTCCCCTTTCGCCGGTAAGCACTTTGATCTTGTGAAAGATCATCACATCGGCAATTTGACCAATTAAAAATGCAGTGATGGAGCCCACAATGATCCACATGCCCTGTCCAAAAATGGCTTTGAATGCCAGGTCCATGTTCAAAGGCTGCCCTTCCATGTTCTGATTGATCCAAAAATCGGCCGGAGCAAGACTAATGGCCCATCCAATGACTAAAAAAGCAAACACAATGAGCACCGAAGTCAAAATAGAGAGGAACCTCACCTGTTTTAATCCGAAGTATTCATTGATGATATCGGTCATGATGAAGACCAATGGCCAGGTTAAGACCCCTGCCGACATGTTAAAAGATAAGTCTGGAACACCAAACAAGTCGATATCGAACTTTTTTAAGCCGAGTGAACTTTCGACAGAAAAGATTTTCACTCCAATAAATTCGGCTAAAATCGCGTTGGCGACGAAAAAGGTGCCCAGTATCAATAAAAGGCGGCTCTCCTTGCTTTTGTAAGTCATGAGTCAGGTTTGTAACTTAAAGTAAGGTATTTTTTAATAGTTATCCTATATTTAAAGTTTAATCAACACCCAAATTGGTACAGATCTACTCTAAATTACCCGGAATTGGCCCTTCTATCTTTTCAGTGATGACCCAGATGGCCAATGAGCACAAGGCAATCAATCTTTCGCAGGGCTTTCCCGATTTCGATTGTGCACCTGAATTATTGGAGTTGGTTAAAAAATCGTACGAATCGGGATACAACCAATATGCCCCCATGCCCGGTTTGTTGGAGTTACGGGAGCAAATTGCAGCCAAAGTAAATCGTTTACATGGGGCCGATTATCATCCTGATCATGAAGTGACCGTAACTGCTGGCGGCACCCAAGCAATTTTTACGGCTATTTCGGCCTTTGTACAGGCCAATGATGAAGTGATCATATTTGAACCAGCTTATGATTGCTATGCTCCTGCCGTAAAAGCGATGGGCGGCATGGTAAAATACATGCCTTTAAATCCGCCTGATTTTGCGATAGACTGGACACAGGTTCAAAAGCTGACCAATGGCAATACCCGCATGATCATCATCAACTCGCCCCACAATCCGACCGGGATGGTATGGAATGAAGAGGATCTGCAACAATTGCAAAAAATCACCCGTAACACCAATATTTTGATCTTGAGCGACGAGGTGTATGAGCATCTCATTTTTGATGAAAAGAAGCATTTGAGCTTAGCGAAATATCCGGAATTAAAAGAACGCAGTTTGATTGTGGCCTCCTTTGGTAAATTATTTCATACCACAGGCTGGAAAATGGGTTATTGCCTGGCTCCGGAGGCACTGATGAAAGAGTTCAGGAAAATACACCAATTCATGGTATTCAGTGTGAATACACCTATGCAGCATGCCATTGCTGAGTATTTAAAGGAAAAAGAAAATTTTGAAGACTTGGGGATCTTATTTCAAGAGAAAAGAGATTATTTCAGGAAACTGATTTCGGGGAGCCGCTTTCAGCTGATGGATTGCCATGGATCTTATTTCCAATTACTTTCTTATCAAGATATTTCTGAAGAACCAGATACCGATTTTGCAGCCAGTCTCGTTAAAGAGCATGGAGTTGCCAGTATTCCTGTTTCTGCATTCTATTCAAAAAATACCGATCATCACCTACTCCGTTTTTGTTTTGCTAAAAAAGAAGCGACCTTAGAAAAAGCCGCCGTAGCACTCATGAAAGTTTAAAAAAATTATCTCAAGCCGATGGAGACACTAAAAATCACCACCTTTCAGGCCTATTTATTTTGGGAGAACCCCGAAAAAAATTTGAATAACTTGGCTTTGCGTTTATCTGCAATTAGAGAGCACACCGATTTAATTGTACTACCTGAAATGTTCAATACCGGTTTCTCTATGAATACCGAAAAATTGGCCGAAGAAATGGGTGGAACCACCATGCAATGGATGGAACATCAGGCCAAAAAATACGATGCAGTGTTAACAGGCAGCTTGATCATTAAAGAAGCTGGAAACTATTACAATCGGCTCATTTGGATGCGTCCGGATGGCAGCTATGAGCATTATGATAAACGACATTTATTTGGCCTAGGGGATGAAGATAAATACTTCAGTCCGGGTAAAGAGAAGAAATTCATCCTACTCAATGGTTGGAAAATATGTTTGGCAATTTGTTATGATTTACGCTTCCCGGTTTGGTTGCGAAACAATCCGGAAGATCCTTATGATATTTTGCTATTGGTGGCCAGCTGGCCGGATAAACGTGCCCTCCACTGGCGTACACTGGTGCCCGCCCGAGCCATTGAGAATCAGTCATATGTGGTGGCTGTGAACCGTGTTGGACACGATGGCAATGAAGTATTCCATTCTGGAGGTTCTATGTGTATTGCTCCTAACGGCAATGTAGTATATTACAAACCGAACGATGAAGATTTGTACACCTTCAGCATCAGCAAGGAGGAAATCACCAAATCGAGAAGGATTTTTCCTTTCCTGAGAGATACCGACCGTTTCCACTTAGACATTTAAATATTTAATGCCCGAATTGAGACATGAAAAAAATCCACATCCTTTTAATTGCACTCTTCATACAAATCACCGCATTCGCACAAAAAAATAAAGATTATACCCGCTGGGTGAATCCATTTATTGGCACAGGGGGCCATGGACATACCTTTCCGGGTCCAACTCTTCCTTTTGGGATGATGCAACTGGGGCCTGATACGCGTTTAACCGGATGGGATGGCTGTTCAGGATATCATTATTCTGACACCGTAGTTTATGGTTTTTCGCACACCCACCTGAACGGTACTGGCGTATCGGATTATGGTGATATTTTATTCATGCCTACCACCGGGGAGCCGCAATTTAAAAATTCGGCTTATGCCTCCCCTTTCAAAAAATCCAATGAAAAAGCAGAAGCAGGCTATTACGAGACCTTTTTGGATAAATATCAGATAAAGGTTGGCCTCACCACCAGTTTAAGAGCCGGGATCCATCGCTATACTTATCCTAAAACCAGCAAAGCCAATATCATTGTAGATTTGGAACACCGGGATGAAACCAGCGAAGCCTGGGTAGAAGTAATAAACGAATATGAGATCAGGGGCTTTAGGAGATCGAAAGCCTGGGCAGAAAATCAGCCTGTTTACTTCCACGCTAAATTCAACAGACCCATCAAAACTTATGGTATTGCCATCAAAGATGTGCTACAAAAAGGTCTAAAAAAGGCGGAAGGTAAACAACTGAAACTATTTATACAGTTCGATCAGCCCGGAGAATTGCTCGCTAAAGTGGGTATCTCGGCAGTGAGTGCAGAAGGAGCGCTAAAAAATTTAGATGCTGAAATTCCACATTTCAATTTTCAGAAAACCCTGATGGCCGCTAAAAATGCCTGGAATAAAGAATTACAAAAAATTGAAGTGGAGAGTGACGATCAGGACAAGCTGAGTATTTTCTACACCGCCCTTTACCACGCTTTTTTAAGTCCGAATTTGTTTATGGATGTAGATGGTCAGTATTTCGGGATCGATAAAAAGATTCACCGAGCCGAAGGCTTTGAGAATTATACTGTCTTCTCCCTTTGGGATACCTACCGAACCGAACATCCCCTTCTCAATATCATCGATCGAAAAAGGAGTGCCGATTTTGTCAAAACATTTTTAAAGCACTATGAACACGGAGGCCTCTTGCCCATTTGGGAACTGGCCGGAAATGAAACTTTTTGTATGATTGGCAATCATTCGATACCGGTGATATTGGATGCTTATCAAAAAGGAATCTCTTTTGATGCCGAACGTGCTTTCGAAGCGATGAAATCAGCCGTAAATCGAAATCAGTTTGGCTTAGATTCTTATCGTAACAACGGTTTGGTATTGGCTGACGATGAGCATGAATCCGTTTCAAAGACGCTCGAATACGCCTACGACGATTGGTGTGTGGCTCAAATGGCCAAGGCTTTGAACAAAACCAGCGATTATGTAGCGTTTAGCAAACGTGCCCAATACTGGAAGAATGTGTTCGACGCCAACACGGGTTTCATGCGTGCACGTGCCAATGGTGGCTGGTGGAAACCATTTGACCCTACCGAAGTGAACAATAATTTTACCGAGGCCAATAGCTGGCAATACAGTTTTTATGTACCACATGATGTGAAAGGGCTCATGCAATCTATGGGTGGTTTAACGGGTTTTGAAAAGAAATTAGACGAGCTATTTACCACCAGTGCGGGTCTTTCGGGACGGGGGCAAGTAGACATCACCGGTTTAATTGGTCAATATGCTCATGGAAACGAACCGAGCCATCACATGGCTTACCTATATAATTTTACCAATCAGTCTTATAAAACTGCGGCTTATGTACAAAAAATCAGGGCAGAACAGTATCGGAATGCACCCGATGGACTTTCGGGCAATGAAGATTGCGGACAAATGTCGGCATGGTTGGTCATGAGTGCTTTGGGCTGGTACCCGCTCAATCCGGCGAATAATGAATACTTGATTGGCACACCTTGGTTCAAGAAAAGCACCATCCACCTCGAAAATGGAAAATCGTTTGTGATTGAAGCGCCTGAATACACGGATGAGACGATCTATCTGCAAGACATCAAACTGAACAATGCTCCCTACCGGAAGTCTTTCATCAGGTTTGAAGACTTTAAGAACGGTGGTGTGTTGACCTTTAAAATGGGGAAAACGCCTGCAGTGAGCTTCATGAATAGTTTGGAAAAAGTCTATTCTGAAACTGAAACGGAACTCATTGTGAGCAACCCGATCATTGAGGCCAATTCCATCAGCTTTGCAGATAAAATGGAGATTAACATCATCAAACCCATCGAAGGAGCCGATCTTTATTATACACTCGACGAGAGCGAACCATCTTTAAATAGCAAAAAATACAGCGGGCCCTTCCAGATCGAAAAAAGCACCACCATCAAAGCCGTAGCTTACGCTGGTGGAAAAAGCAGTTTTGCTGTGAAAGCCCAATTTTTCAAGAATCCAGGTGATAAGAAAGTAAACATCAAATATCCTTTTATGCAATCGTACACCGGTGGAGGTGCGCTTGCATTGGTAGATGGTATTCGAGGTAAAGACAATTTCAGATTAGGAAATTTTTGGCAAGGTTTCCAATTAACGGATTTCGAAGCAGAAATTGATCTTGCAAAGCTCAAAGAAGTAAGCAGTATTGCATTGGGTTGTATGCAAGATACCCGATCATGGATCATTTATCCAACTGAAATTTCATTTTATGGCTCTTCAGACGGAACTAATTTTGAGCTTTTAGGCGAGGTGAAAAACACCATCCCTGCCGACGATTATCAGGTTCAGCTCAAAGACTTTGAATTAAAAACCAATACAAAGCTTCGTTATATAAAAGTGGTGGCAAAAAACTTTGGAGATCTGCCTCCGTGGCATTTAGGTCATGGCGAAGGTGGAAAGGCCATTATATTCATCGATGAAGTGAGCATTAAATAAAATGTAAGAAAACGGTCTAATTTGAATTGTTTAACAATAAAAAATCTTTTTTATCAGCATCTTTAGCACGCAAAAAAAATACCATACATGTTCAAAGAGATCAAGCGTAAGCGATTAAGATATTTTAGCATCACCTTGTATTTTCTGGTACTTTTTTTCTGTGCCATGGAATTGAATTTCTTATGGATTTTTGGCTCATCTCCCACCATCAAAGACATTAAAACACCCAGTTTACAGCTGGTTTCGGAATTGTACACGGCAGATGGCAAATTAATTGGCCGTTATTTTCGTGAAAACAGGATCCCTGTAAATTACAACGAAATTGCACCCAGTGTGGTAGATGCATTGGTGGCCACCGAAGACATCCGGTTTTATGAGCACAGTGGTATTGATATTTTATCGCTTGCATCGAGCACAGTTTCTACCGCAAAGGGTGATAAACGAGGGGGTAGTACCATCACCCAGCAATTAGCCAAAAATCTGTACAGCACCCGTGGAAAGAAATCGCAGGGCTGGATCAAATACATTCCGGTTTTCAGAACCGTGGTTTACAAGTTAAAAGAATGGATCAGCGCACTGAAGCTGGAAAGCTATCACAGCAAAAATGATATCCTGACCCTGTACCTCAATACGGTGCCATTTGGAAACAATGCTTATGGGATCAAAATTGCTTCGAAAAGATACTTTAGCAAAGAACCCGGAGCCTTAAAAGTGGATGAAGCAGCCATGTTGATTGGTATGCTCAAAGCCACCAGCACATATAATCCTTTCAAAAACCCTGATAAATGCCTAGAAAGAAGAAATGTAGTTTTATCACAAATGGTGAAGTATGATTTTTTGGGCGAAAAAGAATTCAAAAAATACGTCAGCAGACCTTTGAGATTAAAACCGACCGAGTTGCAGGAAGTGGCCGAGGGCGATTCGTACATCAGGGGGGCAGTAGCCCGCTACCTGGAAGAATGGTGCGAAGAAAATGATTATGATTTATACGAAGATGGTTTAAAGATCTATACCACCATCGATTCTAAATTACAGCAGTATGCAGAAGAGGCAGTAGCCAGCCAGATGAAAACGCTGCAAAGACGTTTTCAGAATGTATGGGGAAATGAAAACCCATGGCGTGATGAAGATGGGAATGAGATCGTGGATTTTCCATTGAAAGCCGCCCAACGTCTTCCCTATTATGATTACCTGAAAAAGAAATTCGATCAAAATCAAGACTCCATTGATCATTACCTGAACTTGCCTAAAAAAATGAAAGTTTTTAGTTGGGATGGAGAGAAAGAAGTTGAATTCAGCACCATGGATTCCATCAAATATTATGCAAAAATGCTCAATACCGGGGTGATGACCCTCGATCCCTTCAATGGTCACATCAAAGTTTGGGTAGGCGGAATCAATCATAAATATTTCAAATACGACCACGTAGATCAGGCAAAAAGACAAGCTGGATCCACATTTAAGCCTTTTGCCTATTTGGCTGCTTTAGAGCAAGGCATGAATCCCTGCGATAAATACATTGATAAACCGGTAAAAATAGTTTATCAAGAAAATGGAAAAACAGAAACCTGGGAGCCTAAAAACGCAGATTTCGAGTTTTCGGGTAGAGAGATGTCATTGCGTTGGGCTATGGGTAAATCGGTGAATTCCATTACCGCCCAAATTACCGAAAAGGTCGGTTGGGATAATGTGGTAAAAGCCGCACAGCAATGTGGCATTGAAAGTCCTTTAAAATCGGTCCCTTCGGTGAGTTTGGGTGCAAATGATGTTTCTGTCTTTGAGATGGTAAAATCTTATGGCACCTTTCTTAACAAGGGGATGAAAACAGAACCCATCCTGGTTGAGCGTATCGAAGACAATGATGGTATCACCATTGCCAAGTTTAAGGCGAAACAAGAAAGAGCCATCAGCGAGGAAATTGCCTGGCTCATGCTTTATATGTTTAGAGGAAGCATGGAAGAGCCAGGCGGAACCTCACAAGCGCTATGGGAATGGGATATTTGGAAAGAAGGTAATCAGATTGGCGGTAAAACTGGCACCTCTTCCGATTATGTAGATGGCTGGTACATGGGCATCAGTAAAGATCTAGTGACCGGCATTTGGGTGGGTTGCGATGAACGAAGTATCCACTTCAAAACTTCCGAAACTGGTGAGGGTTCTCGCACTGCCTTGCCAATTTATGGTAAGTTCATGGAAAAAGTACTCAATGATCCAAGCACCGGTATTCGTCCCGGCCGTTTCCCCAAACCGGGTGTAACCATTACCCGGTCTTATCAGTGTGAATCGCCCAGAATTGTGGCCGATAGTACACAGACCGATAGTTTATTAATTGACAGCACCCTCAATGCACCGGATGGTGAATTACCGAGCGCTGAAAACACAACAGGAACAGGAAACAGCCTTCCAGTTAAAACAAGTACTGAGCCTAATCCCAAGCCTTCTAAAAAAGATCAACAGAAATAGACTTAGCAAAACAATACTTTTGAAAGCACATTTATTTAGTAAATTTATTTGATAAAGCATCTTTTCATTTCATTCTCTAAAATGATCCACACCGTGAAACGCCTATCCATTTTAATTCTTTTTTTAGTCCTCACCGGACTGATGAGCAACAGCGTGCAAGCCCAGTATTTCGGACAAAATAAAGTGCGTTATAAAAACCTCAAATTCAATGTTTATCAAACTCCTCACTTTGAGTTTTATCACTATTTAAAAAATGAAAGCTTGGTAAAACGCTTTGCAAAAGAGACCGAAACCTGGTATAAATTACACCAACAAGTATTTAGAGATACTTTTCTGCGGAAAAATCCTTTCATTTTATACAATAACGCACCAGATTTTCAACAAACTACAGCCATTCAGGGAGAAATTGGTGTAGGAACCGGCGGGGTGACCGAAGGATTGAAAAACAGGGTGGTGATGCCGATCACGCAGTTGAATCACCAAACACGACATGTATTGGGACACGAGTTGGTGCACGCCTTTCAATATCATTCACTCATAGAAGGCGATTCCACTACTTTAGAAAATATCGGGAATCTCCCTTTATGGATGGTAGAAGGGATGGCAGAATACCTCTCCATCGGAAAAGTAGATGCATTTACTTCTATGTGGATGAGGGATGCCTACCTAAATAAAGACATCCCTTCCTTAAAAGACCTCACCACATCTGGAAAATACTTTCCTTATCGATATGGCCAAGCTTTTTGGTCTTATATCGGTTCTACTTATGGCGATACCGTAATTGTGCCCTTATTTAAAGAAACAGCCCGTTTTGGATATGAAAGAGCCATTTTAAAAACCTTCGGTTTTACAGAGCGCACCCTTTCAAGTCTTTGGAAAACCAGTATTGAAAACGCTTATCAACCATTCCTAAAAGATACCACGCAAACTCCTATCGGTAAGCGAATTTTAGATGACAAGAACGCTGGAGAGATGAATGTGGCCCCTTCTGTTTCTCCTGACGGTAAATATGTTGCCTTTTTGTCTGAAAAAGAGTTATTCAGTATTGACCTCTTCCTAGCCGATGCCCAGACTGGAAAAATCATTCGGAAACTTACCAGTAAAACGAGAAACTCACATATAGACGAGTTTAATTTTATCGAGTCGGCCGGTGCTTGGTCGCCTGATAGTAAACGTTTTGCATTCAGTGCATTCGCAGAGGGCAGAAATAAATTATTTGTAATTGATACCCAAACGGGTAGAACATTAGCTACCGAATCGATGGGGGAAGTAGAAGAGTTCAGTAACATAACTTGGTCTCCAGATGGCAGCAGTGTTGCTTTTTCTGGTTTAAAAGAAGGACAGAGTGATTTATACCTGTTTGACTTGCAAACAAAAAAACTAGAACAATTAACCAACGACCCTTATTCTGATTATCATCCAAGTTTTGCTAATAATGGTCAACAAATCGTATTCAGTTCAGACCGAACCACACTGGAAGACAGCGATAAAAGCATCGACATCACTTATAACTTAGCCACTATTGATCTGGTCAGCCTTCGCATTAGAGATATTCCGGTATTTAATGGTGCCAATAATTTAAATCCACAATTTTCCGGTAATGATGAATATATCTATTTCCTCTCTAACCGTGATGGATTCAGGAATCTTTACCGTTATCATATTGATGATCGCATAGTGGAGCAGTTAACTGACTATTTCACAGGAATAAGCGGTATCACAGAATTTGCTCCTGCGCTAAGTGTTTCGAAAACAGATCAGATCGTTTATACCTATTACCGTGCACAGAAATATCAAATTTACAGTGCTCAAGCATCTGATTTTACACCCCTAAAAGTAGACCCACAAGCTTTAAATTTTGATGCGGCTACACTCCCCCCTCCTCGTCAGGCTGGTGTGGATGTAATAAATGCTAACCTCAAAAATTTCGAGCGATTTGAGCAGATCAGCGATTATCAAATTGAGCCGGTTCCTTTCCGTTCCAAATTTAAACTCGATTATTTATCAGGAAATGGAATTGGAGCTTCTGTTGGCCGTTTCGGTACCGGTCTGGCCAGCGGTATTCAGGGCATATTTTCCGATATCCTAGGCCGTGATCAAATTTACACTGCTGCAGCTGTAAATGGCGAGATCTATGATTTTGGAGCTCAAATCGCCTATGTGAACCAGCAAGGAAGGGTCAACTGGGGGGCTGGTGTTTCCCATATTCCCTACATTACGGCTTATCTATCTCAAGATTTAATAAACAATGGTCAGGTATTTAGAGATAGTTATGATATTATCCGGACTTTTGAAGATAAATTACAATTATTCGGATCCTACCCCTTTTCTAAAATAAATCGTTTTGAAATGGGTGCTTCTGCAGCCACTTATTACTATCGAATTGATCGCTTTAGTCAATATTATGAGATGGAAAACGGGATCCCGGCTTATTTTGTTGGAGCAGATCGTGAGAAAGTTTCATTGCAGGAAGCCAACAATTTTTACAACCAGGCTTATGGTGTCAATTTTCAAAATTTCAATATATATGGTTTTGATGCCGCATTTGTTGGCGATAATTCTAATTTCGGTTTAGTGGCTCCCCTGGAAGGATATCGTTACCGAATTGGATTAAATAAAATGTTTGGCGATTTCGATTTAACGGTAGCTACTGTTGATTTGAGAAAATACGTACGACTGAACAAAATCACCCTTGCCGGTAGAATTTTGAA
Organism: Sphingobacteriaceae bacterium; assembly: GCA_947459195.1. Lineage (GTDB taxonomy): Bacteria > Bacteroidota > Bacteroidia > Sphingobacteriales > Sphingobacteriaceae > JAIPAN01. The sequence goes on from CANHCS010000008.1 coordinate 45,090, forward strand.
CAGCATGTCATTTGGGAATGATAATAATCAATTCTTTGCGCAGCAATTTGTGGGTAATCCGATCTTCATTAGAGGCTACGAATACAATTCATTTTATCGTGAAGGCGATATCAGCTCTGCTCCCGGCGATTTCAGCATCGAACAATTGGTAGGTAGCAAAATGGCCATTGCCAATTTTGAGGTGCGTTTGCCATTTACCGGGCCTAAAAAACTAAGTGCTGTTGAATCTAAACTTTTGTTTAGTGATTTGAATGCATTTTTCGATATCGGTTTGGCTTACAACTCGGCATCTGAAGTTCGTTTTGCCAAAAAACCACAACAAATTGGCATGGTGGGTAACAACCCCGTTTACAGCAGGGTGCCGGCCATGAGTGCCGGATTATCGCTCAGGGTAAATGTATTTGGCTATTTTGTACTTGAACCATATTACGCTATTCCATTCCAGAGAAAAAATATCAGCGGAGGCGTATTTGGAATGACCTTTGCACCTGGATGGTAAAAAAAGGGAGCCTGCAATTGCAGACTCCCTTTTTAATTTAAAATATTAATCAAGCGCTTTAGGCTACCCTAGCCAGGTTAAACAAATCTGCTTGCAAATGCAATGCAGCTTCTTTGTGCAGCGCCGGTGTTAAATCAATCCAGTCTAAATTAACCGACCTTACCAAACGCTCTTTCTGCATCTTGGTAAACTGATTGATTAACCTGAACCTCGAATTAGCCATTTGCTCGTTATCATATTCTTCAAAATACACCAAACGACTCAATTGCTGTCCCGGATCGAAAAATAAACAAGGCATGGCGCTGTAAAAATCCATGGTCTTCATTAAATCGGTACTCAATCCCACATGTAAATTGTTGCGGTTACGATCGGTGATGATAAAAACGTACTTTTTCATTTGCTTCTTCAGTTAATAACTAAATCAGTTAGTATTTATTTTGTAGAATTATAAATAATTACTAATTTAGTTGGCACAATATTACTAACAATTTTAGTAAAAACAAAAATATTTTTAAAATGTCTCAAATCTCCAATAACCTCAAATACCTGAGAAAGAAAAAAGGCTTAACACAGCAACAGTTTGCTGATAGCATGGAAATTAAGCGATCACTGGTTGGTGCCTACGAAGAAGACCGTGCAGAGCCCAAATACGAATTGCTAAAAAAATTCGCAGCATTTTATGAGCTTTCTATGGATGAATTGGTAAACGAAAAGATCAACGACCAATGGAAACCAAAAACCCGTGGCGATGGTAGCAATATTCGGGTTTTGAGCATCACGGTCGATCAGGATGAGCAGCAAAGAATTGATTTTGTACCTGTTAAAGCGAGTGCCGGTTATTTAAACGGCTATGCCGATCCTCAGTTTGTAGGCGAATTGCCTAAGTTTAATCTGCCCTTCTTTAATCAGGGCACCTACCGTGCTTTTGAAATAAAAGGCGATTCAATGCTCCCATTACCTACCGGAACCATTGTGATTGGAGAATATGTAGAGAATTGGAACGATGTAAAAGCTGGTGAAACTTATGTATTCATCAGCATGAATGATGGTGTGGTGTATAAACGAGCCGGTAATAAACTGAAAGACAACAAGAGTATAAAGCTGATTTCAGACAATCCGGTTTACGAACCCTATACCATTGAGGTGCAAGACATCCTGGAGATTTGGAAAGCCAAAGCATTCATAAGTTCAGAGTTTCCGCAGCCGAGTCCGGAGCCTACACTCGAGTCGCTGACACAGATGATGGCGCAGATGCAGAAATCCATTTCTAACTTGAAAAACTAAGCAAAAGTCGCCGATATTAAAAGGTCCAAATCTGTATATTTGCGCACCAATTATCCAATAAAAATGAAAAACATTGCAGTGATCGGCTCGGGCACCATGGGAAATGGCATTGCTCACACCTTTGCCCAATTCGGCTATTCTGTAGCTTTAATTGATGTTTCTGAACAAGCTTTAGAGCGTGGTTTACAAACCATTGCTAAAAACCTGGACAGACAGGTAAGCAAGGGAATTATTTCTGAAGAAGAAAAAGCCAACACACTGTCTAATATCCAGCCTTTTACAGATTTAAAAATGGGCGTTTCTAATGCTGATTTAGTAGTGGAGGCTGCCACCGAAAATATCGACCTGAAGCTGCAAATTTTCAGAGATCTGGATCAATTTTGTCGCCCTGAAACAATTTTAGCCTCCAATACCTCTTCCATTTCCATTAC
>CANHCS010000009.1 GCA_947459195.1 Sphingobacteriaceae bacterium
AACCATACCGAAAGAGTCAATTTTGCAACCAGCAAGCATGTGTTGGATTATCCTGACTTTCTGGATGTGCAATTGCAATCATTCAGGGAATTCTTTCAGTTAGAAACCACTTCAGATAATCGTCACCAAGAAGGTTTATTTAAAGTATTCTCCGAAAACTTCCCTATTTCAGATTCTAGAAACATCTTTGTTTTAGAATTTTTAGATTATTTCGTAGATCCACCACGTTACGACATTCAAGAATGTATCGAACGTGGTTTAACCTATAGTGTTCCTTTAAAAGCTAAACTCCGTTTATCTTGTAATGATGAGGAACACGAAGATTTTGAAACAATCGTACAAGACGTGTATTTGGGAACGATCCCTTACATGACTCCAAAAGGAACTTTCGTAATTAATGGTGCAGAACGCGTAATTGTATCTCAATTACACCGTTCTCCGGGTGTGTTTTTCGGCCAAAGCCGCCACACCAACGGTACCAAATTATATTCAGCCCGTGTAATTCCTTTCAAAGGATCATGGATTGAGTTCGCTACCGACGTGAACAACGTCATGTATGCTTACATCGACCGTAAGAAAAAATTCCCGGTAACCACTTTATTACGTGCTATCGGATATGACTCAGATAAAGATATCTTAGAATTATTCGAATTAGCCGATGAAGTAAAGGTGAGCAAGTCGGGTCTAAAGAAATTTATCGGTCGTAAATTAGCTGCAAGGGTACTTAAATCTTGGGTAGAAGACTTCGTAGACGAAGATACCGGTGAGGTAGTTTCTATCCCAAGAAACGAAGTGATCTTGGAGCGTGAAACCGTTTTAGATGATGACAACATTGATTTGATCATTGATGCAGGTGCCAAGTCTATCATTCTTTCTAAAGAAGATACTAGCCACACCGGTGATTACACCATCATCTACAATACCTTACAAAAAGATACTTCTAACTCAGAGAAAGAAGCGGTAGAGCATATTTACCGTCAATTACGTAACGCTGAACCACCAGATGAAGAAACAGCTCGTGGTATCATTGATCGTTTATTCTTCTCTGATAAAAGATATGATTTGGGTGATGTGGGTCGTTACCGCATTAACCGTAAATTGAAATTAGATACACCAGATGATACGAAGGTTTTAACGAAGGAAGATATCATCGCCATTGTTAAATACCTGATTAAGTTGATCAACTCCAAAGCCGAGGTGGATGATATCGATCACTTGTCAAATCGTCGTGTACGTACCGTTGGTGAGCAATTGTATGCTCAATTTGGTGTAGGTTTGGCCCGTATGGCCCGTACCATTCGTGAGCGTATGAACATTCGCGATAACGAGGTATTTACCCCAACCGACTTGATCAACGCCCGTACCTTATCATCGGTGATCAACTCTTTCTTCGGAACCAACCAGTTATCACAATTCATGGATCAAACTAACCCATTGGCCGAGATTACGCACAAGCGTCGTCTTTCAGCCTTAGGTCCAGGTGGTCTGTCACGTGAGCGTGCTGGTTTCGAGGTTCGTGACGTACATTATACCCACTACGGTCGTTTGTGTACCATCGAAACTCCAGAAGGACCTAACATTGGTTTGATTTCATCACTTTGTGTGCATGCCAAAATCAATAATTTAGGTTTCATCGAAACGCCATACCGTAAAGTAGAAAAAGGTCGTGTAGTGGTGGAAGAGCCAGTTATTTATCTTTCTGCCGAAGATGAAGATGGTAAAACCATTGCACAGGCAAATGCACAATACGATGACAAAGGAAAATTTGCCGATGCTCGTGTAAAAGCACGTTACGAAGGCGATTTCCCGGTAATTGAGCCAGAGCGTTTAGATTTGATGGACGTTGCGCCTAACCAGATCACCTCCATTGCCGCTTCATTAATTCCATTCTTGGAGCACGATGATGCGAACCGTGCCTTGATGGGATCGAACATGCAGCGCCAGGCCGTACCATTGTTGCGTCCTGAGTCGCCAATTGTTGGTACCGGATTAGAAGGTCGTGTGGCAAGAGATTCTCGTACCCTGATCAATGCCGAAGGCAACGGGGTGGTAGAATATGTAGATGCCAACGAAATTCGTATCCGCTACGAGCGCAATCAAGATGATGTACTGGTTTCTTTCGATGGAGAAGTGAAATCTTATCCATTGATCAAATTCAAAAAAACCAACCAAAGTACTTGTATCAACTTGAAGCCTATCGTTAAAAAAGGTCAGAAAGTAGAAAAAGGACAAGTACTTTGCGAAGGATACGCCACTCAGGATGGTGAATTGGCCTTGGGTCGTAACTTAAAAGTGGCTTTCATGCCATGGCAAGGTTATAACTTTGAGGATGCGATCGTAATTTCTGAGCGTGTAGTATCTCAAGATATCTTTACTTCTATCCACATTGAAGAATTCGAATTAGAAGTTCGTGATACCAAGCGTGGAGAGGAAGAATTGACACCAGATATTCCTAACGTTTCTGAAGAGGCTACCAAAGACTTGGATGAAAACGGAGTGATCCGTGTGGGTGCTGAGGTGAAAGAAGGCGACATCCTGATTGGTAAAATCACACCAAAAGGAGAATCAGATCCTTCACCAGAAGAGAAATTATTGAGAGCCATCTTTGGCGATAAAGCCGGAGATGTGAAAGATGCTTCTCTTAAAACGCCTCCATCTATTCAAGGGGTGGTAATTGACACCAAATTGTTCTCAAGAGCGAAGAAAACTACTAAAGCAGAAGAAAAATCTTTGGTAGAGAAATTAGATACTCAATATGAAAAGGCAGTAAAAGAACTGCGTGAACAATTGATTGAAAAATTATTCACCATTGTAAACGGTAAAACCGCTCAAGGGGTATACAATGTTTACAAAGAATTACTGGTAGCTAAGGGCGTTAAGTTTACTCAGAAAGTATTGGCCGATTTAGATTTTGCCAATATCAATCCTACCAAGTGGACAACTGATGAGGATAAGAACGAGTTGATTAAACAAACTTTACATAATTACAATATCAGGCTGAATGAAGAATTGGGAGCTTACAAGCGTGAGAAATTCGCGATCACAGTCGGCGACGAACTTCCTTCAGGTATTGTACAGCTGGCCAAAGTTTACATCGCTAAAAAGCGCAAGCTGAAAGTGGGTGATAAAATGGCGGGCCGTCACGGTAACAAAGGTATTGTTGCTCGTATCGTTCGTGATGAGGATATGCCATTCTTGGAAGATGGAACACCGGTTGATATCGTGTTGAACCCATTGGGGGTACCTTCACGTATGAACTTGGGTCAGATCTACGAAACCGTTTTAGGTTGGGCCGGAAAAGAGTTGGGCGTGAAATTCTCTACGCCAATTTTCGATGGTGCAACTCATCAGGAAGTAGAAGACTGGGTGGCTAAAGCCGGATTGCCAGCATCAGGTAGAACTTACCTGCACAACGGTTTAACCGGTGAGCGCTTTGATCAGCCTACTACGGTGGGTATCATTTACATGCTGAAATTAGGTCACATGGTAGATGATAAGATGCACGCCCGTTCCATCGGTCCATACTCATTAATTACACAACAGCCATTGGGTGGTAAAGCTCAGTTTGGTGGTCAGCGTTTTGGTGAGATGGAGGTTTGGGCACTCGAAGCCTTTGGTGCAGCAAACATCTTACAGGAGATCTTAACCGTGAAATCTGATGATGTAATCGGCCGTGCCAAAACTTATGAAGCGATTGTTAAAGGTGAAAACTTACCAACGCCATCTGTTCCAGAATCATTCAACGTATTGGTTCACGAATTAAGAGGTTTAGGTTTAGATATCACATTAGATTAGTTTGGAGTTCGGAGTCTGGAGTTGTGAGTCGATTGACTTTTAACTCTAAGCTCCAAACTCATAACTCACAACTCAAAAAGAGCTATGTCTTACAAAAAGGATAATAAAATCAAAAGTAACTTTACCCAAGTTACCATCAGCTTAGCCTCTCCCGAATCAATTCTGGAGCGCTCAAGTGGTGAAGTTTTAAAGCCGGAAACCATCAACTACCGTACCTACAAGCCGGAGCGTGATGGCTTATTCTGCGAGCGTATTTTCGGTCCTGTGAAGGATTACGAATGTCATTGCGGAAAATACAAGCGCATTCGCTACAAAGGTATTGTCTGCGATCGTTGCGGCGTGGAAGTAACGGAGAAGAAAGTACGTCGTGAGCGCATGGGACACATCAACCTAGTGGTTCCTGTTGCACACATCTGGTATTTCCGTTCTCTGCCTAACAAAATCGGTTATTTATTGGGTTTACCTACCAAAAAGCTCGATTTAATCATTTATTACGAGCGTTATGTCGTAATTCAACCGGGTCTGAAAGAAGCCGACGGAATTCAGAAAATGGATTTCTTAAGCGAAGAAGAATACTTGGATATTTTAGATACCCTGCCAAAAGAGAACCAATATTTAGACGACAAAGATCCTCAGAAATTTGTTGCTAAAATGGGTGCTGAGGCTTTAGTTGATTTACTGGGTCGTTTAGATCTGGATCAATTATCATACGATTTACGTCACCAGGCAGCCAATGAAACTTCTCAGCAACGTAAAAACGAAGCTTTGAAACGTCTGCAGGTGGTAGAATCTTTCCGCAGTGCAAACGATCACATCGAAAATCGTCCGGAGTGGATGATTGTGAAGATCGTGCCGGTTATTCCACCAGAATTGCGTCCTTTGGTGCCTTTGGAAGGCGGCCGTTTCGCAACTTCAGATTTGAACGACTTATACCGTCGTGTAATCATCCGTAACAACCGTTTGAAGCGTTTGATCGAGATCAAAGCACCTGAAGTAATTCTGCGTAACGAGAAGCGTATGTTACAAGAGGCTGTCGATTCCTTATTCGACAACTCTCGTAAAGTAAATGCCGTAAAAACAGAAGGTAACCGTGCCTTGAAATCACTTTCAGACATCCTGAAAGGTAAACAAGGTCGTTTCCGTCAGAACTTATTAGGTAAACGTGTAGATTACTCAGCACGTTCTGTAATCGTGGTAGGTCCTAACCTGAAATTACACGAGTGCGGTTTACCAAAAGATATGGCTGCCGAGTTATACAAGCCGTTCATCATTCGCAAAATGATTGAAAGAGGGGTTGTAAAAACCGTAAAATCAGCTAAGAAAATTGTGGATCGTAAAGATCCGATCGTTTGGGATATCCTCGAAAACGTGTTGAAAGGTCACCCGGTATTGTTAAACCGTGCCCCTACACTGCACCGTTTGGGTATCCAGGCTTTCCAGCCAAAATTGGTGGAAGGTAAAGCGATCCAATTACACCCGTTGGTATGTACTGCGTTCAACGCCGACTTTGACGGTGACCAGATGGCTGTTCACTTACCTTTAGGTAATGCGGCTATTTTGGAAGCCCAAATGTTGATGTTGGCTTCGCATAACATCTTAAACCCTGCCAACGGTACGCCGATCACGGTTCCATCTCAAGACATGGTTTTGGGTCTGTACTACATGACCAAAGGCCGTAAAACAGATGACAGCCGTGTGGTAAAAGGCGAAGGCTTTAGTTTCTACTCACCAGAAGAAGTAATTATTGCTTACAATGAGAAACAAGTTGATTTGCACGCTTTCATTAAGGTGAAAACCAATGTTAGAGAGAAGGATGGATCAATCATTAATAAGTTGATTGAAACTACAGTTGGTCGTGTATTATTCAACCAGGTAGTTCCTGTAGAAGTAGGCTACATCAATGAATTATTGACTAAAAAGTCACTTCGTGATATCATTGGTGAAGTAGTTAAAACTACCGGTATGGCCCGTGGTGCTCAGTTCCTGGATGATATCAAGGAATTAGGATTCCAAATGGCATTCCGTGGTGGTTTATCTTTCAACTTACAAGATTTGAATATTCCTGACGAGAAAGTAAAATTGATCGGTCAGGCATCTAAAGAAGTGGAAGAAGTAATGAATAACTACAATATGGGATTCATTACCAACAACGAACGTTACAACCAAATCATCGATATCTGGACCCGTATCAACAACAAGTTGACTGCGAATGTAATGGATATCCTTTCTAACGACAACCAAGGCTTCAACTCTGTTTACATGATGTTGGATTCAGGTGCTCGTGGTTCTAAGGAGCAGATTCGTCAGCTTTGCGGTATGCGTGGTTTGATGGCTAAGCCTCAGAAATCAGGTTCAGGTGGTGAAATTATCGAAAACCCGATCCTTTCTAACTTCAAAGAAGGTTTGTCGGTACTCGAATACTTCATCTCTACTCACGGTGCCCGTAAAGGTTTGGCCGATACGGCTTTGAAAACTGCGGATGCTGGTTACTTGACCCGTCGTTTACATGATGTGGCACAGGATATGATTGTGGGTGATGTAGATTGTGGTACTTTAAGAGGTATTTATACCACTGCATTAAAAGATAACGAAGATATCGTAGAACCATTATACGATCGTATTTTGGGACGTACTTCCTTACACGATGTGTACGATCCATTGAGCGGAGAGTTAATTGTTTCTGCAGGACATGATATCGACGAAAATATCGCAGATAAAATTGAAAATTCAGCGCTGGAAGGTATCGAGATTCGTTCGGTATTAACCTGTGAGAGTCACAGAGGTGTGTGCGCACTTTGCTACGGACGTAACCTATCTACCGGAAAACGCGTGCAGATGGGTGAGGCGGTAGGTGTAATTGCTGCACAATCTATCGGTGAGCCTGGTACACAGTTAACGCTTCGTACGTTCCACGTGGGTGGTACAGCGTCTAACATCGCAGCTGAATCACAAATTAATGCCAAATTCGAAGGAGTAATTGAGTTCGAGAACATTAGAACAGTTACTTTAGATACTGAAGAAGGCAAAGTAGAAGTAGTATTGGGTCGTTCTGGTGAATTCCGTATTGTGGAACCTGGAACCAATAAAGTAATCGTAAGTAACAACATTCCTTACGGTGCACATTTATTTGTGAAAGAAGGACAGAAAGTAGCCAAAGGCGATCGTATCTGTTCATGGGATCCATACAATGCGGTAATCATCTCCGAGTTTGCCGGTAAAGTGGCATTCGATGCGATCATTGAAGGAGTTACCTTCCGTGAAGAATCGGATGAACAAACCGGTCACCGTGAGAAAGTGATCATCGATTCACGCGATAAAACCAAAAACCCTGCCATTCAGGTCAATGATAAGAAAGGTGCTTTGGTGAAATCTTACAACATCCCGGTAGGTGCGCATATTGCGGTAGAAGAAGGAGAAGAAGTTAAAACCGGACAAATCATCGTGAAAATTCCTCGTTCAACTGGAAAAACACGAGATATTACCGGTGGTTTACCACGTGTAACCGAATTGTTCGAAGCACGTAACCCATCTAACCCTGCAGTAGTAACCGAAATCGATGGTGTGGTAACCTTGGGTGGTGTAAAACGTGGTAACCGTGAAATTTCTATCGAGTCTAAAGACGGACAAGTGAAGAAATACCTGGTGCCATTGTCTAAACACATCCTGGTACAAGATAACGACTTCGTGAAAGCGGGTATGCCATTATCTGACGGTTCTATTTCTCCTGCTGATATCCTTGCTATTAAAGGACCTGCAGCTGTTCAAGAGTACTTAGTGAACGGTATCCAGGAAGTTTACCGTTTACAAGGGGTTAAAATCAACGATAAGCACTTTGAGGTAATTGTTCACCAAATGATGCAAAAAGTGTTGATCGAAGATGCGGGAGATACTCGTTTCTTAGAGAATGAAGCGGTAGATCGTTGGGATTTCATGGAAGAAAACGATGCCATGTTTGATAAGAAAGTGGTAACCGATGCTGGCGAATCACCTAACTTGAAAGCCGGACAGATTGTTTCTTTACGTAAACTCAGAGACGAGAATTCGATGCTGAAACGTAAAGACATGAAACTGGTAGAGGTACGTGATGCGATTCCAGCCACTTCCAGCTCTATTTTACAGGGTATTACCCGTGCTTCATTGGGAACTAAATCGTTCTTCTCTGCGGCTTCCTTCCAGGAAACTACCAAAGTATTAAACGAAGCAGCCATCAGTGGTAAAGTAGATAAGCTGTTGGGCTTGAAAGAGAACGTAATTGTAGGTCACTTGATTCCTTCAGGAACCGGCTTACGCGACTACGAACGTATTATCGTAGGTTCTCAAGAAGAGTACGACAGATTAATGGCTTCTAAAAAAGAAGAAGTAGAAGAAGAGGTTTAATCTTATTTCTAGTTCAACATCATAAATGTCCTCTCTTAACCGAGAGGACTTTTTATTTTGGCTATAATTTTGTAACTTTATGTAAATGTTATTGCTATGAGTGTGAGTGAAATACAATTATTTCAAATATTGAAGAATAAATTGGGTGAGAAAGAAGCACAGACTTTAGTTACTTTGTAAAAGAAGAAGTGAAAGCAGAATTTGATAACCGTCGGGAAGTATTGGCTACCAAAGAGGATATAGCCAATGTGCATAAATCTATTTATGTAGTGGGTTTGGTGCAATTTTTGGCCATTATTGGTTCGGTACTCCTCATCGTGAATTTCATGTTAAAATAATATTTACAGAATTATAACTAAAGTCCTCCCATAATCAGGAGGACTTTTTTATTTTTAGGATATGGAAGAACCAATTGACAATCAACTCAATATTGAACTCTCGGAAGAAGTAGCGGAGGGAATTTATTCTAACTTGGCTATCATCACCCATTCCAATTCTGAGTTTGTATTAGATTTTATCAGGGTGATGCCCGGTGTGCCTAAAGCGAAAGTGAAATCAAGAATAGTTTTAACTCCTGAACATGCTAAGCGATTTCTGAGAGCTTTGGAAGATAATATCAATAAGTTTGAATCAATTAATGGCCGGATCAAGATCAATGAGGAGCCTCCCGGTTTCCCGATGAATTTTGGTGGGCCTACTGCTCAGGCCTGAGAAGATGAAAAAACACATCCGGAAGTTCTTTATAGGTAAAGTCAGACAAGGAGATCAGCACCCTGTTGATGGCTTAAAAGATCACTTTAAAAAGATTAAATCTGTTTGGGAAGGTGATCTGTACGATGATTATGGTGTAGAACGTGTTTTTCGTCTATTTCTAATTTCTGCCAAATTACTCTTTCCGGGTATCTATTTCCAGCAATTGTTTTGTTCAGGGCAGTACATCTGGCGTAAACTCATAGGAGAGATTTATGTAATTGGCAAAACCTTTGTTCCTTTTCTGATTCTTTATAATGGATTGGCCCAAAACTATTTTTTTCAGGCTTTAAATGTTTATTTACTTTCCGAAACTTTGGTTTATGTCTTCAATAAGATTTATGTAGCAGAACACGATACAGGTACTGCGCATAAACGTTCTCTTTTGTTATTATTTTTAAACTATCTCGAGTTAGTGTTCGCTTTTGCTGTCATTTATTCATCAGGTAATCATACCAATGTTCCATTTGCCTCTTATTTAGATGCCATTTATTTCAGCCTTTCCAGTAGTGCTACCATCGGTTTTGGCGATGTGTATCCGGTGACCGATTTTGGTAAATCTATCCTCATTTGCCAGGCCCTCACCACGCTATCTTTTGTGGTTTTATTTTTTAATTTCTTTGGTGCTAAACTTAGAGGTTAAGCAGGATTTATTTGCGATTCTACAAATTGTAGGATGCTTTGGTATTGGTTCGGTTCAAACCAGTTGATCTCTGGGTCTCTGTTGAACCAGGTCATTTGTCTTTTAGCAAATCTTCGGGTATTTTGTTTGATCTGTGATACCGCATCAGCTAAACTACATTTACCGTCCAGGTAATCAAAAATTTCCTGATAACCCACAGTTTGCAGGGCGTTCAGGTGTCGATAGGGGAGCAGTGCTTGCACTTCTTCCAGCAGTCCGGCTTCCATCATGAGATCCACTCGGCGGTTGATCCTTTCATAAAGCGCTTCACGCTCCATCTTTAGCCCAATCTTAATGATTTGAAATGGTCTTTTTTTCTCCTGATTTTTTCTAAGTGCTGAGAACTTATTTCCGGTATGTAAACAAACTTCTAAAGCCCTGATCAATCTTTGCGGATTATGAATATCCACTTCAGCATAAAACTCAGGATCTAATTTTTGTAATTCTTCTTGTAAATAAGATATCCCTTTTTCGCCAAATGCATCATTCAACTGCGCTCTTAGTGCCGGGGAAGCCACAGGTAAATCGTCAAAACCTTTTGTAATGGCATTCACATATAAACCAGAGCCGCCCGCCAAAATAGCGGTTCGATTCGTCTTGAAAATTTGAGTTAAAATGGCCAGCCCCTCTTTCTCGAACTGTCCGACAGAAAAATCCTCATGAATGGAATGAGAATTGATGAAATGATGCTTAACCAGGCTTAAATCCTGAGGGGAGGGTTTCGCCGTTCCGATGCTCATTTCTTTAAAAACTTGACGTGAATCAGCAGAAATGATCTCTGTGCCGAAATGTTGTGCCATTTGGATGGCTAAATCGGTTTTACCGATGGCCGTTGGTCCGACAAGGGTGATCAGAAAGCCCATGATCGGAGATTAGTAATCGTCTTTTTGGTAGTCGTCGGCGTCGTAATTTTCATTGTCAGAGAATTCATCCATGAATTCATCTTCCTCCTGATCTTCTTCCTCAACTTCTTGCACTTCCGAGCTTTTTTCACTCGGGGTATCGATGCTCATGTCATCCAGGTGGTCAACTTCTTCCAAATTCTCCGGATCAAATTCCTCGTCATTCAGAAAATCGAAATCATCCATAATTTTCTCCGTTGCAACACCGCTTACTGGTACAACTACACTTCCTGGAATTTTAGGAGCCTGTCCCGAGCTTTTAAACAAGCAGGGATATGCTTTTTGTTCGTCTTCCTCCAACATGATTTTCATCAATTCAACATGAAAATCAAATGGGCGATCGAAATTATAGGTATAGTAAAACTTTTGATGAGGATCATCAATAAACTTACTCAGTTTGGTATTTTCCATTAAAGCTACTCCACGATCCACCTTACGGGCATTAGGCAAAAAAGCAATTTCTTCCCCTTTGATCCAGAAATCGTTACTTACGTAGAAGGAAGACGACGCTTCTACCGGATAACCGGTGCTCGCATGAAGGACACGGTGCAGTTCTTCGAATGTTTGGTTAGACTTGATATCAATTTCGCGAATTACATCGTCGTAATCTTCAAAAGAAACTTTAAATCTGTAGATAGCCATGAATTATACTGTGTTCTGTTTGACAAAATTAACAATTGCGCCAGGAATAACACTTTATTGCTGATAAAGTTTTAGGGTTTAATAACTTTTAATCCCATCTCTTTGCCTCTTTCAATCATAAATTCGAGCGCTTCCGGCCGGGTGTTTTTTATATCACCTTCCAAGATGGCCTCTCTGATCTGATTTTTTAGGATGCCAACTTCTCGACCTTCTTTCAAACCGAATATTTCCATAATATCCAGTCCGCTAATTGGAGGCTGCCAGTTCCGTATCCGATCTCTTTCCTCTACATCCTTTAATTTTTGTTTGACCAGCTCGAAATTATGTCGGTATTTTTTGATCTTGTACTCATTCTTAGTGGTCACATCGGCATGGCATAACATCATTAAATGGTCAATATCATCACCTGCATCAAACAAAAGTCTCCTCAAGGCCGAATCGGTAACATGATCTTGAGCTAAAACGATGGGACGCAGGTGTAATTGTACCAATTTCTGTACCATTTTCATTTTATCATTCTGCGGGAGTCGGAGCTGGGCGAATATCTTAGGAACCATGCGGGCGCCTTTGTCTTCATGGCCGTGAAAGGTCCATCCGTGTGAGGGCTCAAAACGCTTTGTAGCGGGTTTCGCGATGTCGTGTAAAATAGCTGACCATCTCAACCAAAGATCATCGGTAGCCGCCGACAAATTATCCAACACCTCCAGGGTATGGTAAAAATTATCCTTGTGCGATTTACCGTTAATGGTATCTACGCCGTGGAGTTTGGCCATCTGCGGAAAAATGAGTTCCAGTAGGCCGGTATCGAACAAGTATTTAAAGCCTATAGATGGTTTTGGAGATCCGATGATCTTATTTAGCTCATCGGTAATACGTTCTTGAGATACAATTTTAATGCGCTCTTTCTGACTTTTGATGGCATCTGTAGCAGTTTGGTCGATTTGAAAATTGAGCTGTGTGGCAAATCGAATGGCTCGCATCATCCGCAAGGGATCATCAGAAAATGTTTCCGCCGGATTTTGTGGAGTTCTGATGAGTGATTGCTTGAGGTCATCCAAACCATTAAATGGATCTAGCAGCTCACCATAGGTGTTTTTATTCAAGCTAATGGCTAGCGCATTAATGGTGAAGTCTCTGCGAAGCTGATCATCGGCCAGCGTACCGTTTTCTACAATGGGTTTACGCGAGTCGGAGCGATAGGATTCTTTCCTGGCACCTACAAATTCAACCTCGAGATCCTTATATCGCAGCATGGCGGTGCCGAAATTCTTGAAAACAGAAACCTTCGTTTTTAAAACTTTCCCGGCTGCTTCCGCAAATTCGATTCCCTGGCCAATTACCAAAATGTCGACATCTTTTGAATTTCTGTTCAGGAAAATATCTCGAACATAGCCACCAATTACATAAACCTCGGCGTCTAATTGAGCCGCCAAATCTGATAGATGCCTAAAAATGGGATGTTTGAGATGTTGTTTCATGACCTGCCGCAAGCCTGCTAAAATTAAATTCAAAAGAGCGGATATTCTTTCGATTTTTCAAATCCTGCGGCTTATTTACGAATAAAAACGAAACGGCCATCTGGCTCCAGTTTCATAATGGTTGAAGGTGTTTTTGGAGTCAGATCATCTTGTTCCCAGTTTACTACATAATCCACACCATCAATAATTACAGGATCAATTTCTGAAAAGTTTGCAGGAGCAGCTTTTCCGCTAATGTTTGCGGAAGTGGAAACAATAGGTAAACGAAAACGCTGTAGTAGTTGCTTACAAAAATCGTGTTGAACGATGCGCATGCCAATGCTGCCATCATCATTAATTACATTTTGAGCCAAGTTCTTTGCCCCTGAATAAATAATGGTGATGGGTTTATTAGTATATTCTATCAGGTCGTAGGCAATATCCGGAACTTCTCTTACATAGCTCTGCAACTTATTTTCTTGATCAAGAAGTATAATGAGTCCTCCAGACTCGGTCTTTTTCTTCAAACCAAGCAGTTTAGTTACCGCTGCTTCGTTGGTAGCGTCGCAACCAAGGGCCCAAACGGTATCGGTAGGGTAGAGGATAATTCCTCCGGCCTTTAACACTTCTAAAGCTTTGTTTACTTCGTCTTTCAGCATGATTCAAATATAAATCAAGTTAAAAGGTATTTATAATTGAATTACGATTTGTTAAGTGTTTTTTTGAAGCACTAAAGCTTGTTGCTTAAAGTTTTTCCAATTGCGGTTCTCATTTGTTTTTAAAAAAGGATTTTTTCGAAACATCTTGTCTATAATCCGGCAATAAAGCCTCCAAAAAGATCGGTTTCTTTTTTTGCCAAAAGTGTATAATTCATACCAAACTACCGGATGTGAATAAACCTTTTGGATGGGCTGGGAAAAGAATGGTCGACACAATGCCTCAAGCTGTTCAGGAAAAAATTCTTGTACATGCATCAAGTCTTCGGGATGTTCATTGGTTCTGATTGGCGTAGTAATAATTACTTTACCACCTGGTTTCAATAAGCGTTTAATTTCTTTTAGCATGAGATCTGGGTATTGAAGGTGCTCCAACACATCTGCCAACACAATGAAATCGAAGGAGTCATTATTCAATTGAAAAGAATATCCCGATGCCACTGTAAATTCTCCTTCGAAACCATATTGATGAAAAATTTCTTGAGCATAATTCACTCCCTTTTCGGAAGGATCTACCCCCGTAATATGGCAATTAAATTTTCTATAGATCAACCCGCTCAATGCTCCATCGCCTGATCCTATTTCAAGTAGTTTAGCAGATTTATTTATCCCGTTTTGTTCCAGGAGTTCTATTACTATTTGGTATCGGGCCCTCAAAAAACAATCAATTTTGGAAAGACCACCATAATAATTGGTCCAATGATAGGCTCCCATCTTATCATACTTAATGAATTTAATTTCTTCCGGCATCTTTCTATGATTTTTTGTCTTTTTATTTTTAAATCTACTCAAATTAGTCTTATTGCGGTATAAATAGAAATGGGATTCGAAATTATAACTTGCTCTTTCTTCATACCTACAGATTGCTGTTTATAGTTTTATATTTGGGTCTGTAGTTTGTTAAAATGTCTAGAACTGTTGTATACACCGCTATTTTTGGCGACCAGGTTAAATTGTACCCTCAGCCTGAATTAGAAGGTATAGATTATATTTGTTTTTCCGACAGACCTCATCAAGCAAAAGGGTGGAAGGTGGTTGAATGTAAACCTATGTTCAATTCTGACCCTTTTCGGAATAACCGTTATTATAAACTACACCCGCATTTGTTTCTCAAAGATTATGATTACAGTATCTATATAGATGGAAATTTTGTGGTGTTAGATTCTCCTCTATCCATGATGAAAAAGCGGCTGCAATCTGTAAACATGTTGGTTTTTAATCATGTGTATACCAAAACCGATCCAAGAGACTGTATTTATGAAGAGCATGAGGCAATTTTAAGACTCTACCAAGAAAAGAAAATCCTTAAAGATAATTTGGGTGCCATGAGCCGGCTGATCGATTATTATCGATCGAAGGATTATCCCAGGCATAATGGGCTGATAAAGGGAGGGGTACTGATAAGGAAACATATGGAGCCTGAAGTGATCAATCTCATGGAACGCTGGTGGTATTTTATAAAAAATTACAGTAAGAGGGATCAACTCAGTTTTAATTTTGTTGCTTGGGAGCAAGGCTTCAAATTTGAATATTTGCCTGGAGATATAAGACGTGGTAATCCATGGTTTTTCATGGTTAGTAAAAACGACAGGAACCTGAAGTTGAGTTTATTCAAATATAAGTTTAAGCGTACGTTATCGTCTATTGCCAAGTTATTTGGCTGAGCGATAATATTCAAAAGCTTCAGCTAAACCTTTCTTTAGGTCATATTTCGGATGATAATCGAACATGCGCTTAGCTTTAGAAATATCAGCTAAACTATCTCTGATATCTCCGTCTCTTGGCTCCCGATAATCTGGTTTTATATTAGTCTCGGTAATTTCGCAAATGGCATTCCACAGCTGATTTAAGCTAATCCGATCTCCGAAAGCAATGTTACATACTTCATGTTGTTCCAGTCCGTCGGTTAATAAAGCTTTGATATTTGCCTCCACTACATTGGCTACAAAAGTAAAATCTCTTGTTTGCTCGCCATCGCCAAAAATCTTAGGTTTGTCGCCCTTTAGGGCAGCTTTAAAAAATAAAGGAATGACAGCTGCATAAGGTCCATTTGGATCTTGTCGGGGACCAAATACATTGAAATAACGTAGTCCGACGGTGTTAAACTGATAGACTAGGCTAAAGGTGTTTGCGTAAAGCTCATCTGTAAACTTACTTACTGCATATGGCGATAGAGGCTTGCCCACCTGTTCTTCAACTTTAGGCAATGTTTTACTGTCACCGTAAACCGAGGATGAAGAAGCATAAACCATTCGCTTTACCCCGGCTAATCGAGCCGCCTGCATTATATTTAAAAATCCGTCAATATTTACCTGATTAGTAGTAATGGGATCTTTAATGGATCGAGGTACCGATCCCAAAGCAGCTTGATGGCTAACATAGTCGATCCCCATCATCGCTTCTTGGCAAATGTTAAAATCTCTGATATCGCCTTCTATGAATTGAAAATTAGGTAGACTGTAATAGGCTTTAAGGTTGTCTATTTTTCCGGTTGCTAAATTATCTAAAACAGTCACTTTTTTAGCCCCGTGGCTGATCAGATATTCAACCAGATTAGAACCAATAAATCCTGCACCTCCTGTAATTAAGAAAGAATATTGGTTTAAGTTTTTTGTATGATAAGCCTGAGTATATAATCCGGATTTCATGTTGTTACAATCTTTTAGAAACAACACTTAATGGCAAAGTGCCCTTTGCATCGTATACAAAGGTGTTATGTGTACTAAAGGACTTAAAATTGAAGTCCGAAAATTCGTGATGCGACACTGCATGCAAAATGGCATCATAGGTTTGCCCTATAATTTCCTCTTCAGTTTTAAGCTTGATCTGGTATTCATGCGCTACTTCCTCCTTATTTGCCCAAGGGTCAATAATAGTTACTTCTAAACCGAAATCATACAGTTGAAGATAGATATCAATCACTTTCGAATTACGAATATCAGGGCAATTTTCTTTAAAGGTGATACCCAGTATCAGTACTTTGCTACCTTTTATTTTTGAATCTCTATCAATAATACCTTTTAATATTTCATTAGAAATAAAGCTACTCATTCCGTCATTTAAGCGCCTTCCAGCCAAGAGTATTTCAGGATAGTAGCCCACAGCTTGTGCTTTTTGGGCGAGATAATAGGGGTCAACTCCAATACAATGCCCGCCGACAAGTCCGGGTTTAAATTTTAAAAAATTCCATTTGGTTCCTGCAGCTTGCAAAACCTCATGGGTGTCTATGCCTAAACGATTGAATATGAGAGCTAATTCGTTTACAAAAGCAATATTAATATCTCTTTGGGCATTTTCAATTACTTTGGCAGCCTCAGCCACTTTTATGCTCGAAGCAAGGTGTGTTCCTGCAGTGATAATGCTGGCATAAAGGTCATTTATAGCTTGAGCTGCATCGGGTGTAGATCCAGAAGTCACCTTCAATATTTTCGAAATGGTATGTTCTTTATCTCCCGGATTAATCCTTTCTGGAGAATAACCACAGAAGAAATCTTGGTTGAATTTTAACCCACTATATTTTTCCAAAATAGGAACACAATCTTCTTCTGTGCAGCCAGGGTAAACCGTTGATTCATAAATAACGACGTCGCCTTTTTTTAATGCTCCTGCAACGGTTTGGCTGGCTTTTACCAATAAGCTAATGTCTGGATTATTGTGTTTATCAATTGGGGTAGGCACGGTGATAATAAAAACCTGACATGTTTTAAGCAATTCAGCATCGGCAGAGAACTGCAGGCCATGACTTTGTTTTAATTGCTCTTCATCAATTTCAAGTGTGCAGTCGTAGCCGGAGATCAGTTCTTCAACTCTTTTCTGGTTAATGTCGAAGCCTAAAACTTGGTGCTTTTTACCGAATTCAACGGCAAGAGGAAGTCCCACATAACCTAAGCCAATAACGGCGATTTTTTTATTCTTTAAATCCATTATTCGGATATTTTTTTCTTGTGAAGCCCATTCAAACATCGGTATGTTTTTTGAGCTTGTTTTTTCATCATCATCTCTAAGTTTTCTTCTTGAGAAGTCCAATTTTCTTTATGATACAAATGATATTGTACTGCATAGTTACGAGCAGAAATCAACCGGTAGCCAAGACCCTTGAATCGCCATGCCAAATCTGCATCCTCTCCAACTGCGGGTTTACAGTAGTCTTCATCAAATCCATTGATATCTATTAAAGCTGATTTGTAGCAGGAAAAGTTGCAACCTTTTAGCCAACGCATTGTACGTTTTGCAGCAATAAAATTAAAAGGCCCATTCGGATTGATGAAAAACCCTTCTTCTATGAATTTGGCTTTGTCAACAATTAAGGCCGGTAATTTGAAAAGTAATCCCTTTTCGAATTCCAGTAATGGCGTATTTCTGAGTTTTTCACTGAATTTGGGGCCCAATTTAATTCTTTTACCAGCCACAATACCTCTGGGTTGTGCCAACCGCAAGTGTTGCTCAATGAAACGGTGATGTAAAACACAATCGCCATCAATAAAAATCAAATAATCACTATTTGTAGCTATTATAGCCTTGTTTAAGGCTTGGTTTTTACGCCAGCCAACATCAGGCTGAGAGATATGCGTTATCTTTAAATTAATTGAATAATTTTCAATAAATGTTTTCACATCCCTATCGCAGCCATCCTCAGAAATAATGATCTCAAAGTCTTTCTCGGTTTGATAGACCAAACCATCTAAAACCACTTTTAAATCAGTTATGTTTTTATAGATAGAAATGATCAGGCTTGCTTTCATTGCTGATTCAGGGGTTTTTTATCACAACAAGTTATTAAACCGCTACATTATGGTCCCTCAATGCATCATTAAGAGAGGTTTTCTTATCTGTTGATTCCTTACGTTGGCCAATGATCAAAGCGCATGGTACCTGGAATTCACCTGCCGGGAATTTCTTGGTGTAAGAACCCGGAATCACTACCGAACGGGCAGGAACCCGGCCTTTATATTCAACTGGCTCAGCACCACTTACATCAATAATTTTAGTGGATGCGGTCAATACCACATTCGCTCCTAAAACTGCCTCTTGTTCTACGTGTACGCCTTCCACCACAATGGCACGGGAACCAATGAAACAATTATCTTCAATAATTACCGGAGCAGCTTGTACTGGTTCTAATACACCACCAATACCCACGCCACCGCTCAAGTGCACATATTTGCCAATTTGAGCACAAGAACCAACTGTTGCCCAAGTATCTACCATGGTACCTTCATCTACATAAGCACCAATGTTAACGTATGATGGCATCATGATCACTCCTTTAGCCAAGTAAGCTCCATAACGGGCCAAGCCGTGAGGTACCACACGCACACCCTGCTCCTTGAAATTGGTTTTCAATTTCATCTTATCATGAAAAACGAAGGGACCTACTTTAATTTCCTCCATCTGGCGGATAGGGAAATAAAGGATCACCGCTTTTTTGATCCAGTCGTTTACATGCCAGCTCAATCCAATTGGCTCAGCAACACGCAATTCACCCAGATCTAATTGATGAATAACGGTATCAATTGCATCTTGATATTCAGGGTAATTCAACAGCTGGCGATCTGCCCAGGCTTCTTCTACTTTTCTCTGTAGTTCGGCAATCATATTATAATATTTTTAGCAAATTAAAGGTTTTTTAAGGATTTTTGCCTCATCAAATCGTCATGGCCGAAAAAGAAAAACTCCGTATCGACAAATACCTTTGGGCCATCCGTGCTTTTAAAACACGAAGTTTGGCAACTGAGGCCTGTAAAGCCGGCAGAGTAAAACTTTCAGGTCAGGCGGTAAAGCCTGCCTATGTGGTGAAAATTGGTGAGGTTTATTCGGTTCAGAAGGGTGGACTCAGGAAAGTGATTAAAGTGGTTGATCTGCTTGAAAGGAGGGTCGACGCCAAAACCGCCGTTAGATTTTATGAAGATTTGACCCCTCCAGAAGAAACCAAGGCCTTCAAATCAGCATTCTTAGCTCCGGTACTGACCCGTGATCGCGGTGCAGGTCGTCCTACAAAAAAAGATCGACGTGAAATTGATGAATTACAAGAAGGTTGGTTTGATGAAGAAGATTAGTACTCAATCTTCAATGGAGATTGCTCCCATTTTTTAAAAGCAATCAGCGCTTGTTCTCGCATCAGTTGAATGATGGGCAATTTACGTTGATTCATCTCCAAATCTAATTCTTCATAAATAAACTGATCATCAAACCCGATGACCGCTGCATCTACTTTAGTGTTTGCATAATAAATCTTATCCAGTCTCGCCCAATAAATGGCACCCAGGCACATAGGGCAGGGCTCACAGCTGGTATAAATTACACATCCCGAAAGGTCGAATGTTTTCAGTTTTTTGCAAGCTGCTCTGATGGCCGAAACTTCTGCATGTGCCGTAGGATCGTTTCTCGAAGTAACTTTATTGGCACTTTTCGCTATTAACTTTCCGTCTTTCACAACAACAGCTCCAAATGGGCCGCCTTTACCTTGATCCACATTCTGCTCAGAAAGCTGAATGGCCAATTTCATAAATCTTCGGTGAACTTTTTCGTTTATCATAGCTGCAAAATTAAAAAAGCCCCGAAAAATCGGGGCTTTGAGCTTCCGCCGAAAGGCGAAATATTATTTATCTCCTTTTTTATAAGCCTCGTTCAAGCCTGCAACCACTTCTTTGGTTACATCTAAGCTTTCATCTGCAAATAAAACCGCCGAATTCCCTTTAGAATAGGTCAATACCATTTTATAGCCTTTTTCTTTGGCAAACTTCTTCAAGAATTCAGAAACCTTTTCATACAATTTTTCGTTCTCTGCGGCTTCCTCATTTGCCAAAGCATTACTGGCATTTTGATTGTAGGCAGCTAATTCTTGTTGTTTACGGGCCAAGCGTTCTTCAGTAGCGGCACGTTGATCGGCACTCATGCTGCCAGCTTGTTGCTGGTATTGTGCCACTTCACGTTGAAAAGCCGTTCCTTTTGCATTCAGATCAGCCTGAGCTTTCTTTGATTTCTCTTCAAATCTGCCCCGGATACTTTTAAAATATTCGTAATTGCTCAATAAAGAGTCTGAATTTACATAAACAATACTGTTAGAAGCTGTTTCAGAATTTGCAGCTGTTGGAGCTTGTTTGCTACAAGCACTTACCAAGGCAACAAATGCCAAACCTAAGCTCAATTTGGTTAAATAGTTTAGTCCTTTTTTCATGAGATTTTTTTCAAAAATTTAACAAATATAATCTTTCGGGCTTAGTATTTTAAACAATTTATACTTGTTAACAAACGACCTTAATAATTGCAGCTTATTTATCCACATTCTGCTTCAGCTACAGTTTAAAAGCTTATTTTTGATACTTGACGTTTAACTATAATTATGAGCGAAGAAAAGGAAATTAAATCAAATTATTCGGCCGATAATATTCAGGTCCTCGAAGGTTTAGAGGCGGTTAGAAAACGGCCGTCTATGTACATCGGTGATACCGGTATCAAAGGGCTCCATCACCTGGTGTACGAAGTAGTAGACAATTCCATCGACGAAGCTTTGGCCGGTTACTGTACCGACATCTTTGTTACCATACATACAGATAATTCCATCTCAGTAAAAGATAATGGTCGTGGTATCCCTACCGGGATGCACACTAAAGAAAATCGTTCCGCCCTGGAGGTAGTAATGACCGTACTACACGCTGGGGGTAAATTCGATAAAGACACTTACAAAGTTTCCGGTGGTTTACACGGAGTAGGGGTTTCCTGCGTAAATGCGCTCTCAACTCAATTGACTGCTACCGTTCATCGCGAAGGCAAGATCTTTCAGCAACAATATGAGCGGGGTAAGCCCATGTACGATGTAAAAGTGATTGGTGAAACCAACATTACCGGTACCATTGTACACTTCAATCCAGATCCGGAGATCTTCACCTTAACAACAGAATACAAATTCGACACCCTGGCAGCACGTTTGCGTGAGCTGGCCTATTTGAATAAAGGTATCCGCCTGACTTTGACCGACGAGCGTGAAACACTGGAGAATGGCGAGTTCCTAAGTGAACACTACTTCTCTGAAGGTGGACTAAAAGAATTCGTGAAATTTTTAGATGGTACCCGTCAGCCTTTAATTCCTGATCCAATTTATGTAGAAGGCGTGAAGCAAGGTATTCCGGTTGAACTGGCTTTGCAATACAACGATACCTATTCTGAGAATGTTCATTCTTATGTGAACAATATCAATACCATAGAAGGGGGTACGCATGTGGCCGGTTTTCGTCGTGGTTTAACCCGTACCTTGAAAGCCTATGCCGAAAAATCAGGCTTACTAAAAAATATGAAAGTAGAAATTACCGGTGATGACTTCCGTGAAGGATTGACTGCCGTAATTTCTGTAAAAGTGGCCGAGCCACAATTCGAAGGACAAACCAAAACCAAGCTGGGTAATAATGAGGTGATGGGTGCCGTGGATATTGCGGTAGGAGAGATTCTGGGTAATTATCTGGAAGAAAACCCACGTGAAGCTAAAATGATCGTCAACAAGGTGATTTTAGCTGCTACTGCCCGTGCCGCTGCCCGCAAAGCCCGCGAAATGGTTCAGCGCAAGAGCGTAATGGGCGGTTCTGGTTTACCAGGCAAACTCGCCGATTGCGCCAACAGCGATCCAGCACAATGTGAATTATACCTGGTGGAGGGTGATTCTGCGGGTGGTACTGCCAAGCAAGGCCGCGACCGTAACTTCCAGGCTATTTTGCCGCTGAAAGGTAAGATCCTGAACGTAGAGAAAGCCATGGAGCACAAGATCTACGAAAACGACGAGATCAAGAACATGTTTACGGCCATGGGGGTCAGTATTGGAACTGAAGAAGATAATAAAGCCCTGAATCTGGATAAATTACGTTACCACCGCATCATCATCATGACGGATGCCGATGTGGATGGTTCGCACATTACGACACTGATCCTTACTTTCTTCTTCCGCTATATGAAAGAATTAATTGAGTACGGATATGTATACATTGCTGCTCCACCATTGTATTTAGTTAAGAAAGGTAAAGAGCAAATGTATGCCTGGAATGATGAGCAGCGTGATGCAGCCATTCAGCAACTCAAAGGTGGCGGTAAAGAAGACAGCGTACATGTACAACGTTACAAAGGTTTGGGAGAGATGAACGCCGAACAATTATGGGAAACTACCCTCAATCCGGAAACCCGTACCCTGCGTCAGGTGACCATCGAGAACGCCGCCGAGTGCGATCATATTTTCTCCATGTTGATGGGCGATGAGGTAGCCCCACGTCGTGAATTCATTGAGAAGAATGCGAAATACGCTCGTATTGATATCTAAATATAAACCTAGAGTCATAAAAAAGCCCCTCGAATTTTCGAAGGGCTTTTTTATTAGACTGTCTTTCGCTTGCGATAATTCCATTCATCCAACAACCAGGCGCTCAGCACGATCAAGGTATTGCCAATCATCCAGATGAAAAACACATTCCACCCAATTTTGGCTAAATAGCTGTTCAAGATCGCACTGCTTAGGCTGAAGATGAACAAGATCCACCCCGCAATTCGCCAAATCTTGTTGGTCCCCGGATAGTTTTTATCAGCTACCTTGAGGCTAAAATTATCGGGATAGAAGAGGTATTTCAGTTTATGGTAATCC
Source organism: Sphingobacteriaceae bacterium (assembly GCA_947459195.1). Classification (GTDB taxonomy): domain Bacteria; phylum Bacteroidota; class Bacteroidia; order Sphingobacteriales; family Sphingobacteriaceae; genus JAIPAN01. The sequence continues at coordinate 22,941 of CANHCS010000009.1, forward strand.
CAGGCAAGCAGTAGTAGGTTGGCCAGTAGCATTAATAAGGTAATCAGCCAGGTCCCTTTAAAATGCATGCTTACGGTGATGATGAAGATACTCGACATGAGCGGCAAAAAAACCAAAGCGCCCAGTGTGGTAAAATACTGAGTCATGAGTAATAATGCTGCAAAGATTTGCATGAAGCCGATGAACTGCCAGAAAAAACCTGCCTGATACATCCCTTCAAAGAAAAAACCTACTGGATTTTCAACCGAAATACTCGTAAAACGCTTGTTCATTAATTTGGTAAAACCCGATGGGATAAACGCAAAGCCGATCAGGTAACGAGTCATGATGACAAAAGTGTTAAGCTTTCTGCTCTGGCGGATGTTGTCGTAAAAACGGTCAAGTTTTTCCATGTGCTAAATATAAAATAAAAGAGCCCCGGATTTAAATCCAGGGCTCTTTTGTATGTCGGTAAAATCCTAATTAAATTACCTTCATATCATGTAATACTGCATTCATGTTGCGTACTGCATCGGCACTTTTGTTAAATGTAGCTTGTTCTTCCTCGTTGAGTTTATAATCCACGATTTTCTCCCAGCCATTTTTGCCAATTACCACTGGCACACCTAGACAGATATCATTCTGACCATATTCGCCATCTAAAGCCACGCAGCAAGGGAACACTTTCTTCTCGTCGCGAACAATGCTTTCTACCAAGGCTGCGCCTGCAGCACCCGGGGCATACCAGGCCGAAGTACCCAGTAATCCTGTTAAGGTGGCACCGCCTACCATGGTGTCGGCAGCTACTTTTTGCAGAGTGGCTGCATCCAGTAAGTTAGAAACTGCAAAACCGTTTAGCTGAGCCAAACGAGTTAATGGGATCATGGTGGTGTCACCGTGACCGCCGATTACCACGCCGTGCAGGTCGTTGGCAGAACAGTTCAGCGCTTGGCTCAAATAATATTTAAATCGGGCGCTATCCAAAATACCACCCATACCGATGATGCGGTTCTTCGGCAAGCCGCTTGACTTCAAGGCCAGGTAAGTCATGGTATCCATTGGGTTAGAGATCACCACGATGATGGCATTCGGAGAATATTTCAAAGTGTTTTCCACCACACCTTTTACGATGTTGGCATTGGTGCCAATCAGCTCCTCGCGGGTCATACCAGGCTTACGCGGAATACCTGAAGTGATCACCAATACATCCGAATTAGCAGTTTTGCTGTAATCGTTGGTGCTGCCGGTAATTTTGGTATCGAAACCTAAAAGGGTAGCTGTTTGCATCATGTCCATGGCTTTGCCTTCGGCAAAACCTTCTTTAATGTCTAACAAAACCAGCTCTGTAGCCAATTCTTTTCTGGCAATGTTATCGGCACAAGTTGCACCTACGGCACCGGCACCTACAACGGTAATTTTCATATGTTTAAGAATAATGTTAAGGTTTCTGAAATTGTGACCGAATTTAAGAAAAAGAGGAGGAGTATTTAGGTGATTTTCGTCAAATTTTTGCTAAAAACTATACATTTTACTCCTCCAGCTTCCTGCTAATCTTGTATCTTTGCCCATGCAGGAAAAAATTCTCATTCTCGATTTCGGTTCACAGTACACCCAATTGATTGCCCGCCGCGTTCGCGAACTCAATGTTTACTGTGAAATTCACCCTTTCAACCATATTCCTGAGTTAGATCAAAGCTGGAAAGGTATCATCCTTTCGGGAAGCCCTTACTCTGTACGTCAGGCCGATGCTCCTCAGGTAGATTTCAAAGTCTGGGACGGTTTATACCCGGTTTTAGGTGTTTGTTATGGTGCCCAGTACATGGCTCAGCACAGTGGTGGCGAAGTTCAGGCTTCTTCCACCAGAGAATACGGTCGCGTACACCTCGATTTTGTGAATGATACCAATCCGCTGCTTAAAAAAATCCCTAAGCAATCGCAGGTATGGATGTCGCATAGTGATACCATTGCCAAAATTCCCGCCGATTTTGAGATTATTGCCAGTACCGATACGGTGAAGGCAGCAGCTTACCAAATTAAGAATAAGCAAATGTGGGGCATTCAGTTCCACCCTGAGGTAACGCACAGTACCGACGGTAAACAATTACTTGAGAATTTTCTGGTTGATATTTGTGGATGTTCTCAAAACTGGACACCTGATTCGTTCATTGAAACCACTATTGCTGCCTTAAAAGAAAAACTGGGCGATGATAAAGTGGTCCTTGGACTTTCGGGCGGTGTAGATTCTACCGTAGCTGCGGTATTGCTGCACCAGGCCATTGGCAAAAATCTGCATTGTATTTTCGTAGATAACGGTCTGCTCCGTAAGAATGAATTTCAGCAGGTGTTGGATTCTTACCAGCATATGGGCTTAAATATCAAAGGCATTAATGCTAAACAGCGTTTTTATGATGCCCTTGCGGGGATCAAAGATCCGGAGCAAAAACGAAAAGCCATTGGTCGTGTTTTCATCGAAGTATTTGACGATGCCGCTCATGAAGTACAGGATGTGAAATGGTTAGGTCAGGGTACCATTTATCCCGATGTGATTGAATCCGTTTCAGTAAAAGGCCCTTCAGCTACCATCAAATCGCATCATAACGTAGGCGGCTTGCCCGATTTTATGAAACTGAAAGTGGTAGAACCGCTTAACACCTTATTTAAAGACGAAGTACGACGGGTGGGCAAGGCCCTCGGTATTGATGCCAACCTACTAGGCCGTCATCCCTTTCCGGGACCAGGTTTGGCCATTCGTATTTTAGAAGATATTACTCCTGAGAAAGTACGCATTCTACAGGAAGCCGATGCCATTTACATCGATCAGCTCAAAGCTTCGGGCTGGTACGATAAGGTATGGCAGGCTGGCGCTATATTCCTGCCGGTACAATCGGTAGGAGTAATGGGCGATGAGCGAACCTATGAACACGTGATCTGTTTGCGTGCCGTGGGTTCAGTAGATGGGATGACCGCCGACTGGAGTCATTTACCTTACGAATTGCTTGCCAAAATCTCGAACGAGATCATCAATAACGTGAAAGGCATTAACCGGGTGGTGTATGATATCAGTTCCAAGCCGCCGGCTACCATCGAGTGGGAATAATGCGTGCAGAAGCCTATTTGCGAAATTTTCTGAAGGTGCTAGAAGCCTATCCGGCAGATAGGCCGCTTGCCAAATTTCTGCCGGAGTATTTCCGCCAGCACAAGGAAATGGGTTCGGGCGATCGCCGCATGGCCTCTCGTTTGCTATATAGCTATTTTCGCTTGGGCAAGGCTTGTAGTGCTTTGCCTGTCGAAGAACGCTTGTTTCTGGCAGAATTTCTGTGCAGTACTTCCGAAAATCCATTTCTGACTCATTTCAAGCCTGAGCTGGCTGAAAAGATAAACATGCCCATGGGCGAAAAGATCGCTTTGCTCGAAAAAGAGCACACTTTCGCCTTATCGGATGTGTTTCCTTACGGGATGCATCTCAGCGAAGGGATAGACACCGAAGCCTTTCTGCAATCCTTCTTCATCCAACCCGATCTCTTCATTCGCATCCATCCCGGTAGGGAAGCGGCTCTAAAAGCCAAACTGGAAGTAGCGGGTGTTGTTTTCGAAGAAATTACCGAGCAAACACTTGCTCTGCCCAACGGTACCAAACTTGACCAGCATCTGGAAGCTTCCTGGTATGAAGTACAGGATTATTCCTCACAGCAAACGGCGGATTATTTTAAACCTAAACAATGGGAATACTGGTGGGATGCCTGTGCCGCCTCCGGCGGGAAATCTATTTTATTGCATCAGCAGGAACCTAGCATTAAGTTGTTAGTGAGTGATGTCAGAGAAAGTGTTTTGTCCAATTTAGAGGAGCGCTTTGCGGCCAACCAGATCCGCAATTACCAGAAAAAAGTCTTGGATCTGACGCAAAATCCCGACCCAATACTGCATCATTATGAATTTGACGGCATTATTCTTGATGCACCCTGCACTGGTTCGGGCACTTGGGGCCGTACGCCCGAGATGATCAGTCAGTTTAGTGAAGGCCGCATTGCCGGTTTCCAGCAATTACAACAAAACATAGCCCGTAATGTGGTTAAATACCTGAAGCCCGGTAAACCGCTCATTTATATTACTTGTTCGGTATTTGAAGAGGAAAATGAGGATATGGTTCAGTTTCTACAAGACGAGCTTAAGCTACAATTGGAGCAAATGGAACTGCTGAAAGGCTTTATCCGCAAAGCGGATAGCATGTTTATTGCTCGTTTAATCAAAAAATAGTTAGGCTGTAGCCTCTAACAGCTTCGCGATATCAAATTTCTTCATCTGCATATAGGCGTACATGGCCTTTGGCGCTTTCTCCGGGTCGCTCATCAATTTACCCAACATACTAGGCACTACCTGCCACCAAACGCCAAATTTGTCTTTGATCCAGCCGCATTTACTCTCCAGACCACCTTTTGCAAAGCTGTTCCAATAATGATCAATCTCTTCTTGCGTATCGCAATTGATCACAAAAGAAACCCCTTCGTTAATGCTGTATTCCGGTCCACCGTTTAAGCCCATGAAACGGTTTCCATTCAGCTCAAATACGGCTACCATGGGCGTAATGTTTAGGATTTTGGAGTTAGGGAAAATGCTGCAGTAATACTCGGCAGCAGCTTTGGCCTGGTCGTCAAACCATAAGCAGGGGTAGGGTGCTGAACTCATTTTTAATCCTTTTATTTAGATAACATTAATAATTTGGATGGTATTTCCATTAAAGAGAATGCTATTGCCCTTTTGAGCGCCTTTTAAAGCCTGTCCTAGTGGTGAGGCCAGTGAAATGGCATAAACAATATAACCATATATGGTAATTTTTCCTAAGCCTACCGAAATAAAATACTTACCGGTTGAACAGTTTACCAAGCTGCCAAAACCGATTTTTTCAGTTTCGACTTTAGGTTTTATTTTCAGTAGTTCAGCCTGTAGTTCCAATTGGTTATTCAATTGTTGCTCTAGTTTATCCAACTCGATCTGTGCCATAGCCCTGCCGGTTTCGTATTTATCGCCAGCACTGCTTTTGCTCTCATTATCTCTCGATTCTTTGAGCAGCGTTTGGGCGGCCTTCAGTTCTTCTATCCGGCTATTCAGTTGTCTAAATAGTTGCTCCAGTATTTTCGCTTTGCTGAGCATCGTCTTATTTTATAAACCAGTATTGTTTCGGAATAATTTAATCGCAATAGCCAGCAAGATGATGCCGAAAGCTTTGCGTAATACATTCAAGCCAGACTTGCCGAATAATTTTTCTAAACGTGCCGTATTTTTTAGTACGATGTACACGAAAATCATGTTCAGGATAATGCCTACGATGATATTCTGTGTGGCATATTCTGATTTTAGCGAAAGCAGGGTGGTCATGGTTCCGGCCCCGGCAATCAATGGAAATGCCAGCGGCACAATAGAAACACTTTCTGGAACTTCTTCTTCAAAGAAATTGATGCCCAATACCATTTCCATGGCGATGAAAAATATCACCAATGAACCTGCAATGGCAAAAGACTGAATGTCAATGCCGATGATGCTTAGTAATCCTTCACCTATAAACAAAAATAGAATCATCAGCGTGAGCGAAACAAGGCTGGCTTTTTCTGATTGAATATGACCTGCTTTTTGTCGTAACTGAATGACCACCGGGATAGAGCCCAATATGTCAATGATGGCAAAAAGGATCATCGTAACGGAGAGGATCTCTTTGGTGTTGAAGCTGAGGGATGTATACATATTTTAGTTTAATTACTAATTCTCTTAAACAAAAAAGGTTCCAGAGTTTATCCGGAACCTTTTTTGAATATCTATGTTATTTATTTTTTAGCGGCAGCTTCTTTACGAACCACACTGTGGTTTTTGCTGTATAGATAATACACTAATAGGCCTAAAATCATCCATAATGCAGCTACTTTAAGTGTATTCACATCTAAAGCTACAATCATACCACCACATACCAAGATACCCAGTATAGGTACCAATGGAACCAATGGCGTTTTGAACGGACGCTCCAAGTTTGGATTTTGAACTCTCAAGATCCAGATACCCGCACTTACTAACACGAAAGCAAGTAAAGTTCCGAAAGAAGTTAAGTCACCTGCTACACTACCTGGTACAAAGGCAGCAAAACCACCTACCAGGAAGAATAAAATAATGTTACTCTTGTATGGTGTACTGAATTTAGGGTGTAATTCTGAGAATATTTTCGGTAACAAACCATCTTTAGACATGGTGTAGAATACTCTTGACTGACCTAATAGCATCACTAGGATTACGGAAGAGAATCCCGCAAGGATAGCTACAGTGATACCGGTAGCTAACCAATCGTAACCATGCATATAGGTTGAAATGGCGTACGCTACAGAAGCTTCTTTTCCTTTTTCAGGATCCGCAAATTCTTGCCAGTTGGTTACACCGGTTAATACGTGTGAAAAAAGGATATAAAGAATGGTACAAACCACTAGTGATCCTAAAATACCGATCGGCATGTCTTTCTTAGGATTCTTTGCTTCTTGAGCTGCGGTACTTACTGCATCAAAACCAATGAAGGCAAAGAACACAATAGCTGCACCACCTAATACACCACCCCAGCCCCATTTAAACATACCTTCATGTCCGGGTGTTCCTTCTGGAATTAAATATGGCGTATGATTTTCTGGTTTAATAAATTGCCATCCAATAACTATAAATATCAATACGATAGCTACTTTAACAAATACAATTACAGCATTTAGTTTGGCTGATTCTTGTGTTCCCTTAATTAAAACAAGGGTTAACAATAATAAGATGACCAAAGCTGGCAAGTTGATGATACCAGAAACTCCGTTTAAAGATTCAAAAGGCGAATGAGACCACTCGTAAGGTATAGCCCCGCCGAGTAATTTATTAAGGTATTCACTCCAGGCAATGGAAACGGTTGCCGCTCCTAAAGCGTACTCCATAATCAGGGCCCAGCCAATAATCCAAGCTACTACTTCACCCATCGTGGTGTAGGCGTATGTATAGGCACTACCGGCAATAGGAATCATGGCAGCAAACTCTGCATAGCATAAGCCGGCAAATGCACAACCAATGGCTGCAATGATAAATGATAAGGTTACGCCAGCTCCGGCAGCTTCACCGGCAGCAGCTGCTGTACGTACGAAAAGACCCGCACCAATGATGGCACCAATACCTAATGCAATGAGGTTCCAGCTACCCAGGGTACGTTTCAAGGAACCCTCTCCGGTAGCATTAGCCTCTGCTAATAATTGTGTTAAAGATTTAGTGAATTTCATTTTGTTTGTTTTTTCTGAAGCACCAAACCTAATTAATTTATTCCGAAAATGAAAAAGGGATTTCCGCAAAGAAATCCCTTTTTAAATAAATCAGAAGCTTTGTATTTACTTAATAGTATCGGTAGTGTTAATCAGGGTATCAACTTGTTGATTACCTAAGGAATCAACCTTAACGATTACTTTCACTTCTTTACGCACTTCCATATTTTCTGCCGATTTATGACCTGCAGAAATATGAGGTGCAATCACTAATGAAACAATTGACATCAATTTGATCAAGATGTTCATAGAAGGACCAGAGGTGTCTTTAAATGGATCACCCACAGTATCGCCGGTAACCGAAGCCTTGTGTGGCTCTGATTTTTTGTAATACATTTCACCGTTGATCTCTACGCCTTTTTCGAATGATTTTTTTGCATTATCCCATGCGCCACCGGCGTTTGACTGGAACATACCCATCAATACACCAGAAACAGTTACACCGGCCAATAAGCCGCCTAATACTTCCGGACCAAAGGCGAAACCTACCAGAATTGGAACGATCAGGGCGATGGCACCAGGTAACATCATTTCGCGGATAGATGCTTGCGTAGAAATGGCCACGCATTTTTCGTACTCGGGCTTCGCTTTGTATTCCATAATACCCGGAATTTCGCGGAACTGACGACGTACTTCCTGCACCATGTCCATGGCAGCACGACCTACAGCAGAAATACATAAGGCGGAGAAAATAAACGGAATCATACCACCTACAAATAAACCAGCCAAAACATCGGCTTTATAAATGTCGATGCGGTCGATACCCGCAATACCTACGAAGGCGGCAAATAATGCCAATGAAGTTAATGCAGCTGAAGCAATGGCGAAACCTTTACCAGTAGCAGCGGTAGTGTTACCTACGGCATCCAAGTTATCGGTACGGCCACGTACTTCTTCAGGTAACTGACTCATTTCGGCAATACCACCAGCATTGTCGGCAATTGGGCCAAAGGCATCGATAGCCAATTGCATGGCAGTAGTGGCCATCATACCGGCAGCAGCGATCGCTACTCCGTATAATCCAGCAAAATAATAAGAACCATAAATACCAGCAGCTAATACCAGGATAGGCAATACAGTAGATTCCATACCTACCGCTAAACCGCCAATGATATTGGTAGCATGACCAGTAGCAGATTGTTTAATGATAGAATTTACCGGACGTTTGCCCATAGCAGTGTAGTACTCGGTAATGATACTCATCAATGCACCTACTACTAAACCTACCACAATAGCCAAGAATACGTCGGTTTTGGTGAATTCAAAACCACGTATGCTCATGGTTTCAGGTAATAACCAACGCACTGCGAAGAAAGCAGCAACCGCCGTCATGATGATAGATGACCAGTTACCAATATTCAAAGCGTTTTGTACGCTGTCGGTTTCTTTTGAGATACGAACCATATAGGTAGAGATGATCGAGAAGATCAAACCTAAACCAGCGATCAGCATTGGCAAAAGGATCGGCGCAATACCACCGAAATTATCAGCAGATACGATTTCACGTCCCAATACCATGGTAGCCAGAATGGTGGCAACATATGAACCGAATAAATCGGCACCCATACCAGCCACATCACCTACGTTGTCACCTACGTTATCAGCAATGGTAGCCGGATTACGCACATCATCTTCAGGAATTCCTGCTTCTACTTTACCTACTAAGTCGGCACCTACGTCGGCAGCTTTGGTATAAATACCTCCACCCACACGGGCAAACAAAGCGATTGATTCGGCACCTAAAGAGAATCCAGCCAATACTTCGAGGGCTTTTTCCATCTCTTTTCCGTTCACACTGCCACCAGTTTGCACTACATAAAGGTTATAAAACACTATGAATAAGGAACCTAAGCCTAAAACGGCTAATCCGGCAACACCGATACCCATTACGCTACCACCAGTGAAGGATACTTTCAGGGCTTTAGCCAAGCTGGTACGTGCAGCCTGCGTAGTACGAACGTTTGCTTTGGTAGCGATGTTCATACCGATATATCCTGCGAAGGCAGAGGTAAATGCCCCGATCAGGAAAGAAATGGCAATTACCGGGCTGGAGGTTTCTACCAGTGTACCAGAGTACGCCAATAATACTGCAGCAATAATTGCGAAATAAGTTAAGATTTTCCATTCAGCTCTTAAGAATGCCATGGCGCCATCGGCAATGTAACCGGCCAGCGTACGCATGTTTTCATCGCCCGCGTCTTGTTTGCTTACCCAAGCAGATTTAATCAGCATCACAACGATACCAAATAAGCCCATCAGTGGGATTGCGTAAATTAAGTTGTTTTGTAAAAATTCCATGAATGTGTTTTAATATAAATCAGGTAAATAAAAGGTTTACTATAAACGACCGGCAAAAATAGCAGGCTTGTGGCATTAATCCAATTTAATTTGGTTAATTGTTCATTTTCAAACTAAGAGAGGGCCTGAATGCTACCCAGTCGAATTCTATTTCGAGTTATCAGATTTTACTTGTGATAATTTTAGATATCTTAGAAAAATTAAACCATGCTTATGCAAGAAAAAACAGAAATGAAACGAGAGTTGGGTTTGCTTGACTCGACCATGATTGTGGCCGGATCTATGATCGGTTCTGGAATATTTTTAGTGAGTTCTGACATTGCTAAATCTGTTGGCTCGCCATTTTATATTTTATTGATCTGGTTGATTACAGGCATCATTACCCTGATAGCGGCATTGAGTTATGGTGAGTTAGCCGGGATGATGCCAAAAGCCGGTGGGCAGTATATCTACCTGAGGGAGGCATATAATCCGATGGTGGGCTTTTTGTTTGGTTGGACGGTTTTTACAGTGATTCAGACCGGGGTGATAGCTGCTGTAGCCATTGCTTTTGCTACTTATACCGCCGAATTGATCCCCTGGTTTTCTAAAGCTAATGTGCTATTAAAACTCGGTGCTTTTGAGTTTAATGCCACCCAATTTTTAGCCTTGTTGCTCATTGCCTTTCTTACTTATGTGAATTTGCAAGGAGTGAAGAACGCCAAGATCTTACAAACTGTTTTCACATTGGCCAAGATCCTGGCTTTGCTTGGATTAATTGTGCTGGGCATCTATTTTGGTCTAAACTCCGATGCGTTTAAAGTAAATATGGAGAACTTTTGGACTCCTTATGTTACCAAAGTAAATGCCGATGGAACGATTACCAGGGAACTGCTAAGTGGGGTAGTGCTCTGGGCAGCGGTTGGTGCGGCCATGGTAGGTTCTTTATTCTCTTCCGATTCTTGGAACAACATCACTTATACAGCCGGAGAGATCAAAGAACCACAAAAAAACATCCCTCTGAGTTTGTTTTTGGGTACGCTCATCGTTACCATTTTGTACATTTTAGCCAATGTGGCGTATATGATGCTGATGCCGGTAGCGGGTAGTCCGGAAGGGGCCTCGGTATTTGAAAGAGGAATTATGTTTGCCACCGATAATAGGGTGGGTACAGCCGCCGCCTCTATGATTTTTGGTACAGCTGCGGCTACCATCATGGCTTTATTGATCATGGTATCAACTTTCGGATGTAATAATGGAATCATTTTGGCAGGTGCCCGTTTGTACTATGCCATGGCCCAGGATGGGGTGTTCTTTAAAAAAGCCGGTACTTTAAATAAAAAGGGAGTCCCTGAGTTTGCACTCTATATCCAGGCGGGTTGGGCATCGCTGTTGTGCTTGTCGGGCACTTATGGCCAATTGTTAGATTATACTACTTTCTCTTCCTTATTGTTTTACCTCGTTACCATTATAGGTTTGTTTATTTTGAGATACAAACGTCCGGATGCGGAGCGACCCTACAAGGCTTTTGGTTACCCCATTTTGCCTGGTTTGTATGTATTGATCGCTACTGCCATCTGTGTGATCTTGTTGATTGAAAAGCCAGATACCTGCGGTTGGGGTTTAGCTATTGTTTTGCTCGGACTTCCGGTTTATTACATCTGGAAATGGGCCAACAAAGAATAATAAATTAAAGCACTTCGGCTACTACAAAAGTACTGCCTCCGATGAAGATCAGATCTCCGGGGGCAGCCTTGTTTAAAGCCGCTTCGTAGGCTTCTTTTACCGTTTGAAAAGCATTTCCTTTTAAACCGAATATGCTTGCTTCTGCCTGCAATTCGTTTACGGCTTTAGCCCTTGGAATAGCCGGTTGACAAAAATAATAAGCTGCCGATTTTGGGAGTATGCCAAGCACTTTGCTGATGTCTTTGTCTTTCACCATCCCCAAAACTAGGTGAAGTTGTTGGTGAGGAGTAGTGGAGATGTTTTTTAATACTTCACGAATGCCATCTTCATTGTGTCCGGTATCGCAAATTACTTTCGGATTTTCTTGTAAGGTTTGCCAACGACCTTGTAATCCGGTCGAAGTTTTTACCTGTTTTAATGCAGATGTTAGCTGCTCATCGCTGATCTCGAATCCTTGTTTACGGAGTTCATCTACTGCAACCAAGATTGCAGGCAGATTTTTGAGCTGATAGCCTCCGGTTAGATCAAGTTCTAAATGGAGCTTTTTGCCATTTTGCTGATTAATTGCTTCAACTCTGAAAAGTTCATCCTTCTGTCCACCAATAATTTCCCATTCATTTTGAGCAAAATAGATATTTGAATGTGCAGTTTCAGCCTTGGTTTGAAAGACATTTCGAGTTTCGGGAATGCTTTCGCCAATGATGACCGGTGTTTTGTCTTTGATGATTCCTGCTTTTTCGGTTGCAATTTCGGATAGGGTATTGCCCAAAATGTCCATATGGTCGAAACCGATATTAGTAATAATGGAGAGCAGTGGATGAATAATGTTTGTAGAATCTAAACGGCCACCGAGGCCGACTTCAATTACTGCGATATCTACTTTTTCTTTGGCGAAAACATCAAAGGCCATCGCCACACTTAACTCAAAAAACGAAGGATCAATTTGCTTAATTAAATCGAAGTGTTGATTGACAAATTCAATGATCGAATGCTCCGAGGTCATCGATTCATTGATTCTGATCCGTTCTCTGAAATCTTTGAGATGGGGGGAGGTATGCAAACCTACTTTATAACCAGCTTGTTGTAGGATGGCGGAAAGCATGTGTGAAGTAGAACCCTTCCCGTTAGTTCCTCCTACATGGACAGACTTGAATTTTTGTTCCGGATGGTCCAGTGCTTCACAAAGCGCTTTGATATTATCCAGGTCTTTTTTATAGGCCGCCGAACCAATACGGGTAAACATGGGTAATTGGCCGTACAGAAAGTCTAAGGTTTCGATGTAGCTGTTGAAAGGCATTTGCTTAATTGATGGTAAATCAGAGCTCGTCGAAAACTGCTATTTTTTGTCACCTTTCGACAGGCATAAGATGATATTACTTCACTTTAAAATTGAAAATCACCACCCCAATTTGCACATCGGGAGCCGATTCCAGTTGGTTTAAGCTCGATCCAATAACTGCTCTTTCACACTTTTGCCAAAGGCTGCGGTCGGAGAGGGTGGTGCCCTTTACTCCGGCACGTGCATAAACCACCAAGCCGGTTTTATCCACCCTAATCTCTACCGCCACACGCCCCGAGCTTTGACCATCGTCCTCTATTCGAGGTTTATTAATAAAGCGTCGGTTGGCTAGAGACAGGCTGATGCCGCCAAAACCCGAACCTCCTTCACCATAATTTGGAGAGAGTGGGTCACCCTCTCGGCTACCCTGGTTTCCAGGAGTACTGCCGGTTCCATCACCTTTGCCGGTACCATCATTTTTTTTGCCTTTATACAAAGCGTTCTGATTGACAGCCGGGCTGGCATTTTTTAGGTCACTGGCTGTAGCCGGATTATTGTTTGACTTGTCTTTAGTGCTTACAGCTGGAGCATCTTCGGCATCTTGAGTTAATACCGATTTATTACTGCTCTCTGCGGAAGGTGTATTGCTGGTAGTTGTTTTTGTATTGTCGGGCAGTGCGCCATTGGCATTAGGGTCTACAGAAGGCTCGTCGATGCTCATAAAATCATCACCCATTCCGGTTTCTGAAGTACCATAATTAACTACAATGCCTCCGGTACCCACTTCTTGTGCTGGGAAACCTAAGATCACAAAATAACTAATGAGCAAAAAAATGCCCATGGTCAATGCCGAAAAGGCAAAGGCCTTAGGATAGTTATTTTCTTCCTTTCCCTGCATTACTTGGGTTCTGTAGCTAAAACCAGTTTAATTTTCAGCTTATTGGCCACATCCATCACATTCACCACGTTTTCGATGGCTACGGTCCGGTCAACATATAAAACAATGGTCAATTCCTGCGCTGTTCCTTGATAGCTTTGTAATTTTGGCGTCAGTTGATCAGGATTGACCTGCTGTTTATCAACAAAATATTCTAAATCTTTAGTAACAGATACGGTAATGGTTTTTTTCGAAACCGATTGACCAGAATCTGAACGTGGTAACAACAGTTTGATGATGTTCGGATTTGTTACCGTTGATGCAATAAGGAAAAACAACAACAAGAAAAACATGATGTCGTTCATGGCAGAAGCATGCACTTCTGCTCCAGGACGATTTCTTCTGCCCCTTAAATTCATTGTCCGGGTTCCTCCAAAAGATCGATAAATTCTACGGCATCAGTCTCCATTTTTAAAATCACGCGGTCTACCATGATATTCAAAATATGATACCCTACATAGGCCAAAATACCAATCATCAATCCGGTGGCAGAAGTGATCATCTTTTCATACAATCCACCAGCAATAACGCCCATGCTAATATTATCGGTTAAGGAAATGTTATAGAAAATTCTGATCACACCCGAAATAGTTCCCACAAATCCTAACATGGGAGCGATACCTGCCACAATTCCCAGAATGCTGATGTTTTTCTCCAATTTGGAAACTTCCAGTTTCCCTACATTTTCGATGGCTCCCTCAATATCTTTAATGGGCCGGCCAATTCTTAATAAACCTTTTTGTAACATCCGCCCAAGGGCACTGTTGCTGCCACGGCAAATGGCAATGGCCGAGTCAAGTTTACCCGCAGTGATACTTGCCTTCACTTGCTGCATCAAATTAGTTTCGTCTTTTGAGGCTTTCCTGATGGTAAGGTAGCGTTCAATAAATATCACCAATGCAAGAAACAAGAGTAACAATAGCGGAAGCATCACCCATCCGCCTTTAAATAAAAGGTCGATGAAACGTAGCTCTTGCGCTTGTGCTGCACTTTGTGCCACTTGTGCCGTGGTATCGGCCAGGCCTTGGTTCATGGTATCAATTTGTAGTAGGAACATTATTTATTTTGTTTTATGGGTTTTACACGATATATCCAGGCAGATTTGCTTAGTTCTGATTGTATGCGTTTGAGTTCGTTTGTTGCTGCTTGCTCATCAGCAAAGCCGCCAACACTCACTTTAATAAATTCTTTAGACTTGTTGGGCAAGGTATATGCCTTGATCCCCCGCTTACTTAATTGTTTCAGAAAATCATCAGCTTCCGCTCTTTTCCCGAAAGCAGCAATGATGATTTCAAAGCGGTTTTCGAGGATATTCGCTGCTGATGTAGGATTGATTTCTGTTGTGTCTTTTTTTACAATTGTCGAATCGGTACTATTTAGTGTATCGACTGAGTCAATAGTATCTTGGGTATGCTTGAGCGTATCTGCTAAAACAACGTTTGCTTTGTTTTCTGGAGCAGTGGTGAAAGAATCAGGATAAATGACCTGTAGCACAGCAATCAGACAAAGGATGATGGCCAAAATCAATAGCAAATTTCTCTTTCCGGAGCTTTCCGCCTGGCTTTCTTCTAGCTCTTCTTCAAATACTTCTTCTTGCTTAATCTCTTCGGTTAGTGTCTCTCTGACCGCATGATTTAATTCAGGTTGTGGCTTGAGGCCATAGTATTTGTTTGAGATCAGATTTTGATCCGCTAGAAATGAAAAACCACCCTTGGTTTGTTCAAAAGTTCCTAAAGCATCAATTTTGATGGATTCTGTGCTGTGCAGCAATTCGTTTAAATTGCTGACATACTCCTCTAAAAATTCATTGATGCTCTCCAAAGAAGTTTTTTCGTGCTGAGCAATGTAATGGAGGAGCGTATCATCTTGCCGAAACTCGATTTTGAACTCGATTTTCTCTATGGGTGGTAAGAATTGCTGAGTTTCTTTATCAAAACGGGCCGGTATTTCTTTTTTAAAGAAGGTACCAAGACCAGGCACTACCAATTCTTCCCGGTTTCTGATCAATTCTGCAAGGTAACGGCTGATGTCCATCGGAGTAAAATTAACCGTTAATTATAAATATGCCAAAATAAACATCAGAACGAATAGTGAATTCCTCCAAAAAGGTTAAATCCTAATTGAGGGTAGTATAAATATTGTTGATACTCTTGATTAAAAAGGTTGTTTACTTGCAGAAAGGCTCCCCAGCTTTTATTGATCCGGAGATCTGCAGCCGCACTCATATCGATGAAGCTTTTGATAAGGATTGCTTCTGCATTTGCACTTCTTCCAAAGGTTTCACCCTGGAAAATAAGCCCGGTTCTTAAATTGATTTTTTCGGATAATTTGGCAATGGCTTGACTTTCCAAACGTAAGCCAGGTTTGAACCAAGCTTTGGCATCATTTTCCAATTGATAATCGATGGCCTGTAATCTGGTGTTGATGTCAAGTAATTCATTCGCTTTCAAATTAACTTCCAAATCGAAACCAGTTAGCTTACTAATGCTTTCTACATAGGTGATTTCAAAACGAGTCATATCAGTGGTCATATTCAATAACAAGGGCAAATCTTGAACTCGTTTAAACCAAATACTTGCTTTATAGCCTAAAGCAGCTCCCGCATTGCCTTTAATTCCGGCATAAACATGATTGCTTTCTTTGGCATTTTTGATATTGATATCCTGTCCTAAAAATGGATTTTCGAAAGAAAATTCAGTAAGAGAGGTTTTTTTAACATCACCGGTTAATCCGGCAAATAAAGTTGCGTATTCAGGAGTTAGGCTGAACTCAGCATTTACAGATGGAAAAATACTTGTACGTTCTGTAATTCCGGCTTCTTGAACAAAATTTAGCCCCAGATTAATTCGCATACCTGATACCTCAAAATTTAGCGTTGGGTTAATTTTAAGCAGGTTGTTGTTTAAAGAAGAGTTTACATCTTGTACTTTAGTCAGATCGAGTGAACTATTCAAGCCAAGATCAAAATTTTTCCATTTTTTGCTCCCCATTCCGCTAAGTAGTATGGAGTTTTCTTTGGCTGCTGTTTTATTTCTAAAGAGGTTGGCATCCAGCTTTAAACCATAAGTAAAACTTCTAGGCTTAATGGTGAAATTACTGCCCAAATCGGCAGAAAACTGGATTAAGCTGAGGTTTTGTTGAGCTGGGTCACCGGTATTTAATACGAGTGGATCGGCGCCATAAAAGTAAGTGCCTAATCGTTTTAATCCGGCTTGAGCACTAAAACTGGAGTGTTTGCCGACCGACTTCATGAAAGCTCCCAAATGCTGTTGAGAAAATTCCTGTTTGTTGATCTCACCTTTTTGAGCGAAATGTTTTGCGAAAAATCCGGTTTGTAAGGCTTGATCTCTACCATTGCTTAAATAAAACTCTCCCATAGTGGTGCTGAGGCTTCCCAAGCCCGCCTTGAACGAATTATGATCGGATGCAGGAATAGGGGCTAGATTCAATTGTTGGTATTGCAAGGTTCGGATATCGGTGTTTAATTCCAGTTTCTTATCCAGGATCTGATAGCTTAGAACGGGTTTAAATGGTGGAGCATCATTTAAATCCGGGTTCCTCCTGATTTTAGCAGCATTGGCCAATACGGGTTTATAAGGTCGAACTACTTCAATTTCTTCTGCCATTACAGCCTTAGCAGGCTCTGTTTTGGCAGGCGTTTCTTTGGTATCTTGTGCATTTGATCCTTTGAAGGAAAAAACACCGATTAATAAGAACGACAAGAAAGTAATCTGGCTGGTAAATTTCATCTTAATTCGATTTATTAAGCGCATCTAATTTTTCTCTTACTTTAGGCAATATCTCATCATCGCCCGTATAATTATCTAACAAACTCTGTAGTGTACTTTTGGCCTGAAACACGTCTTTTAAAGCCAGGTAATTATCGGCGAGCAGCAGGAAACTTTTCGCTACCCAATAATCAAAAGAAGGCAGGTTATTGATCAGGTCAAATGCTGTTTTTTGTGATTCAGCATAATTGCCTTGTGTAAATTGAATTTCAGCTATTAGATACCGAGCTTCAGCTGCCAAAATAGTTTGTGTTTTTTTATTTACCTCCTCCAATTCTTTCAAAGCAGCAGACTGGTTTCCTTTACCCAAGTAGGCTTTACCGGCAAATAGCTGCGCCCTCAATTTGTCTTCTTCAGATGATTTTTCAAACCCTTTTAACAGGTCAGCATATTTCAAGGTTTCATCGGGCATGTTGAGATTGGCATAGGCTAACATCAAATTATTCAATGCAAAGCCATAATTGGCACGATATTCTGAGGTGAGTTCTAACTTTTTCAGGTGAACAACGGCCTCATTGTATTTTTTCTGCTCCAGATAAAGTTTAGAGATGCTGATCAATGCTCGTTCTGTATAATCACTGGTCCAGTCGTTTAAGATAAATTCATAATCTGGAATGGCCTCGTTTGGCTTACCGGTTTTAACCAAACTTTCTGCCCTGATGAAACGGGCTTGTTTCGTATGAATGGCTTTTGGAAACTTATCGAAATAAGCAAAAACGGCGTCGATCGTACCAGCATAATCTCCAGTTAAGAATCTTTTGTTCGCAGCCTGAAAAATCAAGTTGTCTTGCTCTGCAACAGTGAAATTGCCAATATTGGTAGAATTGGCATAATTCAAGAAGCCATCGGCATCTGCTCTATCCATGTAGATGTTCCTGATTGATTCGAGTGCTTGCTGTGCTTCATCAGTCACCTGATAATCACTAATTACTTTTTTAAAAGTTTCTAGGGCGGCATCGTCACTATCCTGGTTGTATTGAACCAATCCAATGGTAACCAAAGCACGTGGCACATAACTGCTCCTAGGGTATTTTTCAATCAAGGCAGTTAGGTCTGCTTTTGAGCGATCGAAATCCCCTTTTACAAAATAGGTGTATGCAATTTCAAAGCCGGCATCATCGGCATAATTAGAATTAGGAAACAGTTGCAAGAGCGATTGGTGACTGGCAATTTTTTCATCATTCAGTCCTTGTAATCCCTGGATCATTCCTTGTTGAAATAAGGCGTAATCGTGTCCTGAGCCTGCTTCTGCAATGATTTTTTGATAATTAGCCAATGCACTTGCATAGTTTTTTACTACGAAATAAGAATCGGCCAGTCGGAGGGTGGCATCAATTCTGGTATTCAGATCGATTTCTGTTCCGCGTAAAAATTGCTCAAAATAATTGGCCGATTTATAGTAGTTCTCATCTTCAAAATAGGCGTAAGCGAGGGCATAATAGGCAAAGTTGTAGAGTTTGCTTTTTCGCGATTCGGGCATTTGCAGAAAGGCTTGAAACTTCTCAATAGCTTCTCCATATTTCCGAACTTCATACATTGACTCGGCCATCCAATAGGTAGACAGTGCGGCTATTTCTGAATCAATGGCCGATTTGTTTGAACGCAAAAATGCTGAAATGGCATTTTGGAAAGCTCGTTCATTAAAGAATTCTAAACCGCGATAATAAGTCACTTTTTGGTAAACCTCTTGTGCTTCTTTGTTCCGGTTGGGTATGCTTTCGAGGATGTCAATGGCATCTTTGTAATTTTTAGTGGTGAGTAAAATTTCACCCAAAAGCGTTTTTGCCTCATTGATGCGCTTTGAGTAAGCATAATTGCTGATGAATTCTTGAGTGGCATCTAAAGCTACCTGATGAAATTCGAGTTCGTACGAAAGTTTAGCGTAGTTAAAAGCGCCTTCTTCTTGCAACTCTTTATCATAATTGAGTTTCGAAGCTCTAAAAAAAGCATTTCTGGCACCTTGTTTATCCTCTATTGCCAGAAAAGATTTCGCCAGAGCAATCATTCCGCTTTGAAAAAATTCGTCGGTGGTGCCCAGGGTTTCCAACTCCTCAATTGCTTTTTTATAATTCTTTAACTGAAGTGCAGTGTAGCCAATTTGGTAAGCATCCTGATTATTTTGAGTGACTTTGAGATCTCTGTCTTGAAATTCTTGATAATAAACCGCTGCCTGCGGATAATCAGTTAAGGCGAAATATGAAGCTGCAATAATTCGATATAGTTCAGTTTCATATTTCTTTTGAATAGTTTTCAAACTCGGTATGGCATATGAAATCACATCCTGATACCTATTATCCAAGAAATAAAGTGCTGAAATGTAATAAGGATAGCTTTCCTCGTAGGTTTTTGAACTTTTTAGTCGTTCAAATTCTTTCAATGCTGTTTGATAATCGGCGTTCAGATAGCTGATGTAGGCATAGTAGTAAATAGCTTCATCCCGATATTTAGAGGTTTCATCCTTCAATTGCCCAAATAAGGGTTCGGCTGCTGCATAATCTTTGGTCTCAAAATAAGCATAGGCTAATTTGAAACGATATTCCAGGCTATTTTGCTGGTCAAGCTGATTTTCTTTTACTTTTTTAAACCACGAAATGGCTTCAGCATAATTCTTTTTGTTGAAATTGAAACGACCTAAATGGAAATAAGCCGAATGGCTTAAATTATTGGTCGGATATTCCTTCACAAACCTTAATAGTAAACTTTCGGCATCATCATTTTCTAATTCGAGTGCACAAAGCCCTCGGTAATACAAGACATTTTCTTTGAGGAGGCTCATCTCCTCAAAATTTCCTATTTTCTGATCAGCAATAATGCTAAATTCTGCTCTTTTAAACTGAGCAGCTGCAGCCACATATTTATTTTTCTTAAATAATTCTAAGCCGTTTTGATAAGTCCGGTAAACTTGCTGCAATGAAGCTTGTTGTGCAAAAGTGTTGGTGGAAATGAGGATCAATAAAATTGTATAAACCCGACGTAGTTTCAACATGAGCTTGCAATGATGTGAAGTACTAATTTAGTTCAATTGAGGTGCCAATTTTTATTTATAAATCAACACCTGTGGATAAGACAAGTTTAGCGAAAAGTTTTCTTCCGGAATCTTTTAATCAGAAATAATTATCCACAAAAAATACCGCATGGAGACCTAGGAGCGGTATCCGGCGAGCAGATATAAAACCGCCATGCGGATGGCTACACCATTTTCTACTTGGTCGAGAATGATGGATTGTTTGCTGTCGGCTACATCGCTGGTAATCTCTACCCCACGGTTAATAGGTCCGGGGTGCATCACGGTGATTTCCTTATCCAGCGAATCGAGAATTTGCTTATTGAGCCCGTAAAGCATGCTGTATTCTCTTAATGAAGGAAAATAACGCATCTCCTGACGCTCCAGCTGTATGCGGAGCATATTGGCCACATCGCACCAGTTCAGTGCCTTTAATAAATCATGCTCCACTTTTACACCAAGGCTGTTGATGTGTTTTGGAATGAGTGTAGTGGGGCCGCAAACCATTACTTCGGCGCCCAGTTTTTGTAAGCAAAGGATATTGGATAGCGCCACTCTGGAATGAAGAATATCCCCAATAATGGCTACTTTTTTACCAGCTACCTCACCATATTTCTCACGGATGGAGAAGGCATCGAGCAGGGCTTGTGTAGGATGCTCATGCGCTCCATCACCCGCGTTGATGATTTGAGCATCTACATGTTTGCTCAAAAATAATCCGGCACCGGCAAGCGGATGACGCATTACCACCATGTCCACCTTCATGGCCAAAATATTGTTGACCGTATCGATGAGCGTTTCGCCCTTGCTTACCGATGAAGAGGAGGCTGCAAAGCTGATGACATCGGCAGAAAGGCGTTTTTCAGCCAGTTCGAAAGACAATTTGGTGCGGGTAGAGTTTTCGAAAAAGATATTGGCAATGGTAATGTCCCGCAAAGAGGGTACCTTTTTGATGGGTCGGTTTAAAACGTCTTTGAAATTATCGGCAGTTTCAAAAATCAGCTGAATGTCTCCTGGTGTCAGATCTTTGATACCTAGGAGGTGTTTGGTGCTGAGCTTTTGATGTTGATCTGCCATATTATTTTCCTGAAATTAAGGTGATTTGATCTTTTTGATCGGTTTCTTTCCAGCAAACGATCACTTTTTGTGAATCTACAGAGTCTACCTGCATGCCGATGTAATCGGGCTCGATGGGTAATTGTCGAGAGAAACGCCGATCTACCAAAACCAATAATTCAACTTTTTTAGGTCTGCCAAATGCTAAAAGTGCATCCAAAGCTGCCCTGATGGTTCTGCCGGTCCACAATACATCATCCACCAAAACGACCCGCTTATCTTCGATCATGAAGTCGATCTGAGTACTGGAAGCGGGTGGCAGGTCTTTATTGGTGCGGATATCGTCTCTGAAAAAGGTGATATCCAGATTACCGTGGGTGATACTGGCTTTTGGTAAGAGTTGGTGCAGTTCGTCGGTAATTCTTTTGGCCAAATAAATCCCTCTTGGCTGTATGCCGATGATGACAGATTCGGAAAAGTCGTTGTGATTTTCTATTAATTGATGGCAAAGACGCTGTATGGTGATCTGGAATTTCTGACCGTCGAGCAGAGTTAAATTTTGCATCTTGCTTTGGATTGCGGTAAAAATAGAAAAAATTTATGAAATAATTTTTCAGTCACCTTGAGCTTGTATAAAGTTGGGCCAGTTCATCCTTCTACGGGTTGAGGATGACAGGAACAAAAAAGCCCCTCTGAAATTCAGAGGGGCTTTTGTATCAAGAGTTTGCTTAATTATTCAGCATCATCTTCTTTGGCAGCTTTTTTGGTTTTTGCAGCTTTTGTTTCTGCACCTTCCATGCTGGCTTTCAGTTGCGAGAGCACATCTAAGTCGCCCAAAGTAGATTTCTCAACAGAGTCTTTCACTTTTTTAACGGCACTTTGAGCTGCTTTTGCATCTTTTTTCTTCTGACTGATTTCTTCTTTGCGTTCTTCAGCTTTCACTTCTTCCCAAATACGGGCGTGAGAAACAACGATACGCTTAGAATCTTTGTTGAATTCGATGATTCTGAAATCGGCAGTTTCCTCAGCTTTGATCGCTCCGCCTTCTTGTTTAGCCATGTGCTTGGTAGGGCAGAAGCCTTCTACACCATATGGTAAAGCAATAACGGCACCTTTGTCAGTTACTTTTAAAACGGTTCCTTGGTGAACTGAATCTAAAGTGAACACGGTCTCGAAAGTTTCCCAAGGGTTTTCTTCCAATTGTTTGTGACCTAAGCTCAATTTGCGATTCTCTTCGTCTAATTCTAAAACCACTACTTCTAAAGTTTCACCAACTTTGGTAAACTCGTTAGGGTGATTTACTTTTTTAGACCAAGATAGATCTGAAATGTGGATCAAACCGTCGATGCCATCTTCCAGCTCAACAAACACACCGAAATTGGTCATGTTTTTCACCACGGCAGTTTGTTTGCTGCCTACAGGGTAGCGTTTAGCTAAGTCTTTCCAAGGATCAGGCGTTAATTGCTTAATACCTAAGCTCATTTTACGCTCATCGCGATCTAAGGTTAATACTTGTGCCTCAATTACATCACCCACTTTCATAAATTCTTGAGGGTTACGTAAGTTTTGAGACCAAGACATTTCAGATACGTGGATCAATCCTTCCACACCTGGAACGATCTCCAAGAATGCACCGTAGTCAGCTACAGTTACAATTTTACCTTTTACTTTAGAACCTACTGCTAATTCGGTATTTAAAGCTTCCCAAGGGTGAGAAGTTAATTGTTTTAAACCTAAGGCGATGCGTTTTTTGTCATCATCAAAGTCTAAAACAACCACATTGATTTTTTGATCTAAGGTTAATACCTCACGTGGGTGCTCAATACGTCCCCATGAAATATCTGTAATGTGTAACAAACCGTCTACGCCACCTAAATCGATGAATACACCGAAATCGGTAATGTTTTTAACAGTTCCTTCCAGTACCTGACCTTTTTCTAATTTAGAAACGATCTCTACTTTTTGGCTTTCTAAATCGTCTTCAATCAGCACTTTGTGCGATACCACCACGTTTTTAAACTCGTGGTTGATTTTAACAACTTTGAATTCCATAGTCTTACCTACGTAAATATCGTAGTCACGGATCGGCTTGATATCGATCTGTGAACCTGGCAAGAAGGCTTCAACGCCCATAATATCAACGATCAAACCACCTTTGGTACGGCTTTTCACGTAACCATTGATGATTTCGTCTTTTTCTAAGGCTTCATTAATTAATTCCCAAGATTTTTGGGTCTTAGCACGTTTGCGAGATAATACCAACTGTCCGTTGGCATCTTCTTGTGACTCTACAAACACCTCCACGGTATCGCCAATTTTCAAATCAGGCGTATCGCGGAACTCAGAAAGCGATACCAAACCATCAGATTTGAAACCGATGTTCAATACCACATCTTTGTTGTTGATAGAAACCACTATACCAGAGATGATCTCTCCTTTAGTGATTGAATTGAATGTTCCGGCATACATTGCTTCCAGCTTTTCGCGTTCAGCTTGACTGTAATTGCCAAAACCTTTGTCATCCGCATCCCAGTCGAAATCGCCGGAAGGGGTAACCATCGTGGTAGATTTGATCTCCTCGATAGACAATGAATCTGCTTCAGACTCAATGATTTCTGTTTCTTTCACCTCAACGGTGTCTGTGCCGAGTTCAGCTGTTTTAGCTTCTAACTCTTTTTCT
>CANHCS010000010.1 GCA_947459195.1 Sphingobacteriaceae bacterium
AACCAGGTAAATTATACGGATAGCTGGTATAAGGATGCGCTTAAAAAACAGGGTGGCTGGTCGCTGGAACTCATCAACCCAAAAGCTTATTGTTCAGGTATTCAAAACTGGGCAGCCAGTCAACATATTGCTGGTGGAACACCTGCTCAAATCAACAGCGTTTATTTGCCAAATGTTCCGGTTGAACCCTTGAAAGTAATTTCAGCCGAAATGCTTGATCAAGTAACACTGAGCGTTCAATTCAATCGTTTTGTAGACAGCACCTCTGCTGCCAATCCGCTACATTACAGCCTTAACAACGGGGTAGGCCAGCCATTAACCGCAGTCGCCATTGGGCCTTTTTTTCAGGAAGTGAGAATGACTTTTGGAGTAGCGCCCGCCTTAGGTAAAAATTATACCTTGAGTTGCGGATCGGTGAGTGATTGTAAAGGGGACTTGCTGACGGCTCCGAACAACAGTATTTCATTTTACCTGGCCGATCAAATAAAAAAGGGAGATTTGTTGATCAGCGAAATCCTCTTTAATCCCAAAACTGGCGGAGTTGATTTTGTGGAGATCTATAATAATAGTGATCATGATCTGGACCTGAAAGATCTGCGTATTGCCAGCCTGAACGAAAAAGACAGTTTGATTGCGATTAAAAGTATCAGCCCGACACAATTGTTAATTCAATCGCAAGGGTACCTAGCCATCAGCACGAATTCCATCAACATCCAAACGGAATACCCGGCAGCGCATGCAGACAAACTCATAGAAGTTAATAGCTTGCCTGCATTTAACGATGACGCAGGTGTCGTGCTGCTCATTCGGTCCGATTCAATCTTCATCGACCAATTCAACTATACAGAAAACATGCATTTCCCACTGATCAAAAATGCAGAGGGTGTATCCTTGGAACGCAGCAGCTTCGCCATTGCTTCTAATGAACCTAGTAACTTTCGCTCGGCAGCTGCCAGCGTAGGGTTTGCAACACCCGGTTACCAAAACTCTCAATTCATTACAGGCCAAGCACTTTCAGAAGATCTGAGTCTCGAATCTACCACCCTCTCACCCGATAATGATGGTTTTGAAGATGCCTTGACCATTCATTATCAATTTGCGCAAGCCGGATGGGTAGCCAATCTCCGAATTTATTCAGATCAGGGGGCGCCAGTAAGATATTTAGTAAAAAACATGACGCTGGGAACAAAGGGTGCCTTTATTTGGGATGGCTTAAACGATCGATCAGAAAGGGTTCCAATTGGGGTTTATTTGATTCACCTGCAAGTTTTCGACCTCAGTGGGAAGGTAAAGACCTACATCAGGCCATGTATCGTAGCTACTCAACTGAATTGATAGCAGATGATGGTATTTTTTTACCTTTGTGCCAAAGTGTAAAAACATGGCAGAAACAATTCTGGTATTAGGTTCAAACGGACAGATCGGCACCGAGCTGGTAACCGCTTTGAGACAAAAATTTGGTGAAAATCAGGTGATCGCATGCGATATCAAAGAACCGCTTGAAACAGATGGCCCTTTTGAGCAGGCGGATGTGCTGGATGTATCGGGCTTGCGTAAGCTTTTTGAAAAATATCAGCCTACACAAGTTTATTTGTTGGCAGCACTTTTATCAGCCGTAGGCGAACAAAAACCTAAAAAAGCCTGGGAGCTGAACATGGATGGCCTTTTAAACGTATTGGATCTAGCATTGGAATTCAAGGTGAAAAATGTATTCTGGCCTAGTTCCATTGCAGTATTCGGGCCGAACTCACCTCGCGAAAATACACCTCAATATTGTGTAATGGATCCCAATACCGTTTACGGCTTTAGTAAATTGGCCGGAGAACGTTGGTGCGAATATTACTTTCAGAAATACGGCCTGGATGTGCGCAGCATCCGCTATCCGGGATTGATTGGCTGGAAAGCTGCCCCCGGCGGAGGTACGACCGATTATGCCGTTCATATATTTCATGAAGCACTGGCCAAAAACAGCTACGAGTGTTTCTTGTCTGAAAATACTGCCTTGCCCATGATGTTTATGAATGATGCCATTCGTGCTACTTTAGAACTGATGGACGCACCGGCTGAAAAAATAAGCATCCGCTCCAGCTATAATTTGGGAGGAATCAGCTTTACACCCGAAATGTTGGCTGTCGAAATCCGGAAACATCTTCCAAATTTCAGCATCAGCTACAAGGAGAATGATCCCCGCCAGGCCATTGCCGATAGCTGGCCTAAATCTATAGACGATACTTATGCCCAAAAAGACTGGGGCTGGAAATTAAAGTTCGACTTAAAAGAAATGACCGCAGAGATGTTAAATAATCTTAAGAAATAAACTCAATTGTATGGGAAGAGCCTTCGAATTTAGAAAAGAAAGAAAATTTAAGCGCTGGGCCAAAATGGCCGTTCAGTTTACCCGTTTGGGAAAAGAAATTGTAATGGCCGTAAAAGCCGGCGGACCCAATCCGGATGCCAATTCACGTTTGCGTACCGCTATTCAGAATGCCAAGGCCGTAAACATGCCTAAAGACCGGGTGGAAGCAGCCATTAAAAGAGCCAGCAATAAGGACGAAAGCAATTATGAAGAATTAGTTTATGAGGGCTATGGCCCACATGGAGTGGCAGTTCTGGTAGAAACTGCCACCGATAATACCAACAGAACGGTTGCCAACGTACGGAGTTACTTCAACAAATGTGATGGTACTTTAGGTAAAACTGGTTCCTTGGATTTCATCTTTAATCGCAAGTCGGTTTTCCGTTTTGATCCGGGAGATATGGATTTAGAGGAACTTGAATTCGAACTGATCGATGCGGGATTGGAAGATTTATATGTGGAGGAAGGTGAAGAAGGCAAAGATGTAGCTGTGATACATACTGCATTTGAAGACTTCGGTAAGATGCAGAAAATGTTGGAAGAAAAAGGCATCGAGGTTTTAAGTGCCAAATTGGAGCGAGTTGCCCTATCAACTACTGAGGTTTCGGAAGGACAGGCTGCTGATGTTTTAAAATTAATTGATAAACTGGAAGAGGACGACGATGTCCAAGCGGTTTATCATAACATGGGATAACAAAAAAGCCTTCAGTTCAGGAGGCTTTTTATTAATAAGATTCGAGTACCTGTTTTACTTCTTCCATCAGCCACATGGGCGTTGAGGTAGCACCACAAATGCCTACACTTTCACCAACATTGAACATGGTCTTACTCAGCTCATCGCTGCTCGATACAAAATAAGTATTGGGATTGTGTTTGCGACAAACCTCATACAACACTTTGCCATTAGAAGATTTCTTTCCGGAAACAAAAACGATTTTGTCGAAATTTTTAACGAATTCTGGTAGTTCTTTATCGCGATTTGATACTTGTCGACAAATGGTATCATGCGCTTTCACTTCGTAGCCCCGGTTGATGAGCTCTTCCTTGATTTGATAAAATTTATCGGTACTCTTGGTAGTTTGACTGTACAGGGTGAAATTTTGAGGTAATTCCACCTCGTCTAATTCGGCAATATCCTGAAAAACCAAGGCATTATTATTGGTTTGACCTTGTAAACCGATCACTTCCGCATGTCCGTGTTTCCCAAAAATCAAGATCTTTTCCTGCTCATCGTAAGAGTTTTTAATGCGATTCTGCAATTTCAAAACCACTGGGCAAGAAGCATCAATCAGGGTGATGTTATTTTCTAAAGCGATGCGATAAGTTTCGGGTGCTTCTCCATGAGCCCTTATCAACACCTTTTCGTTTTTTAATGATTTTAAATCATCGTGTTCGATGATTTTTAATCCTTTGACTTTTAATCGCTCTACTTCTTCATCGTTGTGCACAATATCGCCAAGGCAGTATAAGTAACCCTGCTCCGCCAAAATCTCTTCGGCCATATCTATTGCATAAACCACCCCGAAACAAAATCCGGAATCGCCGTCTATACTTACTTTTAGTTGATAAGTCATCTATCTCAAAAATACAAAAATGTATTTGTTAGCGCATTATATTGAGTCCTATAAAAAACAAGAATTGTGCAACCAGCAAAACACTTGCCGCCAAATTTACTTTATTAAAAGTTAGTCGGTTGAATAGCCAACATCCTGCAAAAGAAAACAAAAACCAGGCGATGTAATTTTGTAAGGGGATGGTTGCACTGGCCCAATCCCAATAATTAAAATGAATGGCTACAGGCTCAATTAAGAAATCGAGCAATACCAATATACTTGCCCCCAATACCGATTTAAGCAAGGTGCTTTTCAGTCCTAAAGCTTCTACACTTACGCCCACACTGTAAATGAGCAGCACCCAATTTACTCCGATCAACAAGGGAATTTCGGCAAGCTTGAAGCCTAAAGTAGGGCCGTATCGGTACTCGCCAAAAATTAAACCAGTATGTACCCCCAGAAATTCAATCAAATATCCAGCGATGTAGATAGTGACTACAAATAACAGAAAGTTGCGGCTCTTTTCTGGCTGACTGATCAACATCAATGCCAGCATCAGCAGCAAATGCATGGGTACCAGTTTGATAAACGAGGCTGTTCGTTCTGCATCAATAAAGCCATAGAGGCCCACCACATGAAAAAGCAAAACCAATCCACTGATGATCAATGAGCTTCGGTTTTGGAGCTGGGGATATTTCTTCCTTTCCATGTATTGGTGCTAGTTAAATATTTTTGCATTGATAAGACGGCGACATACAACAAAATCAGCATTTGGAGCGGGTGAAATAGCAAGTTCCAAAAAACAGATTGTCCGGATAACAAGGCAATCATCACCCTACTGAGAGCGATGAGTGCCAGGGCCAGCAGGGTCAGGTTCAGTCCTAAAAACCAAGCCATCGCCAAGGGGCCAATCAAAACCAAAAACAGGTATAAAAATAAGCCAAGAATACTGTAAGCAAAGCCTGCCAGGAAATTTTTACTGAACCCTGATATGGCTTCGCCAAAACTGTGATACATCCTACAATAAATGAGCCCATTAGCCAATAGGGTTTCCGCACGTCCACGAGCAGTTTTGAGCTGTTTCATGATCTCAATATCTTCTACCACCCTGCCCTTTACTTGTTCGTGCCATTGATTTTTGGCATAATGTGCCGCATCGAACATCATGAACTGCCCACTTGCAGCCGAAAAAGAAGGATTGGAAGACAATCGGACCAAACGAAGCGGTAAAAGATTGAGGAGTAAAAAGTGCATCAGGGGTACCACCAGTTTTTCTCCAAAACCAGGCATTTGTTGATTGGTAAACAAACTCAATAAGTCGAGTTTTTGGGTTTTCATCCGATGCACTGCCGCTTGCAATAGACCTGGTTGAACCTTTTCATCTGCATCTAAAAAAATCAGATACTTTCCTTTGGCGAGCTGTGCTAACTGATGGCAGGCATAATTTTTTCCAAGCCATCCAGCAGCCAGTGGCTTGCCCTTTTCTACCCTGAAACGCGAATCCTGTTTGCCAAACTCATGACAAATTTGATACGTATCGTCTTCCGAATCATCGTCTAACACGATCACTTCTATTTGCTCATAATCTTGCTTTTGCAAAGATTCGAGCAGCTGGATGATGTTTTTTGCTTCATTACGTGCGGGTATCAAAACAGAAACCAGATCCTGATAAACCTTAGGACTCAGCGGCAAAAATGGTCGGGAAAGATAGTTGAATAAGGTGACGGAAAACCGCAAAATCAGGAAGAAAAAAACAAAATAAATAACCGCCATACTAAACACTTAACTGATTTTGTTGCTTTTTTGATGCATCATAATGCTTGTTATACTCACTCTTGATCAGTTGTAAACTGGTAAACTCCGCTCCTTCCCAAGTTTGGAGGAAACACTTTACGGTAGGTTTGCGGTGTTCGAAATAATCGGTTAAAATAGCTGCAAACAGGTACTGAAAATTCTTCTGAGAAGAGTTGATGATGTTCATCAATCCTTTTTCAAAAATGATATCATCCGCATGCGATGAGTACAATTTACCTTGTGGAAAGATGACCACTAAATTTCTCGGGTCATTGAGTAATGAACCTGCATAATTTAAAGTTTCAAGTATGCTTCTCGATTTTTTCTTCACCGAAAAAGCTCCTAAATATTTCAAAAACCAAACCTCACGATAATTTTCTTCGGTCACCATGATGTGGAATCTCTTTCTGAACAAAAGTCGATTTAGCTGAAAAAGTAGAAAGCCATCCCACCAGGAAAAATGATTGGCCAACAACAAAATCGCCCGGTTTGGATCTACCTCTACACGGTCAAAATCAAATCTTTTAAAATCTGAGCGAATGAGTCGGTTGATATACCAGGAGAAAAAAAAATGGATGATGGGATGTTGCTTTGGCGGATGCATGTGTTAAAGATAGTTATTTCTGCAAGCAATTAGCAATCAAGTAGATAGCTCATCCACAATTCTGGCAGAAAGTAAAGCCAGGGGGATGCCACCGCCAGGATGGACGCTGCCACCCACAAAGTACAGGTTCTTGATTTTAGACGAGAAATTGGCGTGCCTCAGGAATGCGGCAAATTGATTGTTCGAACTGCTTCCATACAATGACCCCTGATAAGAGGAGGTCTTGCGCTCAATACTTCTGGGATCCAACACTTCTTCACAAACAATCAAATCAGCTATCTGCTTACCCAAATTTCTTGATAATTTTTCAAGGATGTTTTTTCTTGCTTCCGCGATGAGGAGGTCCCAATCTTGTCCTTCGTTGGCTGGCACATTGATCATCACAAACCAGTTTTCTCCACCTTGGGGCGCATCTTCCGACTGGCATTTTGAACTGATGTGCACATAAACCGTTGGATCGACATCTATTTTTTTATCAGCCCAAATGGCGTCGAACTCTCGTTGATAGTCTTCACTGAAGAAAATATTGTGGACATCCAATTCCGCAAAAACTGCGTTGATCCCCCAATAAAAAATGAGAGCCGAACTGCTTCGTTCCTGATGGAGAATACGCTGAGGAGCTTGTTGATTTTTTAATAATTGGCGATAAGTAAACCAAACATCCATGTTAGAAATCACGAAATCGGCTAGTTCGGTTCCGTTTTTAAGTTTGATTCCTTTGATGTGATTTTTCTCCACCAAAATTTCTTCAACAGGCGAATTATAATGAAACACTACGCCCAATTCTTGAGCCAGTTTTACCAAACTCTGGGTAATGGCATACATGCCTCCCTCCGGAAAATACGCTCCAAAAGACTGCTCTAAATGAGGGATCACATTGAGCGTTGCCGGAGCTTTGTAAGGATTTGACCCGTTATAGGTAGCGTATCTGTTAAAAAACCGGATCGTTTTATCGTCTTTAAAAAAATCAGAATTGGCCTCATGCATACTCCTGAAAGCATCAATCTTAGGGAAACGAAGAATTGATTTCAGCGTTTGCCAGTTCAAATAAGAAGAGATGCGGTGCAAGCTACTTTCCAGAAAAATGCGATGCGTAATGTCGTAAATTCTGGAACTGTATTTCAGAAAACCCCGAACCGAATCGGCGGTATCTTTGGTTTTTGCAGCAATTTCGTGGGCCAGTTTTTCCGGGTCCGACCAAGCTTTGATCCGGGTGCCGTCCTCATAAAAGTAATTGCAAACCGTATCCAACTTTGTGTAATTGAAATAATCTCTCGGATTTTTACCGGCCAACTCAAATAATTCATCCACATACTGAGGCATGGTAAACAAACTCGGTCCGGCATCGAACCTGAAATTGTGCATACTGAAGGAGGATAATTTACCACCAGGATAGGAATTAGCCTCATAAACTTGCACAGCATGTCCTTTTACAGCCATTCGAATGGCCGATGCAATACCTGCAATACCTGCCCCAATAACGATTACTTTGGCCAAAACTGATTATTTTAAATTATTAGAATCAATAACCAATCGTTCTACGATTCGATTATTTTCCAAATGCTCACTCACGATTTCTTCCACATCACTTAGCTGAACTTTACCATAACAAGTCCCCTCTGGATAAATGATCACATTAGGGCCTTGCTCGCAAATATCAAAACAGCCTGCTTTTTGCGCCCTCATCTCTGT
This sequence comes from Sphingobacteriaceae bacterium, assembly GCA_947459195.1. Taxonomy (GTDB): domain Bacteria; phylum Bacteroidota; class Bacteroidia; order Sphingobacteriales; family Sphingobacteriaceae; genus JAIPAN01. The sequence goes on from CANHCS010000010.1 coordinate 8,000, forward strand.
ATTGAGTCCCCGATCTTTGATGGCTTTCTTGAAAGCAGCCGTTAAAGCCAGCCCTCTTTCTTCGCCACAGCATACCCTCGAACCCTCCGGACGTTGATTGGTGCAAATAAAAATGTGTTTCTGATAAAGCATGTATGATGATTTTGTCTTTGGGGTGTTAAATTATCCAGAATGAATGAATAATTGATTAAAAATAGCAATTTTTGAATGCACCATGACGAATAAAACAGTTTTGATTACCGGAGGCACCGGCCTCATAGGCAAACATTTATGCCGGGCATTACTCGATAAGGGTTATCGAATCCATTTGTTGAGTCGTCAATTCAAACCTTCGACCGATGAAAGGCTGAAAACATTTGTTTGGAACGTAGAAAAAGGGCAGATTGATGAGGAATGCATAGCAGGTGTGGAAACAGTGATACACCTTGCCGGTGAAGGAATTGTTAACAAGCGCTGGACCGAGAAACGGAAACAAGATATCATCAACAGCCGGACCAACTCCATCAGGCTCATTTATGACTTAATCAAGAAGCAAGCTTCACCCACCGTAAAACATATTATTTCGGCGGCTGCCATTGGTTTTTATGCCGACCGGGGAGAAGAACTGATGACGGAATCCAGTCCTGCAGGTACAGGATTTTTAGCTGAATCGTGCATTGCCTGGGAGCAAACGGTAGATGAAGGCAAAGAATTGGGATTGAGAATAGTGAAATTCAGAACCGGAATTGTGCTCGACACCGCCGGTGGTGCGCTGGCAGAAATTGCCCGTCCGGTTAAATTTGGATTGGGTGCTGCTTTGGGAAGCGGTAACCAATGGGTTTCTTGGATCCATTGGAAAGATGTGGTGAAGATGTATGAGTTTGCGCTGGAAAATGAAAAATTAGAGGGAATTTACAATATGGTAGGCCCACATCCGGCTACTAATTTGGAACTGACCAAGGCCATTGCCAAACAATTTAACAAACCCTTATGGCTACCTGCCGTTCCGGGCTTTGTACTCAAACTAGCCATGGGCGAAATGAGTGCGGCTGTACTAGGCAGTACCAAAACAAGTGCACAAAAAATCATGGATGCCGGATTTACTTTTGATTTCCCCGAGCTGGAACCCACCCTCAAAGATCTCTATGCCTAAACCCATCGTTAACATATTTTGGTTCCGCCGGGATTTGAGGCTGAACGACAATCATGGCCTTTATCAAGCTTTAAACGCTGGATTACCGGTGGTCCCCTTGTTTATTTTTGATAAGAACATCCTCGATCAGCTGGAAGATAAAACAGATGCCCGTGTCAGTTTCATACATCGAGAACTGGAAGCTATCCAAGAACAACTTCAACAGATTGGCTCCTCGCTATTGGTAAAATACCATGAGCCTGCCAAAGCCTGGCAAGAAATTCTGGGTGAATTTGAAGTAAAGAATGTTTTTACCAATCAAGATTACGAGCCTTACGCTAGTGAGCGTGATGGGAAATTAACTGAGTTCTTTGCAAACCAAAATATTGGCTTTCAACTTTTTAAAGATCAGGTGATTTTTGAGAAAGATGAAGTAACAAAAGACGACGGCAAGCCTTATACGGTTTTTACTCCCTATAGCCGTAAGTGGTTGCAAAAATTTGAGCAGCAGGAGCTGGCAAACTACCCATCTGAAAAATTACTTTCTCATTTTGAACAGGATAATACCCGTGAGCTTCCCTCATTGAAAAGTATGCGCTTCGAGGCCACTACCGTATCCCTACCTCCAAAAGAATATCAAAATATCGTTGCCAACTATGGCGAGAAGCGCAATTTTCCTGCAATTAAGGGCACTTCTCGTATTGGCATCCATCTTCGTTTTGGAACTGTGAGCATCAGAGAATTAGTTAAATACGGTTATTTGGCAAAAGATAAAACATGGTTGATGGAACTGATCTGGCGGGAGTTTTACTTTATGATTTTATGGCATTTTCCGCATACTACTCACAAAGCTTTCAAACCTGAATATGACCGGATAGCCTGGAGAAATAATGTGGATGAATTTACAGCCTGGTGCGAAGGAAGGACGGGGTATCCTATTGTTGACGCCGGAATGCGTGAATTAAATGCCACCGGTTTCATGCACAATCGGGTACGGATGATCGCAGCTAGTTTTCTAACTAAACACTTATTAATTGACTGGCGCTGGGGTGAAGCTTATTTTGCCAAAAAATTACTCGACTACGAACAGTCGAGTAATGTGGGTGGTTGGCAATGGGCCGCCAGTTGCGGAAACGATGCTGCCCCTTATTTTCGGGTTTTTAATCCAGCGCTTCAAACTCAAAAATTTGATCCGCAACTAAATTATATCAAAAAGTGGATCCCAGAGTTTAACGATCCCTTTCGTTATCCAAAACCAATTGTAGATCATAGCTTCGCCAGAAACAGGGTACTGGATGTATTCAAGAAGGCATTAGAGAAGTAACAAAGATACTTACTGGACGTCTTTTACCTTGATATCAAAATCCAAACAAGAAAAAGGCGGGATGGTTCCACTTCCCTGCACGCCGTATGCAAGCTGAGAAGGAATGATGAGTCGAATACTTCCACCCTTTTTAATGTATGGCAAGCCTTCCTTCCAACCTTCAATTAAAGTGCCCAATGTAAAAGTGGCAGTCGCTCCCGTACTGGTCTTATCGAAAACCGTACCATTGAAGAGCTTACCGCTATATTCTAAGGTTAGGACACTTGCGTTGGTGATGGTGGATCCAGCACCAGGCTCTCCTATCTTATAATATAAACCCGATGCAGTCTTAGTAAATCCTGTTAGACCATTCTTTTCCAAGTATTTATTGATGATGAAATCTTCATACTCCGGCAATTTGGAAGCCGTAATAACAGAAATGGTATAGTCTAAAGAACTGTTACCCGGAATTCCTCCGCTACCGAATTTACCAAAAGCGAAACGAGATGGCAGGATGACTCGTACCGTTCCCCCTTGCTTCAATGCACTGCTCATCATCACTTCTCTTAATGAATCCGGACGGAAATATCCGAACCAATTGGCATATCGGTTAACAAATGTGTCTGTAGCGCTGTAAGTACCAGCTAAATTTTTGACTGTATAAATAAGTGGAATTTGTTTGGTATAATCCAATGAAGGTCCGGTACCTTGCTTAATCACCTGATAATAGATGCCTGTTTGCTTGTATTCCTGCATGTTGAGGTTGTTTTTCTGAATGTACTCAGCCACCAACTGTGCATCCAATTCTTCAATACCAGGATATTCTTTGTTACAAGCACTAAAAAGTGCAATCATAGTAAACAGAAAAGTAAAAACTAACTTCATCATCCTCAAATGTGGACTACAAATTTATCTAATTAAACGTAAAAAACGATTCTTTAACATCAATTAACAAAAAAGCCGTTTCGGAAATTCGAAACGGCTTTGAGCGATTCTATTAACAATCTTAATAACAATATTTGTTTGCTTCGATCAGCTGTTTGGCAAGACGCTGACGTGCTTCTTTTACATTGAATGGCTGGACTTTGGTAAAACGGCGAAGTCCCACCAACATCATGCTCAACTCATCACCTTCGGCAAAAGAATAAAGGGCTTCCTTGCCGGCCAGGTAAACCTGATCTACTGCCTCGTGCAAGTAAATACGCATCATGTCTAATTGTCCCTGTACCGCGGCTTCTCCCCGCATTTTTACTAGTTTCTCTACCCTTAACAAAGTAGATTCTGCCACGTACACATAACCAATGATATCAGCAATATTCATCAGGATTTCCTGTTCTTTAGCTAAACTCATCATCAGTTTTTGAACCGCAGATCCGGCAATCATTAAACCTGCTTTTTTAAGATTTTTCAGAATTTTCTTTTCGGCAGCAAATAAGCTTTCATCTTCTTCACCAAATTCAGGAATGGACATCAACTCCCCAGCAACCGCCTGTGCAGGTCCCATCAGATCCAACTCGCCTTTCATGGCACGTTTTAAAAGCATATCAACAATCAACAATCGGTTGATTTCATTGGTACCTTCAAAAATACGGTTGATCCGGCTATCGCGATAAGCACGGTCCATTGGCGCTTCGGCCGAATAGCCCATACCACCATAAATCTGTACTCCTTCATCCACCACATAATCTAACATTTCTGAACCCCAAACTTTCAAAATGGCACATTCAACCGCAAACTGCTCTGTTGATTTCAGCTTGGCTCTTCCTGCTTCCATACCTCCGGCTACCAATGCATCATAGGCATCGTCAATATTCTGACCGGCACGGTAGGCGGCGCTCTCAATGGCAAAATTCCGAACCGACATTTCCGCTAATTTGTAACGGATAGCTCCAAATTTAGAGATCGGTAATTTGAATTGTACCCGTTCGTTGGCATAATTAATGGCGTGGTCAATCACCTTACGGGAAGAACCAATGGCCGCTGCTCCTAATTTGATTCGTCCGATGTTGAGGATATTCACCGCAATTTTAAATCCATTTTCACGATCGGATAGCATGTTTTCTACCGGCACCGGGCAATCGTTGAAAAACACCTGGCGGGTAGAAGATCCTTTGATACCCATCTTATGTTCTTCCGGATTCATCGTGATACCGCCAAAATCTTTCTCTACGATAAAAGCAGTCAGGTTTTCATCATCCTCAATCTTAGCGAAAACAATGAAAATATCGGCGAAACCACCATTGGTGATCCACATTTTCTGACCATTAATAATGTAATGAGTGCCTTCTTTGTTCAAGGTAGCTTTGGTACGGCCCGAATTGGCATCGGAACCAGAGTTGGGTTCTGTTAAGCAATAAGATGCTTTCCACTCCCCACTGGCCAGTTTAGGAATGTATTTTGCTTTCTGAGCTTCATTACCGTAATATAAAATGGGTAGGGTACCAATACCGGTATGGGCCGAAATGGCTACCGCGAAGGAGTGACCTGCTCCCAAAATATCGGCTACCAGCATGGACGTATTGAAATTTTTGCCAAAACCGCCATACGCTTCAGGGATGGACACTGCTAATAAGCCCAGCTCCCCGGCCTTATCTAGTAAACTAGGCATCAAGCCTTCTTCCAGCTTATCAATACGATCCAGATTGGGATAGACTTCTGCTTCCAAAAAGTCTTCACAAGTTTTTTTGATCATTAATTGTTCTTCATCAAACTCCTCCGGGATGAACACATCGGCTGCTTCCGTTTCTTTGATGATGAATTCGCCACCTTTGATGGCATTTTTTGTTGCTTCCATTGCCTTAAAATCTGATAATTAAGTCTTATTAAACTTGATAATTTCTAATTATAGGAGTTCAAAAATTCCTGCTGCTCCCTGGCCTGTTCCCACACACATGGTTACCATGCCGTATTTTTTATTTTGTCGTTTTAATTCATTCAATATTTGAACAGTGAGCTTGGCACCGGTACAGCCGAGCGGGTGACCCAATGCAATGGCTCCTCCATTTACGTTCACCATATCTTTATTCAATCCCAGTTTATTGATGATGGCCAGCGATTGTGAGGCAAAGGCTTCATTCAGTTCAATTAAATCGAGTTGATCTTGTTTCATGCCGGCGTTTTTTAAAGCAAAAGGAATGGCTTCCACCGGACCAATACCCATGATCCGCGGCGGAACGCCAGCGACTCCATAACTCACCAAACGGGCAATGGGTTGCACATTCAATTGCTTGAGCATTGTTTCCGAAACAATCAACACAAATGCCGCTCCATCTGAAGTTTGGGAGGAGTTTCCGGCAGTGATACAGCCATTGGCCGCAAAAACAGGTTTCAGTTTGGCCAATTTTTCGATGCTGGTATCGGCACGTGGACCTTCATCAGTATCAACCACATATTCCCTTGTTTTCTTTTTCAGATTTTCATCGAGGTAATTCTCCTTTACGGTGATAGGCAATACACCATCTTTCAAATGACCATTTTGAATGGCTTTGACTGCTTTTTGATGCGATTGAAAGGCAAATTCATCTTGCGCTTCACGGCTCACTTCAAATTCTTTGGCAACGGCCTCTGCGGTTAAGCCCATTCCCCAGTACCAATCTGGGTTGGCTTTAGCTACTTCCGGATTAGGAACGAGTTTCCATCCACCAAAAGGCATGCCCGACATTACTTCCACCCCACCGGCAATGATACAATTCGCCATTCCGGAACGAATTTTAGCCACAGCCGTAGCAATCGTTTCTAAGCCCGATGCACAGTAACGGTTAACGGTTACCCCCGGAACTTTATCGGTATCGAGTCCCATCAAAGAAATCATCCGGGCAATATTCAAGCCCTGCTCCGCTTCTGGTGTGGCATTACCTACAATCACATCGTCAATTTGATCCTTATCCAAATTAGGAACCGAGGCCACCAATCCTCTCACTACCTCAGCGGCCAAATCATCGGCACGCATAAAGCGAAAAACACCTTTGGGAGCTTTACCTACCGCTGTGCGGTATCCTGCTATGATATATGCTTCTTTCATTTTTTTAGTATTGAGTACAGAGTAATGAGTAGTGAGATTTTTTTCGGTTAATTTTCTCAATACTCAATACTCATATCTAAAATCAATTTCTTAAAGGCTTACCTTTTGTTAAAATACTTTGTATACGTTCTAAGGTTTTTTTCTCTCCGCAAAGCGATAAAAAAGCTTCACGTTCCAGGTCGAGCAGGTATTGCTCCGACACATTAGCTGGCGCAGATAAATCGCCACCACACATTACATAACCTAATTTTTCGGAGATTTTTTTATCATGCTCCGAAATGTAGTTACCGGCTAACATGGAATTGGCTCCGGCGTAAACAATACCTAAACCCGATTTACCCAATACCTTAATATCGGTACGGCGTACCGGCTGCACATAACCCGCTTCAGCAAGTTCAATAGCTTTTTCCTTAGCATCAGCAATTAAGCGACTGCGGTTCATGGTAATGGAATACTTGCCGGCCTGCAAATAACCCAGATCAGCCGCTTCGGCTCCAGAGGTAGAAACTTTGGCCATGGCAATTGTCAGGAAACGATCTTTCAATACATTCTGATCAATCTGTCCATCTTTCAACTCATCAGATACCCGCAGGGCGAACTCTTTAGTACCACCACCACCTGGAATCAATCCTACACCAACCTCCACCAAGCCCATATAGGTTTCGGCATTAATTTGTACATGATCAGCATGTAAATTAAACTCACAACTGCCACCCAAGCTGAGATTATGTGGCGCCAAAACCACCGGAATAGCAGAGTAACGTAGCCGCATGGAGGTGTTTTGGAATGCCCGGACAGCCATGTTAATTTCATCCCATTCCTGTTCAATGGCTGCCATAAAAACCATTCCGATATTGGCTCCGGCAGAGAAATTGGCTCCATCGTTCCCGATGACCAAGCCTCGGTAATCTTTTTCAGCAAGATCAATGGCTTTGTTGATTCCCTGAATCACATCTCCACCAATGGTATTCATCTTGGTGTGGAATTCGAGGTTGATGATACCATCGCCTAAATCGGTAATGGTGGTTCCGCTGTTTTTCCAAATGGTAGAGGTAGGGCGAATATTGTCCAGTATGATGAATGCATCTGTTCCTGGAACTGCTTTATAAGTTTTGGTAGGGATGTCGTAATATTTTTTGACGCCATTCTCAATTTGATAAAATGAGGTGTGGCCTGCCGCCAGCATTTCGTGCACCCAAGGAGCGGCTTCGTTACCAAGGGCTTTCATTCCCTCTACAGCTTCTTTCACTCCTATGGCATCCCAAACTTCAAATGGGCCGAGCTCCCAGCCAAAGCCGGCACGCATGGCATCATCAATTCTATACAACTCATCCGAAATTTCAGGAATTCGATCTGACACGTATTCAAATAATCCAAAGAAAGAAGTTCGGAAAAATTCTCCTGCACGGTCGGTTCCCTTGGCATAGGCCTTCATCCGGTCACGCAAATTCTCAATCGGTTTGAGCATTTCGAGCGTAGCCGATTTAATTTTCTCCTGCGGACGGTATTCCATCGTTTTTAGGTCGAGTACCAAAATTTCACTCTTCCCATTTTCGCCTTTTACTTTTTTATAGAATCCCTGTTTGGTCTTATCGCCCAACCAGTTATTTTCTTTCATTTTCTGGACATAACCAGGCAACTGAAACAGCTCGTGAGCCTTGTCAATTGGCAAATTGTGGTATAAACCACCCGCCACGTTGATCATGGTGTCTAAGCCAACCACATCGGTTGTTCGGAAGGTGGCCGATTTCGGTCTGCCCAAAACAGGCCCGGTATACTTATCCACTTCCTCAACTTTCAAATCCATTTTCTCCACCAAGTGCAATAGTGCCATGATGGAGTAAACGCCTACGCGGTTGGCAATAAATGCCGGCGTGTCTTTACACAATACGGTGGTTTTCCCCAACAGCTGATCGCCATAATGCATCAGGAAATCTACAACCTCCGGGTCAGTATCGGGGGTGGGGATGATTTCTAATAAGCGTAGATAGCGTGGCGGATTGAAAAAGTGCGTACCGCAGAAATTCTTTTTAAAATCTTCAGAACGACCTTCGGCCATTAAATGGATGGGAATCCCCGAAGTATTGGAGGTGATCAACGTGCCCGGTTTACGGAATTGTTCCACCTGGTTGTACACCTTCTTTTTAATCTCGAGGTTCTCTACCACCACTTCTATGGTCCAATCGCAAGTGGCAATATCCTTCATGTTATCTTCAAAGTTCCCAGTGCTGATCCGAGCAAGCGATTGCTTGGTAAAAATGGGGGAAGGATTAGATTTTACCGCTGTTTGCAAAGCGGTATTCACCACACGGTTACGCACCGCTGCATCTTCCAAACTCAGACCCTTAGCCTGCTCTTCGGCGTTGAGTTCTTTCGGAGCAATATCTAATAATAATACCTCCAAGCCAATATTGGCGAAGTGGCAGGCAATACGAGAACCCATGATTCCGGAGCCCAATACGGCTACTTTTTTTATTGTTCTTTTCATACCACAGTAACGGGTTTATAAGCAAAAGTTAGTTCGTTAATTCTTTGGAGCAGCTCAATTAATTCTTTACGCTCATTTTGTTGTAGATTTTTATTCAAATACTGATTAAAATCTTTCACCACTTGCTTGGCCAAATGTTTCTTTTCTCTTCCAAAATCAGTCAGGTAAATCTTCACCGATCTTTTATCCTTGGTATCTACCTTTCGGTAGATTAAACCGAGCTCTTCCATATTGTTCAACATTCTCGACAGGCTGGTTGATTTCACCCCCAAAAGGTTGGCAATCTGGCTAACTGCAGTACCCTCTTCCTGAATGTTTATGAGGGTATAACCCAAAGCCTGAGTAATGCCGAAAGCTGCGGCCAACTGATTATAAGTATTGGCAATATTCTGCCAAACCACCTTTAAATGAAAGTCTATTGTCTCTTCTGGCTTCATGTTTACTATGCAAGCATAGCAAATCTAAGTAATGTAAATTTATTATGCAAGCATAGTAAATATTTTCATGAATTTGATGAACCGAAATGATACCTTTGGTTTATAAAAGCAGCTTAAATGAAAGAAATAACCGTACAAGAGTTAAAAAAGAAGATCGACCAGCAAGAAGATTTCCAATTGATTGATGTAAGAGAGGCTTTCGAATACGAGGTTTCAAACCTGCAAGGTTTACACATTCCGCTTGCAAATATTTTGGTGGAGACGGAGAAGATTGCAAAGGATAAGCCAGTTATTGTACATTGCCGAAGCGGCGCCCGTAGTGCAGCGGCAATTATGCAGTTGGAAAGCCAGGGTTTTCAAGATTTATATAATTTAAAGGGTGGCATTTTGGCCTGGGCAGCCGAAATAGAACCGGGCATGAATGTTTACTAAAATGATCTGGAAAATTTTAGCCAACGTAGGGCTTAATCTTGGTATTTTCAGCATGGGGATGAGCACCTACTGGGCATTCAAAAACGGTGTTTACGGAATGATGGCTGCCAGTATTTTCTCCTTGGCACTATTGATCTTTTTAAAGATCAGATTGATTAAAAAGGTTCGTGAAACTGCGAAAAAACAATAATTTAAACATAAATTTAATAATATTCAGATATGATTCTCCTATTCATCGGTTCAGTATTACTCATTTTTGGCATCCAGGCAGCACGCCAAGAAAGTCCTTTAACCCGATTAGCCGGTACCATCCGAATTGCGGGAATTGTCTTATTGATAATTGGAGCCTCTTCTTCGATGTTCAAGATCATTGATGCCGGACAAGTTGGTGTTAAAACCTTATTTGGGAAGGTGGAAGATGAGGTATTATACAGCGGCTTGAATGTGATTAATCCGCTGATGGAAGTAACCAATTTTGATGTAAAAACTCAGAATTACACCATGTCTGGCGTTCATGACGAAGGAGATAAATCTGGCGATGATGCGATCCGTGTTTTGTCGGCAGATGGTTTGGAGGTGATTATCGACTTATCGGTACTATACAAAGTTCAGGCAAATGAAGCGCCTCGAATTTTGAAAGAAATTGGTAAAGATTATACCGACAAAATTGTTCGTCCGGTAAGCCGTACAGCCATCCGCGATAATGCAGTTTATTATGATGCAGTCGCTTTGTATTCCACTAAACGTCAAGAATTTCAAGATAAAATTTATAAAACCATCAGTGAAAGTTTTGCGAAACGTGGCTTGGTTTTAGAACAATTACTGGTACGAAACATTACACTTCCAGAATCAGTTAAAAAGACGATTGAATCTAAGATCAATGCAGAGCAGGAAGCGCAGAAGATGACCTTCGTTTTGCAAAAAGAGCGTCAGGAGGCAGAACGGAAACGTGTAGAAGCACAGGGTATTGCCGATTACCAGCGAATTTTATCGACCGGTTTGAGTGATAAGCAGTTGCAATACGAAGCCATCAAAGCTCAAAAAGAGCTGGCTCAATCACCAAATGCCAAAATCATCATTATGGGTAATGGTAAAACTGCGCCGATTTTGATTGGGGGAAATTAAGAAATACCCAAGCCCGGTAAATTATTCAGCACCCATTTCCCATTCTTAAAATCCGGATTGGGGAATGGGTTATTTTTTGTCAGAAAAGGTCCATCTAAATCGGCCCAATCGCAAAGTGGCGCTAATGCCGCAGCCGCTAGGGTAGCACAGGAGGTTTCGCTCATGCAACCAATCAAAATTTTCAGATCCAATTTCCTGGCCATTTGAATCATTTGCCAAGCTTCGTGCATGCCGGCACTTTTCATCAGCTTGATATTGATACCGTGATAAACACCTTTTGCTTTTTCAACATCAGCCATACGCTGGATGGATTCATCGCCCAAAATCGGAATGGAACTTTGTTCGGTGATCCAAGCATTGTCTTCCCAATTATTTTTATCCATGGGCTGTTCAATTAACATCACACCTTGTTCCTGCAACCAATGGACCAGCTCCAAAGCTTGATTACGGTCCTTCCAACCCTGATTGGCATCTACAAATAAGGGCTTATCTGTCACCGAACGGATGGTTTCGATCAGCATTTTGTCAGCTTCACCACCCAGTTTCACTTTGAGAATCTGAGCTGGTTCGGCTTCCTGCACTTTCTTCAAAATCACCTCCCGACTATCCATGCCAATGGTAATAGACGTAAGTGGCATCCGCTCAGGGTCTACATCAAAATATTGCCAACAGGGGCGCTGATCGATTTTTCCCTGCAAATCGTGCAGGGCAATGTCGATGGCAGCTTTGATATTCGGATTCCCGGGAGCCAAACCATCTAAATAGTCCCTAAGTTCATCAAAGTTGAAGGGTGCTTGGAGCCAGTCGAGTTTTACTTTTGAAAGAAATTCCGAAGCGGTGGCCAGATTTTCTCCATGATAAGGCACCATGGATGCTTCCCCAACACCAATTAAACCATCTAATTCGAGCTCCAAAAGCATCAATGGGGTGCTCTCACGGCTATATCCGGAAATACTGAACGGATATTTCAACATTAATTCAAAAGGTTTGGCCTGAATTCGGATGCTCATTTTTACACTCGGCTTACATCGCTAATTACGTGAAAAAATCCGGCAATCGGCTCAATTGTTTACCTTTGGAGCATGGTGGAACCTCTTTATGAACCTTTCAAAAATTTCCAGTTCGGTCATCAGCATTGCTTTTTAAGTGGTAAAAAATTGCAATCAAGTGCAGAAAGCATCAGCGTTTTTCCGCTGTGGTTCATCAAACGTTTTGGTTTAGAAGAGAAAGCTTTTAAACTGTTGGATGAGAGCATTACGACCTATAAGGACATCAAAATTCCGTGCGAAATGGGCATCAATGAGCAATACCTGGAGCCACTCGAGTTGGAAATCGAAAATGCTTTTGCCGCAGGTTACCGTGGATTGAAAACATTGCCCGAGCAAAAACTTTTTCAATGGATTGCCAAATTGGTTTATGGCATCATCTATCATGAAATCAGACAGGGAATGCGTCAACAGGCGGCGCAGGGTGAAAATTTTAACCTATCGCAATCGCTTCAATTTAAATTCTCCAAGCTGCACCTGATGCTGCAATCTTTGATGAGACCGGTTGTTTTTGAAGGCATAAACCCTTGGAGCATCTGCCTATTTAAGCTCGATCAGGAACCAGACTTTTTCAGCTATCGCGATGAAATTAATACCCTGAGTTTTAGCTTAAGGGCCGGCGATTTTGGGATCATTGCCTGCCTGCAAGACAACGGCACCAATGCGGCCTACCACCGGGATATTTTAGAGAAAATTAGCGATCACAGTTTACAGCCAATTCAGTTCGAAGAAATTTGTGCTCGATTTTTCTACTCGGCCTACCTCTTTAACAGATTACCGGAATACACTGTGTTCCCAACCGATGAGGCCATTTTTGTAGAAGCGATGCCGCTGCAGGGAATCAGTTCGAAACCCATCTTCGACCACTGGGAAAACAAAACTTACGGACAGGTGTTGGAGAATTTCTGGAAGCCTTGGGGATTTGTATTACTCGAAATCACCAAAGATCCCGACCATCCCATGAGCTTTTTGCTCGATGAGCAAGGAACATTCAAGCAGAATTTTTCGATTTAAATCCTGCTTCCTGTTAGTTGACCAATAAAATAAGGCACAATATCCGGGTGAAGTATGACCGTGATCAAAATACCGGTTAATGCTCCATAGAAGTGGGCATCATGATTGATATGATCACTGGAATGCCGCGAAGCGTACCAGCAGTATCCTAAAAATAAAAATCCATATAAAACTGCGGGTATCGGAATTGGGATGGGTAAAATCAGCATTTTGGTTAATGGGTAAAACAAAATATAGCTGAAAACCACCGCACAAACCGCTCCTGAGGCACCCAAGCTATGATACCAGAAATGCTCTTTATGTTTGGCAATAGAACTGATATCACTAAGCACCAAACTCAATATGTAAATTATTCCAAAATGAAAGTGGCCCCAATCACTGATGGAGACCAATGTTCTTTCTAGCGGAAAAGCGAAAAAATAGAAAGACAACATATTGAACAGCAAATGCGTCCAATCCTTATGAATGAGCCCACTTGTTATGAGTGTATATATTTTATGCCCCCGACTCAGGCTATAAGGGTGCAACATAAACTTGCCATAAATCTCCTGATTAGAAAATGCATAGATGCTGGTCACTACTGTGAACAGAAAGATGATGCTGGCAACAGGGGTTTGGGTGATGTAGTCTTGCATAATTAGTTTAGTATTCTCCCAATCGGATAACGCATGAAAGTTTTCTCCAAATAATCTGAGTGGCGATAAACCCAATCCAATTGAGCTGAACCACTTTTATTTAAGGTTTCGTTCTTCAATTTTTCCTCTTCCAATTGCTTCTTTAGCTCTGGATGCTGCCTTAAAAGTGCTGCTCCGGTATCTTCAAAAACATAAGCTGAAAAATACTCTTTCTGACTAAGAATCGCATCAAAAAAGTTCCATGCAAAGAAAGAATCGACACCTTGCGGCTCCAGCGTTTCTACAATGTATCTGTTTTGAGGTTGATTTACCTTCACTACATAATCACCCGCATAAAATGGAACCGATTGTTTGACCGGGTTTACCTTTACTTGCGTGTGAAGATAGTGCCCTTCATAGGGTCTAGCCGGACTTTTATAATCGGTGATGTAATACATCTCCACATTCATCAGTGTATCTTTTTTTAATCTTTCGAGCTGTACGCCGTTCAATCTCAACAAATCAATAGCTTTTTGCCAAGCTTGCGGAATGATATATGCTGATGGTGCAGTTACAGTTAATGTAGATTGGTAATGTTTAAACCAGGCAATCTTTTTTTGATAAGGTTTCGTTAGATCATAAAATAAGCGGGGCTCTCCACTGATCTCGCTGGGCTTGCGGCCGGCTTTATACCCCTTAAATTCAAAGCTATCTACCCTGCTCTCATCCAATTTCCAGCTCAATGCAAATTCTTTTTGTTGTTTGGCTGCCTCCAGCGCTTTCTTTCTTACCATTCCTATTTCTGCTGCATGCTCCTCAGTATAGTTGATGAAAGTTTGCATGAGAGCGTAAGTAGCTTGCACCCTTTGTTTGAAGGGCTTGAGCATGTGTGTCTCAGGAACATATCCCATGGCTTGATGAAGCGCAGCATAACCTGTACTAAAACGGGGAATCTCTAAAAAAGCACGGATTCCTTCATCGGGGGTTTCTTTAATATGATCAACATAAGGTGTCATTTCCCAACCAGCTGCTTTCATTTGTTTGAAGATGGCCGGTGTGAGTTTATTAGACATGAAATCTGCCAAAATGGGGCTCAATTTATCTTGTTGCGTATCAATCAGAGTCATCACATACTGATAATCGGCACCATTACTGGTATGATTATCGATGAAAATATCTGGTTGCCAGGCGTTGAATATTTCCTGAAAAGAGCGGGAATTCTTAGAGTCTGTTTTGATGAAATCGCGATTTAAATCAAGATTTTGAGCATTTCCTCTGAACCCATAGGCTTGTGGACCATTCTGGTTAGCCCTGGAGGTGGAAGATCGGTTCAGACTGCCGTCAATATTATAGATAGGGATAAAGCATAAAACCACATTATCGGGCAGGCTCTTGCTTTTAAGCAGATCACGTACCAGCATCATACTGGCATCAATACCTTCCGGTTCACCGGGATGGATACCATTGTTAATGAGGATAATCCGTTTATTTTGCTGACGAAGTTTGACCGGGTCAAAAACCATATTTTTTGATAAAACCGCAAGGTGTAGCGGCTTGCCGCTATCTGTTGGCCCGCAAGTGATCAGTTTTAACTGTTCGAACTTTTCGTCCAATTGCTGATAATAAGTGATGGCTTCTGCATATGTTGCGGTGGTATTTTGATATGGATCGCGTTCAAATGGGGTCAGCTGGGCATGCAAATTCAGTCCGAACAGAACAGCAAATCCGAGCAAAAAGATTTTTTTCATACGATCAAAGATATTATTTGTTGACTATTTAGCTGTGTAAAATCAGCTTAGTAAAAGGTAGACATTTATTTTAAATTTACCTTCCGGGAGAGCGTATGGAAGCACTAAAAAATTATAACTACACAGCATCAGACAGATTTCTGAAATATGTAAGGATCGACACACAATCAGATCCCTATACAAATACCTGTCCATCTACTGAAAAACAAAAAGATTTGGGGCGCCTGCTGGTGCAAGAATTGCTAGAAATGGGCATTGCTGATGCGCATTTAGATGAACATGGCTATGTATATGCCACCCTTTCGGCAAATACCAATAAATCGGTTCCGGTGATCTGTTTGTGTTCTCATATGGATACTTCGCCCGATTGTAGCGGCAAGGATGTGAAACCCATCATCCACCCTAACTATCAGGGTCAAGATCTGATGCTGCCCGATGATCCAAGTCAGGTTTTACGTTTGAATGAACATCCCGATCTGCAAGCACAAATTGGCAATGACATCATCACCGCCAGTGGGACTACGCTTTTAGGTGCCGACAATAAAGCGGGCTTAGCCGAAATTATGGATGTGGTGAATTTCTTGGTCCATCATCCCGAAATAAAACACGGCACACTGAAGATCTTATTCACTCCGGATGAAGAAATTGGAAGAGGCGTAGATAAAGTTGACCTTAAAAAATTAGGCGCTGATTTTGCTTATACTGTAGACGGGGAAACATTGGGTTCGCTCGAAAATGAAACCTTTTCGGCCGATGGCATCCTCATCACCATTCGAGGCATCAGCTCACATCCCGGATTTGCCAAAGGGAAAATGGAAAGTGCCTTGAAAATTGCAGCCGAAATTATCGCTCAATTACCAAAAGAGAGATTGAGCCCCGAAAGTACGCAAGCCAAAGAAGGATTTCTACATCCGGTGGCCATACGCGGTACCGTGGAGGAAGCAACTTTGGAGTTCATTTTTCGCGATTTTACAGAGGAGGGCCTTCATAATCATGCGTCTTTATTGGAAGAAATTACCAGAAAGGTGATGAGCACCTACCCTAAAAGTCAGTATGAACTCCAGGTAAAGGAACAATACCGAAACATGAAAAAAATCCTGGATCAGCATCCCGCGGTAGTAGAATTTGGTTTGGAAGCCATTCGCAGAGCCGGACTCGAACCCAAACTGCAAAGTATCCGTGGCGGAACAGATGGCTCCAGATTATCCTTTATGGGCTTACCCTGCCCCAATATTTTTGCCGGCGAACATGCTTTCCACAGCAAGTTAGAATGGGTATCGGTTCAAGATATGGAGAAAGCAGTAGAAAGTTTAGTGCATTTGATAACCATCTGGGAAGAAAAATCCTGATATGTAGAGCGGCCAGGGACATTAAAACCCATGGTCAAACGATTCTTGTTGATCAATGTTTATTAAAGGTTCACCCTTTAATACAAGATTATGCAAGCATCTCGATTAAAAATCAATAGGATAAAACCCAAACCTCATCCATACCTCCCCAAAAATCTTTTATGTTTCTCTCACCTGCGGTGGAATTTTGTATTCCAGCGACCACAGCAACTATTGAGTCGGCTGGCCAAACACTTTAACGCGTATTTCGTTGAGGAACCCATTTTCGATGCCCAGAACAGGGCCTACCTCAGTTTAGAAAATATTCAGAAAAACTTGTCGGTGATTGTGCCGCACTTACCCGCCGGACTCACTTGTGAGGAGCAGTCTGATCTTCAAAAAGAGCTGTTGGACCGACTCTTGGCTTCTCAAAACATGGCTGAATTCATTTTCTGGTATTATACGCCTATGGCTCTGTCCTTCTCCGAACACCTCCATCCGCAATTGATCATATACGATTGCATGGATGAATTGTCGGCCTTTAAATTCGCACCGGAAAATATCAGCATACTCGAGAAAAAATTATTCAAAAAAGCAGATCTGGTGTTTACCGGTGGCGCTTCGCTTTTCGATTCGAAAAAACAATTCCACAGCAATATTTATCCCTTTCCGAGCAGCATCGATAAAAAACATTTTGGAAAAGCCCGACAAATTAGGTCTGAATACAACTCTTTAAAAAAACAGGTAAAGCTTGGTTTTTTTGGGGTCATCGACGAGCGATTTGACAGCCGGCTGATCGCAGATTTAGCTATTAAACATCCGGAATGGCTGATTGAGCTGATCGGTCCGGTTGTTAAAATAAATGCCGATGAGCTGCCTAGGGCTCCCAATATTTCATATATCGGGCAAATTGATTATCAGCAACTTCCATCATGCATCTCCAAATGGGACATCGCCTTGATCCCATTTCACATTAATGAATCTACCCGCTACATCAGTCCCACCAAAACACCCGAATACCTGGCTGCCGCAAAGCCGGTCATTTCCACTCCTATCAGAGATGTGGTTCACCCTTATGGTAGCATGAGTTTAGTGAAAATTGGCAAAAATGCCGAAGATTTTGCCCAACATGCCAAAGAGCTACTCAAGCTTTCTTTTGTACAAAATAAGGCCTGGCTAAAATCGGTAGATGAATTTTTAGCGAAACAATCCTGGGAGCAGACTTCTGCGGTTATGATAGAGAAGATCAAAGAAACACTGGAAGAAAAACGGATGATTTCAGTCGCATAACTCCTTCATCAAGAAATGAGAGACATGGAAATTTGGGCTGGACTGGAATGTACCATTAACCGAGTAGGTGATCATTATTTTGATCAGCTGGACTATTCCGGGCATTGGAACCGATTAGAAGATGTTGAGCAGATTACCCAGTTGGGCATCAAGAAAATTCGCTATCCAGTTCTTTGGGAAAGACATCAGAAACGTCAGTACGAGTGGCAAAATTGGGAACACACCGAAAAAAATCTGTTAAAACTAAAAAAACATGGCATCGAGCCGATTGCGGGCTTGTTACATCACGGCAGCGGGCCGGCATTTACCCACCTACTCGATCCAGATTTTGCAGAAAAATTTGCGGATTATGCTCACCTGGTCGCAAAGTGTTTTTCCTGGCTAAATTATTATGTTCCCATCAATGAGCCCCTCAGCACTGCCCGATTTTCGGGACTTTATGGCCTATGGTATCCGCATTTGCGGGATGATTTGAGCTTTGTAAAAATGCTCATTAATCAATGTAAAGCGAGTATCATGGGTATGGAAGCCATCCGGTCAGTAAACCGAAAAGCAATATGGATTCAGACTGAAGATTTGGGTAAAACACATAGCACTCCTCTGTTAAGTTATCAGGCTAATTTTGAAAACCAAAGAAGGTGGCTAGGCTTTGACCTATTGGACGGAAAAATCGACACTCAACACCCTCTGTGGGATTACCTGAATTGGATCAAACTTGACCCAAAAGAATTAGACTTCTTCATCGGCAAAAAACAGCAACCCGACATCATCGGCTTTAATTATTATCTCACTTCAGAGCGTTACCTCGACGAGCAATTATCTTGCTATCCGGTACATACCCACGGTGCAAATCACCTTCAACAATATGCTGATGTGGAAGCGATCAGGGCTTCTCCAAATCAGTTTTCTGGTCTGAAGAATTTGGTGAAAGAAGCTTGGGATTATCTGCAAAAAGATATGGCGATTACCGAAGTCCATTTACATTGCTCCCGCGAAGAACAACTCAGGTGGTTGGACGAAAACTGGCAAAATTTAAGCGAATTAAGGCAAGAGGGAATCCCGATAAAGGCTATGACCGCCTGGGCTTTATTAGGATCTTTTGGTTGGAATCGTTTATTGACAGAACCTAAAGGAACCTACGAATGCGGCATCTTTGATTGTAGTGGCGAATCCCTTCGCCCAACGGCCTTGGCCAAATTTGTTAAACAAATCTCCAGCAATGAAAATTGTTATCACCCGGTATTAAACCGACATGGCTGGTGGCATAGCCACCAAGAAAGGAAACAAAAATCATCGCTTATTCAAAATAATCCTGTAGGCCTTTCGTTTAAACCCTTGTTGATTATTGGTAAAAATGGAACGCTGGGCCGAGCATTTGCAAAAATTTGTAAACGTAGGGCGATCGATTTTCATTTAAGTGGAAGAGAGGAGCTGGATATCACCGATACGCAATCGATAGAAAGGATGATGAAATTATACCAACCCTGGGCCATAGTGAATACCGCGGGATATGTGCATGTGGACCATGCTGAACAAGATCCCAAATCTTGCTTTATGGCTAACACGCAGGGAGCAGAAAATTTGGCAAAGGTCTGTGCCCGACATGCTATCCAGTTCCTCACATTTTCGAGCGATTTGGTGTTTGGCGGGCATAAGCAAACAGCCTATTTAGAGAGCGATCCGGTGAAACCTTTGAACATCTACGGCCACAGCAAAGCCCTGGCAGAAAGGAGGATCCTCAAAGCTGACCCAAAAGCATTGATCATTCGGAGCAGCTCTTTTTTTGGACCATGGGATGAGGCCAATTTTGCTCATCAGGTAGTTCAATCGCTTAATAAAAAGGAAAGTTTTACAGCTGCTGACGACATCTATATCTCTCCGACGTACGTTCCTGAATTAGTGGAAATGAGCTTAGATCTGCTTTTGGACGAGGAACAGGGAATTTGGCACCTAGCGAATCGGGGAACACTCAGTTGGGCCGACTTTGCAGCTGAAGTGGCGGAAAGGGCGGGCTTTTCAGGAAGCTTAATCAGCAGAAAAAGTGCTTCAGCATTAGGGTTCAAGGCCACTAGACCAAAGTTCAGTGTGATTGTATCTGAAAGAGGAGCCAATCTCGGAAAATTAGAGGAGGCGCTTGACCAATATTTCATTCAAACATCTATCCAAAATCAAATTCATTAATCTATGGAGAACCTATACATTTCCGCATCGCCGGTGGCTGGGAAAGGCTTGTTTACCGCCATTGATATCAGGCCAAAACAAATCGTATTTCGGTTCGATGGCGAGCATATTTTTCATGAATACACGCCCGAATTTGCGGTACAAGGCGACAATTGGATCGGTGTGGGCGACCGAGAGTGGGTGGTGCCACAGCCGGAGAGTCCGGTACTTTACCTAAATCATTCCTGCAGTCCGAATGTATTCGTAAACAAGCATAAAGAGATCATGAGCTGGGCAAACATTCCAGCACACAGCGAACTATTTTTAGATTATTCCAGCACCGAGCTCGACCCTTTTTGGTCGATGAAATGCAATTGCAATGCCCTGAATTGCCGGCATGTGATCCGTAGTTTTCCTCATCTACCTTTGGTCACCCAATTACAATATAGACCATACATTAGCCGGGTTTACTGGGACCGCGAACGTCAAAGAACTTTTAAATAAAAAAGGCCATCTCCAAGGACAGCCTTCAGTTTTTTACAACAAGAATTACCTTTCCTCCTCACTGGCATCTTCGTTTACATGCCCTTCTGCAATTTCGGTGAGTTTCATATCCGCCGATTTTTCTTCTTCCAAGCTCTCTGTTAAAAGATCGATGATTTCATCATCCAACTGCAGCACTGCTGCCAGGGTTTTAAGCGTTCCATAAGTAGCAATTTCGTAATGTTCAATTTTTTGACCTGCCGAAATCAGGCCGGCATCACGTGTGAGCGAGCCTTCTTCTGTATCCTCAATTTTTTCTTTTCCTTCTTCCACAATTCCATCAATACCCTCACATCGCTTGCCGATGGCTCTTTTATCGAGCATCTGAAAAATCTCTTCCAAACGTTCCACTTGCTGCTCTGTTTTTTCTAAATGCTCCATGAAAGCCATTCTTAAATCATCAGAAGTGGCAGCTTTAGTCATTTTAGGCAAATTTTTTACCAAGTGTTTTTCTGCCCAATAAATATCTCTAAGCTCCGAGACAAATAATTCAAACAGTGCCGAATCTTTCATTTCCATTTCTCCCTGAGAAGTATTTCCTGTTTTATTTTTCATAGGTATAAAATTGATGTGTTGAGAAAACATCCAGGGAATGAAAGGGTTTGAGAAATTTTAAAAAAAATGCGTGGATAATGCTGAATGAATAGGTACTGCGACTACCCACCTTGCAACATACACCCACGCAAAAGTTTTGCGCATCTGCCTGAAGACTTAAGGGTCGCAGTAATTAAGACCTTCTAACAATTGCTCTGTTCAGAAAGCGATTTACAAAAGTGAAGTTAGCAAAAAAAATAGATTCTGGAGAAATAAATTTTCTATTGAATTAATGGAAAGTAAAGAATGGAGTATCCTAACTTCTTTGAGGAACAGCCACTAAATTACTGGTGGCCACTGCTAATAATTTGGCAGATTGGTTGAATAGTTCCGCCTGAACGTAAACCGCAGTCCGTCCGTTGCGGATTACCTTTGCTTTGGCAATTACCTCATCGCTAACTCTGGCTCCTTGTACAAAATCGACCGAAAGATTGATAGAAACAAAAGGCTGCTCTTTATCCAAAGTAGCCACCGTAGTGCCAATTATATCATCTAACATACCCGAAATTACGCCACCATGAAGCATGCCATGGGGATTGGTCATATCGGGTCTGACAGTAAAACGGATGCTGAGCTGGCCGAAGTCCACCTCCTCCAAAATACCATCGAGCCAGTGTGCGAATGGCGAAGGGCTGTTTTTCGTAGACTTCCCGATGTGGGCCTTGAGCCAGGTGAGCTTTGGATTATCCATGAATGTTTAGTCGGCTTTTTTAGCCCAATTATCTTTTAAAGTAACAGTGCGATTGAATACCAAGTGTTGATTGGTGGTATCAGGATCTAAGGTAAAATAACCCTTTCTGATGAATTGATAACCTTTGCCTGCTTTTGCAGTTTCCAGATCTGGTTCGATATAGGCATTTTGGATGATCTGCAAACTATCCGGATTGATATAATCCTTGAAATCTCCTTCTTCACTCGATGGATCCTCTACCCGGAACAATCGATCGTATAACCTGATCTCGGCAGTTTTTGCATGTGGAACACTCACCCAATGGATGGTACCTTTCACGTTGATGCCGCTGGTATCATTGCCTGACTTAGATTCTGGAATGTACGTACAATGAATTTCGGTCACTTTACCGGAAGCATCTTTCACAAAATCATTACACTGAATAATGTAAGCATGTTTCAGTCTCACCATCAATCCGGGAGCCAGACGGAAGAATTTCTTAGGTGCTTCTTCCATAAAATCTTCGCGTTCTATCCATAATTCTTTGCTAAATGGAATGCTTCTGGATCCCTCTCCTCCCTCAACTTCTGGATTATTTTCTCCATGCAATAATTCTTCTTGTCCGTCCGGATAATTGGTAATGATCAATTTTACCGGATCGAGTACAGCCATTCGGCGCCAGGCTGTTTTGTTCAAATCTTCACGGATACAAAACTCAAGCAAACTCATTTCGATCAGGTTTTCGCGTTTAGCAACCCCAATCCGATCGCAAAAATTTCGAATACTGGCCGGTGTATATCCCCGGCGGCGTAGACCGCTAATGGTAAACATCCGCGGATCGTCCCAACCATTTACATATTTCTCATTTACCAATTGGAGCAATTTACGTTTGCTCATTACGGCATAGTTGATATTTAAACGAGCAAATTCATATTGTTTAGTCGAAAAAATCTCTAATTGCTCAATAAACCAGTCGTATAGCGGACGATGGGGAATGAACTCGAGGGTGCAGATAGAATGAGTGATTTTTTCGATGGCATCGCTTTGACCGTGAGCGAAATCATACATTGGATAAATACACCATTTATCGCCGGTGCGGTGGTGATGAGCATGTTTGATGCGATACATCAGTGGATCGCGTAGGTGCATATTGGGCGAAGCCAGGTCAATTTTGGCACGCAAAACTTTCGCTCCATCCGGGTATTCGCCAGCCTTCATTTCTTCAAATAATTGAAGATTTTCAGCTACGGTTCTCTCCCGATAAACGGAAGCTTTGCCAGGTTCGGTTGGCGTTCCTTTTCCTGCCGCAATTTCTTCAGCAGTACTGTCATCTACATAGGCCAGGCCTTTTTTAATTAAGGCAACTGCAAAATCATACAGCTGATCAAAATAATCGGAAGTATACAGCTCTTGAGCCCACTTAAAACCCAACCACTCAATATCTTTTTTGATGCTTTCTACATATTCGGTTTCTTCAGTTACCGGGTTGGTATCATCGAAGCGCAAATTGGTTAGGCCACCATATTTTTGAGCAAGTGTAAAGTTTAAACAAATAGATTTAGCGTGACCTATGTGAAGGTAGCCGTTCGGCTCGGGCGGGAAACGGGTAAGTACCCGGCCTCCATGCTTGGCATTTTTAATATCCTCCTCAATAATCTCTTCTAAAAAATTTAGGGACCGCTCTTCACTCATGGCTTTTATATGGTTTGCTTATCAACTGTATGGGAGGTTAAAATTAGTAAAAATACTGTGTTTTTGATTTGATTTTTTGTCGGATGCCTTGGCAGTGAGAATCCATTTTTGTTTTTTTTAAGTATTTTTGAAGCCAAACAAATAATGCTTTGAAAAGACCTGTTCGTGTTTTGGTAGCTAAAGTTGGCCTCGATGGCCACGACCGTGGAGCCCGCATCATTGCTACTTCTCTGCGTGACGCCGGCATGGAAGTAATTTACACCGGTTTGCGTCAGACCCCCGAAATGGTGGTAAATACTGCTTTACAGGAAGATGTAGATGCCATTGGAGTTTCCATACTTTCGGGAGCACACATGACCGTATTCCCCAAGTTGATAGAATTGATGAAAGCCAAGGGCCTAGACGACGTTTTGCTGACCGGGGGCGGTATTATTCCAGATAGCGACATGAAGAATTTACAGGAGATGGGGGTAGGAAAGTTATTCCCTCCGGGCACCCCAACAGCAGATATTGTTGCATACATTAGCTCCTGGACTGCAGAAAAGCGTCAATTTTAAATTAAATCTTCCTGAAAATGAACTACGAAAATATCCTCCTCGAAAAGAAAGAACGCATTTTATATCTGACCATCAATCGCGAAAGCAAATTAAATGCATTGAATAAAGCTACCCTCGCAGAATTACATTTTGCCATTACTGATGCATTTCGCGATGAAGAGGTGGGCGGCATCATCATTACCGGAGCGGGCTCAAAAGCATTTGTAGCCGGTGCCGATATTGCTGAGTTTGCAGACTTGAGTGAGGATGAAGGACGTATTTTCGCACAGGAAGGTCATCATAAGGTATTCGATATCATCCACGGAAGTGAAAAACCAATTATTGCTGCAATTAATGGCTTCGCACTGGGTGGTGGTTTGGAACTGGCCATGGCCTGCCACATTCGCATTGCGGCAGAAACTGCTAAATTAGGCTTACCTGAAGTCACTTTGGGTTTGATCCCTGGTTATGGCGGTACGCAACGTTTAACTCAACTGGTTGGCAGAGGCCGGGCACTCGAAATGATCTTAACGGCCGACATGATCGGCGCTGATACAGCCCTGCAATATGGCCTGGTGAACCAGGTGGTATCTGCAGAAAGTTTAATGAGTGCTGCTACAGAAAAGATGCAAAAAATCTTGAGCCGTGCTCCACTTGCATTGGGGGCAGCCATTCAAGCTGTAAATGCCTCCCTACAAGATGGCGTAAATGGCTTTGAAGCCGAAATTGATCAATTTGCCCGTTGCTTTGATACCGAAGATTTTAAGGAAGGCGTGGCTGCATTTCTGGAGAAAAGAAAAGCCAATTTTAAGGGGAAATAAAGATCGTTCTGCATTTTTTGATCTTTTAAAGGCTATTTAGATACCACTAATTTTTTAGTATATTTACTAAAAGACCTTGGTCTTTGTGGATCTTGCTCCCGCAAGACATCATTCACTTAACCTACCTGTCATGAAAAAGATCCTAATCATCGACGATGAAGTAAGCATCGGCCAATTACTTTCCAAATTTTTAAGTCGTAATGGTTTTCTGGTAGAAACTGCCAACAGTGGTGCCACTGCTATGGAATTTCTAAAAACCGATTTCTTTAACCTGGTACTCTGCGATTTCAGATTGAAGGACACCGACGGAAGAGAAATGCTGAAAGAGATCAAAACACTCTATCCCGCTACTGGAGTAATCATCATTACGGCTTATTCAGACATCCGCCTGGCGGTAGAGCTGATTAAAATGGGCGCTTACGATTACATCAGCAAACCGCTTTATCCAAATGAAATTTTAAATACCATTAACAAGGCCTTGTCTACACAAGAGGCTTTAGCAGAAAAGCCAGCCCTCACCAACCCTGGTCAGCAATCGGTAAAAAAACAAAGTCAAAATTCTGGTCTTCCCGAAGATTTTATCGTGGGAGATAGCGCTGTTTCTAAAGAGCTGATGCGACAAATTGTATTGGTTGCACCCACCAATTACAGTGTGATATTATATGGAGAAAGTGGCACGGGTAAAGAAGCTGTGGCCAAAAGTATCCATTTAAAGAGTCAAAGAAAACACCAACCCTTTGTGGCGCTTGATTGCGGTTCACTTACAAAAGAATTGGCCGCCAGCGAGTTTTTTGGACATGAAAAAGGAGCATTTACTGGCGCCTTGAGCACCAAGATTGGTCATTTTGAAATGGCGAATGGAGGTACCTTGTTTTTAGATGAAATAGGAAACTTGAGTTATGAAAGTCAAGTAGCACTACTTCGGACGGTCCAAGAGCGCAAAGTAAGAAGAATTGGCAGTACCAAGGAGCTCGAATTGGATGTGAGGATCATTGTTGCCACCAACGAAAACCTGCCTCAGGCCATCAAAGAGGGCCGTTTCAGAGAAGACCTTTATTATCGTTTCAATGAATTCATGATCCCCCTGCCGGCATTGAGAGAACGTGGCGATGACCTGATGCTTTTTGCCCATCATTTCTTGATGGCAGCGAAACAAGAATTACATAAAGAAGTAAACGGATTTTCTGAAGAAGTAATTGCACGATTTAAAGCTTACAATTGGCCGGGCAATATCCGAGAACTCAAAAATGTGGTAAGAAGAGCAGCTTTACTGAGCCAAGGCGATCTGTTACAAGTTAAAGATCTCCCACTCGAAATTTCTACTGCTTCACAGTGTTTACGTACACCTGAACCAAAATTATCAACCAATTCATCTCATGCATCTGCCGATTTAAAAAACATTGCTCATGAAGCAGAGTACGAGACCATCATGAATGTTTTGAAAGAAGTGAGGTTCAATAAAACCAAAGCAGCCGAAATTCTGAAGATTGACCGAAAAACCCTTTACAACAAGATGAAAGCTTTCAGCATCAGCTAAACCCGCACAATAAAAATCTTTTTTTTTCGTATTAGGTATAAGAATAGTTTTTTACCTAAAAAAATACGGATACCTATGAAAAAAATAAGATTAACGCTGTTATTGAAATTTTTTTTGGCCTTTGCCTTGAGCTTGGCTGCACAAGAAAAACCAACAGACAGCCTTGCTAAAATACGGCCCAAACCTGCATTCACTTTATTTAAAGGTCAAAAACCTTACCGAACCTGGTCTGTAGGCCTGCATACCGGTGCCTTGGCCCCGGTGGTATTTGCACCCAGTAATTATGATTTTTCTAATTGGGATGTGAACCTGGGATACGGCCTTAGTGTTCGGAAACAATTGGCCCACTCTTTCGGATTAGAATTTAATGCAACGGCAGGTAAAATATCTGGTAGCAACAAAGACCTGCCTGGCGGAGTCGGTTTCGGGTTAAAGTCTTACGAAACCACCATCTATACCAGCAGCCTGATGGGAGTGGTAAATGTGGCCACCCTCGATTTCATGGGAAAAGAGAACTGGATCAATTTCATAGTAAAAGCCGGATGGGGGCAATCTGCCTTTTCGTACATCAAGACGGATGAATTTGATGTAACCACCAATTACAAAGGCAAATATGGCTTGAGCGGCACAGAAACCTACCGTTACGAATCATTTGTACCGATTGGAGTTGCTGTAAAATTCAAAATTTCAGATCGGATGCATTTCGATTTGGGTTATACGATGAATTTTTCAGGAAGCGATTTCCTGGATGGTTTAAAAATCAATCGGACACCTGCAGACCGGTTCTCTTATGCCTATAGTGGTCTGGAGTTTTCACTGGGCAAAAAGAAACAGCCTGCCCTTGACTGGGTAAACCCTATCTCGATGATGTATGATGATTTGTACATGAGAAATGATTCTGCCGAGCTGGCTGCACTGCGGAAAAGGGTAAAAATATTAGAAAAAGATGTGGAAGAACTAAAATGCGATACCGATTCAGATGGAATTGGCGATTTATTTGACAAATGCCCAGGTACACCACGTGGTGTAGTGGTAAGCGGCTGGGGATGTCCATTAGATACCGACCAGGACAGTGTTTATGATTATTTGGATAAGTGCCCACTGGTTAAAGGTGACAAAAATAATAACGGTTGCCCTGAAGTGGCCAAGGCGACAGTCATCAGCCGACCTAACATACAGCTGAGTGTAGAAGAGCAGAAAATACTACAGGATGTTTTTGAAAACCTGGAATTTGCCACCGGGAAATGGATCATCAAGGCGGTTTCTTATCCTTCACTCAATAAACTAGCCACCTTATTAATTACCAAGCCTAACTATAGCTTAAAAATAAGCGGACATACCGATGCGGTGGGCTCAGAAAAAGCTAACCAAACACTATCCGTTAATCGAGCCAATGCCGTAAAAAGCTATTTGGTGAAACGCGGTGTTTCGAAAAATAAAATTGAAGCCAGGGGCTTTGGGGAATCACAGCCTATTGCCGACAATGAGACGGAGGAGGGTAGACAACGGAACCGAAGGGTAGAATTCAATATTTTCTAATATAGCCTTGCTCATGAAAAATCCTATCCCCAAATGGAGATGGGATTTTTTTATGTAGAAACCTTGATTAACTTTAAGTGTTGTTGGGAAATGTTAGAACGTTTATTTCAAAACCATGTCGATTTATAATTTAAAGCAGCGTAATGCCATCGTTTTATGCTTACTCCTCGTCTTGGGCGGGTTTATTTTGTATTCACTCAGAATCATTGCAGGAGCTTTGTTAAGTACCTTGGTGCTTTATACCATTTTCAGACCTGTATATTTATTACTTACCGATAAATGGAAAATCAATAAGATTTTAACCACCGTTGGCATCATCCTGGTTTCTTTATTAATGATTGTTTTCCCATTTCTGGCACTCAGCATGATGGTCATCAATAAGATTGCCTCTTTCCAACAAAACCCCGAAGCAATTAAAACACTTATCAAAGGAATTGAAGATTACATTGGGTCCACCTTCCATGTACCTCATTCATTAGATCTTGTAATAAGCAAATTGGATGATTTTGCAGCGAATTTATTCCCAGCGGTAATTGGCGGGGCAGCCGATATTTTTATTGGGGTGCTGATCATGTATTTTTTACTTTATTTCATGTTCACCCAGCACCAAAGTTTTGAGAAAGGGCTGCTCAAATACGCCCCATTTAAAGAACCAGATGCCATTAAGTTTGCTACTGAACTTCGCGATACTACTTACTCCAATGTATTGGGCCAAGGATTCATCGCTATTGTACAGGGAAGTTTGGTGAGTTTGGGATTCATCATTTTTGGAATACCCGATGCTGTTTTCTGGGGAGTGATTTCTACTTTTCTATCCTTTTTACCCGTCGTTGGCGCCCCTTTTGTATTTATTCCGGCGGCATTGATTCAACTTTCTCATGGGAACGAAACAGCTGGCTGGGGACTTTTACTGTGGGGCTTCATCCTGATAATTAATATTGATAACGTGATCCGCCTGATCATTGCAAAACAAGTCGCCAATATGCATCCCATCATTACCGTAATTGGAGTGGTAATCGGCATCCCGGTATTTGGTATCCTCGGACTGGTGTTTGGACCTTTATTGCTTTCTTATTTTATCCTCACTTTTAAGATTTATGAGAGAAGTTATCACGCTGCCCAAAAAGAAGAAGCCGCAAAACAAGCATTTGAAGAGCGCCTTTAAAGAATTTCTAAACACTTTGAAAATTGGCTTGTTGAAGAAGAAAGTTTAAATTAAAAGAGAAAACAAGATGAGTGATAATTCAAAAATTGTAGTGGCGCTGCTGACCGGTGTGGCAGTTGGTGCAGCTTTAGGAATTCTTTTTGCACCCGAAAGTGGATCGGAAACACGTGATAAATTGAGTAAGGCTCTCAAAGATTTGGGTGAGCGGATTCAGGACCTTACAGAAGAAGGGATGGACGATTTAAGCGAAACTGCTGAAAAAGTAGGGAGTGCGGTAAAGTCGAAAATGAAGAAAACACAGGATACGTTTAATGAGGCCGGCAACCAAGTCGGGATTTAAAATCCGAGAATATGGAAGAGCAGAAACCTGATCAAGAAAATCTGATTGAAAAAATTAAAATCTACATCAGACTTAAAAGTCGTTTGGCAGTGCTGAGCACTGTAGAAAAGGTGGCTGAATTTTATGCCGCTGCGGTAAGTAATATCCTTTTAACGCTTTGCTTTTTAATGATGTTGATTTTTGCCAGCCTGGGAACCTCCTTTTGGCTCAATGAAGTGTTAAATAGCACTTGGCTTGGATTTTTTTGGGTGGCAGGTGTTTATCTGCTCTTCTTTATCATCGTGATTTTTATCAAATCTAAATGGATAGAAGAACCACTGATGGACCGCTTGGTTAGAAAAATGCTGGCAGAAAAAATCGAAGAAAAAGATGGCGAATAATCGAATCAATAGCATGGGCGATTTACGCTCCGAGATCATCCGCTTACGGACTGAGACGGCGGTGAGAGAAGGTGAATTGAAGGAAGAATTTCAGCAAATTTCTGAAAAGATACAAGCACCCTTCAGGTTAATGCAAGAATTGGGGGCATGGTTTGGCATCGGCGGCAAAGCCGACGAGAAAAGCAGCGATTGGCTTACTGCAGTTGCACAATTAGGCGTTCCTTACTTATTAAATTCACTGATTTTTAAACGATCCGGCTTCCTTCTAAAAGCACTCATTGCGCTGGTTTCACAGAAAGCGGTAGCAGGGATCAATATGGATAAAATGACAGGCTGGATTGAAAAAATCAGCCAATGGATCCAAAAACAAAGCAAACAAAAACAAGCTGCGGATACAGAAGATCGAGCAGACAGTGGTTGTTAGATTCTACCACTCTCCAGATCTTGGTAGATGCTTTCGATTAGATCTTTGTTGCGTTCGTATATCACCTTTCGTTTCAAACTCAACTTCGGTGTCAGTTCGCTGGCATCAATGGTCCACTCTTTAGGCAATAAGCGGAACATTTTCACCTGTTCCCAACGACCAAAACCAGAATTGTATCGATCTATTTCTCTTTGGTATTTATCAATCACTTCCGAATGCTCAATCATTTCTGCTGGGGTGGTATAAGTGATCCCTTTCTTTTCGCACCAGGCGGCCAGCGCCTGAAAATTAGGAACGATCAAAGCAGAAGGGAATTTTCTGTTTTCTCCCACCACCATCACCTGTTCAATAAGCGGTGATTCTTTGAATTTATTTTCGATGAGTTGGGGGGCAATATACTTACCTCCGGCTGTTTTGAATATTTCCTTCTTACGATCAGTGATCCGGAGGAAACCTCCTTCTATAATTTCGCCAATATCACCGGTATGGAACCAGCCATCCGCATCAATTACTTCGGCAGTTAAATCGGGACGATTATAATAGCCTTTCATGATGTTCGGGCCTTTACATAAAATCTCCCCGTCTTCGGCAATTTTAACCGCTACATTCGGAATGGTTTTACCCACGCTGCCAAAACAAGCTTGGTGCGGATCTAAACGATTCAAACTAATGACCGGTGAAGTTTCGGTTAAACCATATCCCTCAAGCACCGGAATTTGGGCAGCCCAAAATACCCTCGCCAATCGGGGTTGCAAGGCAGCTCCACCTGACATCAGGGTTTTGACTTCGCCCCCTAAAGCTTCACGCCATTTGGAGAATATTAATTTGTTGGCAATAGAAAGTTGAAATTCATACCAGGGACCATTCTTCCCATCCAATTCATACTTCAATCCTAAATTTAATGCCCAAAAGAATAGTTTCTTTTTGATACCGGTGAGTGCTGTACCTTTTTCTACAATGCGATCATAAATTTTTTCGAGCACCCGGGGGACGGTGGTGAAACCATGTGGTTTAACCTCCTGGATATCGGCCATCACCGACTCAATGCTCTCTGCATAGTACACACTCACCAGGGCATAGCAGTTAATGTAAAAAACTACTCTTTCAAAAATGTGAGAAAGTGGTAAAAAGCTAATCACCCTTTCTAATACTTTCGGGTAGGCGCTGAGGGTATCCCTCAAGTTAGTCACCACATTATGATGGGTAAGCATGACCCCTTTCGGTGTACCGGTGGTGCCCGAAGTATAAATAATGGTCACCAAATCTTCTGGCAGTACCTGATCGCGGTAAGGCTGTAAATCAATGGCAGATTTCGCCTCCCCTAATGCTTTTAATTCAGCCCAAAAAGGTGCGGTGTTACACTCTTCAAAAGCATAAATTTTTAAGTCTAAACCTAATTCAGATTTGATTGCTTGTAATTTTTCTACCAATTCTATCGAACCGGCAAACACCACCTTGATTTGTGCATCCTGTAAAATAAACCGAATATCGTTGCTCGAAAGCGTGGGATACATAGGCACCTGTGTAGCCCCAATCTGCATGATGGCGAAGTCACAAATATTCCATTCAGGTCTGTTGGCAGACATGATGGCTACCTTGTCATCTTTTTTGATACCCAAGGCAATCAGGCCCTTGCTGGTTTCATCAATTGATTGAATAAACTGTTGAGGGCTATAAGTGATCCACTTACCGTTACGCTTACCGGCAACCAGAACTTCACGAGGAAAATTCTTTAGGACATGTGGGAGGAGATCATGAACTCGGGTTAAAACAGACATAGGTTGATCAAGTGATATTAAAGGTTACACCACCAATATAATTAAAAATTGAATAAAATAGCTACATAGGAGTTCAAAAGGGAATAATTTTACGATTTATAGATATTTTTGTAAGCAGATGAACAAAAATGAAAATGGCATTAAAATTGATAGGATAAACGGAAAAAACCATATGAAGAAAACACTTTTATTCAGCCTATTCCTGATTACTTTAAGTTTATTGAGTCAAAATGCAAATGCTCAATACAAGCACGCTATTGGTGGTCGGTTTGGAGCCGCAAATGGAATCAGTTTCAAAACTTTTAATCACAATTATGACCGGGCCCTTGATTTGATCCTGAACTTCCAGTCGAGAAACGATTATTCTTATTTCCGCTTTACGGGCCTGTATGAAATCCATCAGGATATTGAAAATGCCGATGGCTTACGTTGGTATTATGGTTTTGGTGGAACCTTGGGATCCAGAAATTACAAACCCACCGATAACAATGAACTTTTATTAGGAATTGATGGGGTTATTGGTTTGGATTATAAGTTCAATGGTGTACCCATCAATTTGTCTCTGGATTGGAAACCAACCCTGGAAGTTGCTCCCAATACCGGACTAAATGCTGAAGGCGTAGGTCTTTCGTTTAGATTTACATTTTAAGTCATAAAAAACCCTCCAGCCGGAGGGTTTTTTTTATTAAAGCTTAAGCCATTTTTTTCGGAGTGCCAATTGTTTTTCTGTTGGCTGTTCAAGGCTCAAGATTTTATATTTCACAGCCGGATTACGCATGAGTTTGATAGGCAATAGTTGCTCCATGCCATCTCTAAAAACACCCAGTTTAACCTCATCGCCCACTTGTTTGGTCGCAAAAAACTTCTCCGCATCACGAGGAGCAAAACTTGGTTTTTCACCATCAATGGTTCTTAATTCGTCGTTCACATTTAGGCCAAATTTCCATGCCGGACTATCTCTAAGCACACTTGAAACCAGCAATTTACCCTCTCTCACAATAAAACTGGCACCGAGGTAAGCTTCATTCTTTTGTGCATTTTCATCAATTACATCAAAACCGGCGTAAGCAAAATATTGTTTATAATCTACCGGAGCAACCCCGTATACGAAATCGTCATAAAAACGACCAAAAGATTGACCTGCCACTTTTTCAACCATCGCCTTGAACTCAGCGTCAGTGTAACCACGGTTTACTTTCTGATAATATAGATCATAAACAGCTTTCATTACATCATCCAAGCCCTTTTGTGTATTGGTGGCGTTCAATATTTCTAAATCCATCAGCATAGCGATCAAAGCACCCTTATCATAATAAGAGATGCTGGAGTTTCTTGAATTTTCGTTAGGTCTGTAATACTTGATCCATGCATCAAAGCTGGCCTCACTTGCCGATTGATATTTATTCCCGGGTTGGTTATCAATCAGGTTCATGCCAGCGGCCAAAACCTCTAAATACTTTTCAAGATTGTAGAAACCTGCCCTTCTAACCAACAAATTGTCGTAATGTGCGGTAAAGCCTTCTGCAATCCAAAGATTGCTGGTATAATTTTCAGCATCGTAATTAAAAGGCCCTAATGCGGCAGGACGCATTCTTTTCACATTCCAAAGGTGGAAATATTCATGAGCAACCAAGCTGAGGAAGCCCAGGTAGGTATTTTCGTTGGTATAACCCATTCTGGTAGCGCCCAATACGGTAGAGTTAAGATGCTCTAAACCACCTCCACCATTGGCATAATTGTGCACGATGAACGCATAATATTTGTTAGGGTTGATACCAAAAATAGAGGTACACTCCTCCACAATGCGGGCCATGTCTTTCTTCAAGCGTTCTTTGTCATAATTACCTCCTCCATACATGGCTACCTCGTGTCTCACACCGGAAGCGGTAAATTCAAAAATATCCTGATTACCAACCTCAATTGGTGAATCAAAAAGCACATCAAAATTGGGGGCCTGATAAGTAAATGCTTTTCCTGCTACCGGTTCTAATCCGGTAGTAACCTTCGACCAGGTTTGAAAAGGTTTGATTGTTACCGTCGAAGATTGATTGAGTGCCCCGTCAGGATACATAAAAATTCCTGTCGGCGATAAAAAAGCATGTGAAGCGTCCACAAAACTGGTTCTAACTGAAATTTCGAAAGCATAGACCCGGTAATTGATACGAATCTGGTCTTTCTTGTTCGCTTGAATTCGCCAAGTATTTTTATTGATCTTTTCAGCACGTAAAGACTGGCCCTTAGCATCAACTGCCTTAAACCCTTCTACATTTTTTGCGAATTCTCTTACTAGATAAGATCCTGGCGCCCAAACAGGCATTTTTACATCAACATATGATTGCTTGTTACCCACAATTTGCATTTGCACATCGGCATAATGTGCCTGTGGTTCAGTAAAAGAAACTTCGAAAGCAATGCGACTTTGCGCTGAGGCGATACCAGCTGATATTCCCATCATTAGGAGCGAGATTTGGAGTCCGAATTTGATTAATTTTTTCATGAAATATGCTTTGAAACAAAAGTAGTTTTTATATCGAAATTCAAAAATTATCGTTTTGAATTTGCTGTAATTTATTGGATACAAATGATTTTTTCACCATAAAAGCGGTAGTTTTGAACTCCTAAAAAACAGTATTCCTACGTAATATCATTCTTCAAATGAAAAAAAGAAATATCATTTACCTGATCCTGGCTCTTACACTCATTTCTGCCATTGTTTATAGAATCATTAAAAACAAAGAAAATGGTGGCGGTCAACAAGCTGGAGGTAAATCAGGCGGGAAAAATGGAGCAAGGATGCCAGCTACCAAAGTAAGCGGCATGGTGGTCGCTTATAGCGAATTTACCGATCAGTTATCGGTAATTGGCACGGTGGAGGCTAACGAGCAAATTGATATCAGAGCCGAAATAGCCGGTTTGGTGAAAGGAATCCATTTTCAGGAAGGAACTACAGTAAGCAAAGGGCAGCTCTTGATAAAAATAAACGACACGGAGCTACAAGCACAACTCAAACAGGCTTTAAGCAAGGAAAAGTTGGCGGCAGAAACTGAAACGAGAGCCAAACAGCTGCTAAAAAAAGAAGCCATCAGCCAGGAAGAATATGAGGTAGCTTTTGCCGAATTGACCAGTTTAAAAGCTCAAACAGAACTGATTAGAGCGCAGTTGTCTAAAACGGCTATTCGTGCCCCTTTCAGCGGTAAAATCGGATTGAGGGCCATTTCTGTTGGAGAATATGTGACGCCTTCAACTAACATTGCGAAATTGACCAATGCCAATCCGGTAAAAATCAGTTTTTCAATCCCCGAAAAATATGCGAACCAGGTGAAGAAAAATACGAAGATCAGTTTTAGCGCTGCCGGCACTCAAAAGAAATATGAAGCAAGTGTTTTCGCGGTTGAACCCAGCGTTGAAACGAGCACACGTACCCTGCAACTTAAGGCGCTGGCAAGCAACGCCAATGGCGAACTCCTACCCGGCACTTTTGCAAAAATCAATTTGACCTTAGAAAGTTTTAAAAATGCTATTCTGATTCCTACCCAATCCATCATTCCGGTTTTAAAAGGGAAAAAGGTTTTTGTTACCGAAAATGGTATGGCCAAAGAAGTAATGGTGGAAACCGGCTCAAGAACCGATAAGAATGTACTGATCCTTTCTGGCTTAAAACCTGGGGATACCGTACTGACGAGCGGCATGATGTCATTGAAAGCAGAAAGTCCGGTTAAAGTAAGCATTGTAAAATAGACATGAGTTTATCCAGCACCAGTATCCAGCGCCCCGTTCTGGCCATTGTGATGAACCTCACCTTGGTTTTATTCGGTTTAATTGGTTTTCATTTTTTAGGAGTCAGAGAATTTCCTTCTATTGATCCGCCGGTGGTATCGGTAAGGACCGCCTACCCGGGTGCAAATGCCGATGTAATTGAGTCACAAATCACCGAACCTTTAGAAAAAGCGATCAATAGTATTGATGGGGTTAGAAATATTTCTTCATCCAGCAACCAGGGCTCGAGTAACATTACGGTCGAATTTAATTTAGGTAAAGACCTGGAAGAAGCGGCAAATGACGTAAGAGATAAAGTTTCGCAAGCTACCCGATCATTACCAAAAGACATTGATGGAATGCCGGTGGTTTCTAAAGCTGATGCCAATTCGGAGCCGATCATTTCTATGACGCTCGAAAGCGATACCCGCAACCAGTTGGCCATCAGCGATTATGCAGAAAATGTATTGGCTCAAAGATTACAAACCATCCCTGGGGTGAGCAACGTGAATATTTGGGGCCAAAAACGCATTGCCATGCGCTTGTGGATCGATCCCGCCAGGATGTCGGCTTACCGCATTACCGCCCTGGATGTAAAAAATGCACTCGATAAAGAAAATATTGAATTGCCCTCCGGTAAAATCACCGGCGAAGCTACCGAACTGACGGTACGAACCCTCGGAAACCTTTCGAGTGAAGAGGATTTCAATCAGCTGATCATCAAAAATGACGGCGTAAACATTATTCGTTTGCGTGATATCGGTTCAGCAGTCATTGCCCCGGAGAATGAAGAAACCATGTTGCGCAAATCAGGGAAGCCGATGATCGCCTTGGCAATAGTTCCTCAACCGGGAGCTAATTTTTTGGATATCTCTACAGAATTTTACAAAAGATATGAGCAGCTGAAGAAGGATCTGCCCAAGGATTTCAAGCTAGATATCGCCATTGATTCTACCTTATTCATTAAACAATCCATCAATGAGGTAGCCGAAACATTGATCTTATCATTGGTCTTGGTCATTCTGATCATTTATCTGTTCTTCCGCGATTGGAGTATAGCCATCCGTCCGCTCATCGACATCCCTGTATCGCTCATTGCCACTTTCTTTATCATGTACCTTTTTGGCTATTCCATCAACGTGCTGACTTTATTGGCAGTTGTATTGGCGACAGGACTGGTGGTAGATGACGGTATCGTAGTAACAGAAAATATTTTTAAAAAAATTGAAGAAGGTTATTCGCCTGTAGAAGCCGCCATCAAAGGGTCTAACGAAATTTTCTTTGCAGTCATCTCAATTTCCATTACGCTGGCAGCTGTTTTCCTGCCGGTGATATTTTTGGAAGGATTTGTTGGACGACTTTTCCGCGAGTTTGGAGTAACGATCGGGGCGGCAGTACTCATTTCTGCCTTCGTTTCATTGACACTTACCCCAATGCTGAACGCCTACTTGATGAAAGGGCACCAAAAGAAAAGTAAATTTTATGAGCTAACGGAGCCTTATTTCGTCAAGATGACGAATGCCTATCAGCAATCGCTCGAAAAATTTCTATTAGGCCCTCGACGTGCTTTCTTTATTTTAATTGGTTGTGTGGGAATGATCGCACTGTTCTGGGTCTTATTACAAAAAGAAACGGCTCCTTACGATGATCGTGCCGCTATTAACATGCAAATTTCTGCTCCGGAAGGCGCCTCTTACGAGTACACCGACAATTTTGTACTCAAGCTGTCACAAATGATTGAAGACTCCATCCCGGAAAGAAGAATCAATTTAACCGTAACTGCCCCGGGGTTTTCAGGAAGTGGAGCCGCCAATACCGGCTTCATCAGATTGCGTTTGTTTGAAAAAGAAACAAGAGAGCGTTCTCAATCTGAAATTACAGACTACCTCAGTAAAGTTACCAAGGGATATGCTGAGGCAAAAACCTTTGTGGTGCAGCAACCCACTATTTCTGTAAACCGCCGTGGCGGTCTGCCGGTAAATTACATCATCCAGGCTCCTAATTTTGAGAGTTTGAGAGAGAAATTGCCTCAATTCATGGAATCGGTTTCTCAGGATCCAACTTTTACCGTAAGTGATGCCAATTTAAAATTCAATAAACCGGAGATTAACCTTTCTATTGATCGTGAAAAAGCAAAAAATCTGGGTGTATCGGTTTTAGATATAGCTCAAACGCTTCAATTTGCACTCAGTGGTCAGCGTTTCGCTTATTTCATCATGAACGGAAAGCAATATCAGGTAATTGGCCAATATGAGCGAGGCGACCGTAATGAACCGACCGACTTGACTACCATTTTCGTGAGGAATAATCAAGGAGAACTTATCCAATTAGATAATTTGGTGAAGATGGAGGAGCTGAGCAGCCCTCCTCAATTGTACCATAATAACCGATTTGTTTCAGCTACCGTATCGGCCGGACTTGCTCCAGGTAAAAGTATTGGTGACGGCATCGATGCAATGGATCGTATTGCTGAAAAAGTATTGGATGATCGTTTTTCTACCGACTTAGGCGGAGAATCAAGAGATTTCAAGGAAAGCTCATCAAATACACTTTTTGCATTCGGATTGGCTCTTTTACTGATTTATTTGATCCTTTCCGCCCAGTTTGAGAGTTTCGTCGATCCTGTGATCATTATTCTGACAGTGCCTATGGCAGTTGCCGGTGCCTTTTTCTCTCTTTGGCTATTTGGCCAAACCTGGAACATTTTTAGCCAGATCGGGACCATCATGCTCATTGGTTTGGTAACAAAAAATGGAATTCTAATCGTCGAATTTGCCAACCAATTGAAAGAGCAGGGAATGAGTGTGC
>CANHCS010000011.1 GCA_947459195.1 Sphingobacteriaceae bacterium
ATCTGAATTTTGGTGAATTGCTGACGGTGACCATTTTTCTTTTTGTAACCCTTACGGCGTTTCTTTTTGAAAACAATCACTTTATCTCCTTTTAAATGAGACACGATCTTAGCCGAAACCACAGCACCTTTTAAAGCAGGCGTACCAACTTTAATTTTACCACCGTCTTCAGCCAATAATACATTGTCAAATTCAATACTAGCGCCCTCATCTCCTTGCAAACGATGCACAAAGAGGTGCTGGTCTTTAGCAACTTTAAATTGCTGTCCGGCTATATTTACTATTGCGTACATGGTGAATTAATTAGTTTTTTAGTTTAATGAGGCGCAAATATAAGCTTTCTTTTCGAAACAAACCATAGGAGAACAAATAATTTGAAAAGCAAAAGATTACCACATTGAGGAATCAAAAATACAGAGTCTGAACTCCACACTCCCAACTACTGCTGCCTATCTTCCGCGTCGTTGATGGTTTTAGAGACTGTTTCAATCAAGATTTTTGCGGCTTCCTTCAACTTGTCATTTCCCTGGTAATCAAGGTCGAAATAGACTGTTTTGCTTTTTCGCTGGTATTTGAATTCGAGGTAATATCGGGGGGCATTCGGAATTTTGCTTTCCTTTGCTCTCATGTCTTCAGGAAAATTCCAGAAACCCATATCTACTGCTTTACGGTGCAAATACAATAAGTCATCTTTACTCAGCTTCACCTTTGTTTGCACTAAAGAGTCTTGCTCATTTATATATTGACAAAGTCCGGTTTTGCTATCGTATTGATTCACCAAACTATCACCCAAGCCATATTTCAAAGTAATGGACTCCATCTCTGAGAACTTATAAGGGGCATTTTTAATCATGATGCCATAGTAATACACACAGTACAAGATGAATGGTACGGTGATACAAATGGCTAAAAAAATCTTTTTTTGTCTGTCTGTCATGTTCTATTACTCCTGATGATCACCCAATTCACCTTCCCATTTACTAATTACGGCGGTAGCCACACTATTTCCTACCACATTAGTTGCCGAGCGACCCATGTCTAAAAGCGGATCTATGCCAATCAATAAGGCCAATCCTGCTTCGGGGATATTGAAAGTGGCAATGGTACCGGCAATTACTACCAGCGAAGCTCTTGGCACCCCAGCGATCCCTTTACTGGTTAACATCAAAATCAAAAGCATGGTGAGCTGTTGATCGAAGCCTAACTGAATGCCATAAGCTTGCGCAATGAAAAGTGATGCAAAGGTCATGTACATCATAGAGCCATCCAGATTGAATGAATAACCTAATGGCAAAACGAAACTCACAATCTTATCTTTACATCCAAAACGCTCCAGCTGCAACATGGTTTTAGGATAAGCTGCTTCGCTGCTGGCTGTACTGAAAGCCAACAAAACGGGTTCTTTTAAATTATTGATGAGACGGAAGATTCTGGTTTTCAGAATGGTAAATCCGATGAAAATTAACAAAAGCCATAGAATGAGTAAACCAAAATAGAACTCACCGATGAAAATGGCGTAGGTTGAAAGGATACTCAGTCCCTGCTTGGCGATGATGGCGGTCATGGCACCAAAAACGGCGAAAGGTGCAAAATTCATCACATAACCGGTCACTTTCAAAATCACATGTGCAAAAGCATCCATTGCTTTGATCACCATCTCCCCTTTTTCGCCAATGGCAGCTGTAGCCACTCCGAAGAAAAGTGAAAAGACTACAATTTGCAAGATCTCATTGTGAGCCATGGCTTCGGCGAAGCTTTTTGGGAAGACGTGAGATATAAACTCTTTCAATGAGAGCGCTGCTTTTTGAATTCCGGTATCAATATTTGCATCAGGTAAAGGTAGGTTCATGGTTTCTCCCGGACGGAAAATGTTCACCAAAACCATCCCCAAAGCCAAAGAAAGTAAGGTAGCACTCAAAAACCAAAGCATGGTTTTACCACCAATTCGACCAACAGCCTTGATATCTCCCACTTTGGCAACTCCCACTACCAGGGTGGTGAAAACCAATGGGGCCACGATCATCTTAATCAATCGGAGAAAAATATCACTCAAAATGGTGAAAGGCTCTAATTTTTTCTCACGGATGCTTTCATTC
The DNA here is from genome assembly GCA_947459195.1 of Sphingobacteriaceae bacterium. Classification (GTDB taxonomy): domain Bacteria; phylum Bacteroidota; class Bacteroidia; order Sphingobacteriales; family Sphingobacteriaceae; genus JAIPAN01. Next base: position 2,097 of record CANHCS010000011.1, read on the forward strand.
TCTTTTCGAACAGATAGCTGCTCTTTACGTTCAGCTGCTAATTCCTGATAAACTACAGAACTGGTATCAGGAATTTTGGCTAATTGTGCCTCAATTTTCTTTGCCTGTGTGTCGGCCTTGATGATTTGTTCGTTATATTGGCCTAACCAATTTATGTTGAGCAGATAACCAGCCATGATACCCGTGATGAGGGCAATAAAGATGAATAAGGTGAGTCGGTTTTTTTGCATAATCGTAGTGATATACGGTCAGTAAAACTACAATAAATATTTATTTCAACCATGATATCAAGCAGCCTACAGGAGCAAAAAAAAGAATTGAAACATTTAGACCAGTCTGAACTGGTTGAATTATGTCTCCGGATGGCCCGCTACAAGAAGGAAAATAAGGAATTATTGAATTTTTTACTCTTCCACCAGCACGATGTGGATGCCTATGTGGAAGCGATCAAATCTGCCATCCAACCAGATTTTTTAGACCTGAAATCGCAGAGCTATTACTGCTTGAAATCACTCAGGAAAATTCTGAGAAAAATCAGCCGGCAGGCTAAATACATGCAGTCAACTGAAAAAGAAATGGACTTATTGCTTTGGTTTTGTCATCAATACCTAGAGCAGGTGGATTTGGAAAGCAAGCATAAAGCATTACAGCAAATTTTCATTAGGCAGGTTGAAAAACTACATAAGCTTAATTCTAAACTGCATGAAGAGCTTCAATTTGACTATCAGCAAGAAATAGATAATTTGCATAAATTAGCCAGCAGAAGTGCATCCTGGTACCATTTATAAATGTGACCTGAAGCAACTCCCAATTAAAATGCAGTTGAATGGTAAATAAAGAGCAAGTCTTTAAGGAGATTTTTCAGGCTAATTCCCGAAAGATTTACCATTTATGCTACGGTTACACAGGCGATAACGACCTGGCCAATGATCTGATGCAGGAAACCTTTTTGAAGGTTTGGCAAAATCTCGATAAGTTCCGTAATCAAGCCATGATCTCCACCTGGATTTACCGGATTGCGGTGAATACCTGTTTATCTCACCTGCGAGTAGAAAAACGCCAGGCAAAAGACGAACTGACCGAGCAAATTATAGAAACAAAGGCCGAAGATTTTTCTGAAAAGAATGAACAGGTAGCCCTGCTCTATCAATGTATTGCCAAACTCGAAGAAAATGAGCGCATCATCATTACCATGGTGCTCGATGAGCTTCCTTACGCCGAAATAGCGGAAATATCGGGCATTTCGGAGGGTAATTTGAGGGTTAAAATTCACCGAATTAAACAGAAACTGACTGAACTTTATAATAAGTATGAAAGATTTTGATGTGATAAAAAATATTTGGCAGGAGCAGCAAGAGCCCGAGCTGAGCCAGGTAGAGATCTTGAAGCGGATGAAACGCTCCAGGAATCGACTGGCAAACAGGTTATTGCTTGAAGTACTGCTGATGAGCTTGAGTATTGCGGTACTCAGCTATGCCTGGTACATGATCCCCTTCCGGATGTGGACCACGCATTTATCTTTACTGATTTTTATGGCCTGCTGCCTGTTCGTTTTGTTTGCCCAATTATCAGCTTATCGAAGCATCCATAATCGCGACGAAATGCTATCTAAGCCACAGGAATACATCCTGCAATTGAAAAAATTTCAGAAGGAACGCTATCAACTCAACACCCAAAAATACCTGGTCTATACCCTTTTATTGGGTTTGGGATTGTTGCTTTTCTTTGTCGAGATCTTTTTTGTAAGCACCATTTGGCTCACCCTCATCGGATTAGGTATATCCGTAGCTTGGATCCTGATCTGTTATTTTTGGCTGATGAAGAAATATGTTCGTAAAGAGCAAGGCTATCTGAACGAAATGATCCATCACCTGGAACGTTTATCTCAACAATTTACCGAAGAATAAGGCTTATTTTTGCTGCTCTTTCTCCAGTTCATTGATGCTGAATGCGTTATTTCTCAAACGATACTCTAGAGTCCTAATTACCGGCTTGGCTTTAGGATCTTCCGGATCCTGATATAAAAAGTCTCTCCTCAGGTTGCCATCTTTGATGTAAATTTTATCTTTCCCCTTAAAACCTTTCATGGCCCGGTCTGATAGCGATGGGAAACGAATAATGGCCGAATTTCCATTGCGGTCGAACTCATGGATGTACAAATCGGTGAGCTCTTTAGACAGCCTTACCTGCAAGACCAATTCGGGATTACCATCCGTATCTAAATCCATATCCCATGCATCGAGTGGTTTACCGCTCAATTCACCGGCAGGTACGGCCTTAAATTGCTGATCTGTTGAATCGGAACGCAAAATGAGATAGGCCGAAGTGGAGTCTTTACCCCTGCCCCAAGTAAGCAAATCATAAGTTAAACCAGGTTTCACTTCAATTTTTCGCTGAAAACGGAAGGGTGCAGCCAGTGGCCTTGCCTTTGGCGTCTGTTGATTTTCGCTAGACTCCTCCCCTCCGCAAGCGCTAAAGATTAAACCGATGATTCCTAATAATGCGTACTTATTCATCTTCATCATGATTTATTTTAATGTGATAATAAATTGGCAGGGATTTCTGTTTTGATACCATTAGGGCCCATCATCCAGACACGAAGCTCTGAACCGCCTCCTGCTTGAAAATATTTAAGCTGAATTTTATGGAAACCTTTTTGTAAACGAATGGCCCCGGTTACACTGTTTGAAGCGTGTTTTTCATCATTATCAACCACCAACCGGTCTCCAATCCATAAAGTGGAACCATCATCTGAAGCGCAGGTAAAACGATAGATACCATCATCCATTACTTGTAAATAACCTTCATAAATCAGTCCGAAAGTGCGTGCCTTTGTTCTGAATTTAGCCATGCTGAATGTACCAATGAACCCTTCCTCGGTTGCTTTCAGCGTATCTATTTCTTTGGTAAGGTTGAAATTACCGGGAACAAAATGGTATTTGAGACCTGGTGAACTGCTTAAAACGTTCATTGGGGCTAATGGCAAAGCATTACTTAAAATGGTGGTACTGATTGCACTTTGTTTACCAGATGGAGTGATTACCTTCGTTTTTAAGGTCCGCTGCACATCGGGCGCCATACTTACACGAATAGGCTGCTCGTACAAACGAGTTGTTTCGTCGGGCTGATAGCCATCTAAAGTATAGTAGATCTTGGCACCTTTTACCGGGGATTTTAGCTCAATTTGAAACTGCTCTCCCAATAAGGTAGTATCCGTTACACCTATTGCAGTAGGCACCCGGTACATTGCTTGAGTTTTGTCCAGCTGGGCTAATTTTGCAGGCACGCTGATGGTAGAAAATTCAGTCCAATTTTTTCTTTCAGGCCGGGTCCAAGCAATCTCTGCCAAGGCATACAAACGGGGCAAAAGCATGTACTCCACCTTGGCCGTAGTTGGCATGTACTCGGTCCACATATTGGCTTGCACCCCGATGATTCGGCTTTGTACCTCAGGGCTCAAATTAACCGGGGTTGGATTGTAGCTGTATACTTGTTCCAGCGGCGTATTTCCTCCAATACTCAAAGGCTCCTGATTACTTTTTCCCTGGGCATGATCGAAGTAAACAAAATCACCGGGAGTCATAATGGCATCATGGTTTTGCTTGGCTGCAGCAATTCCGCCTTCGGTTCCTCTCCAGCTCATCACCGTGGCATTGGGCGCCAAGCCACCTTCCAAAATTTCATCCCAGCCAATGATCTGGCGACCTTTGCCATTTAAAAATTTCTCCATGCGTTGAATGAAATAACTCTGCAAGTGGTGTTCATCCTTCAGTTTCAGATCTCTGATGCGCTTTTGACAGTATTTACAAACTTTCCAGCGGGCTTTGGGAGATTCATCTCCTCCAATGTGAATGTATTTGCTGGGGAAGAGCGTCATTACTTCGGTCAGTACATCTTCTAAAAATCCGAAGGTTTGCTCCTTACCGGCACAATAAACATCCTCAAAAACGCCCCATTTCTCAGCTACTTTAAAAGGACCGGGCTGGTCGCCACATGCCAAATCAGGATAAGCGGCAAGTGCAGCCAAAGAATGACCGGGCATCTCAATTTCAGGGATCACATTAATGTACCTTTCCTGTGCATAAGCCACCACTTCCTTAATCTCATCCTGGGTATAAAATCCGCCGTAAGGCGTTTCGTCAAACAATTGAGGGAAGCGATCGTGGTAATTACCAACCAGCGTTTGGGCTCGGTAAGCACCAATTTCAGTCAATTTCGGATATTTTTTGATTTCAATTCTCCAACCCTGATCTTCAGTTAAGTGCCAGTGAAAATTGTTGAGTTTGTATTGAGCTAATAAATCAATGTATTTCTTAATGAATGAAACCGGGAAGAAATGACGACCAACGTCGAGGTGCATTCCTCGATAACGGTATCGGGGCCAGTCTTGAATGCTTACTCTCTGAATTTTGACGAATGTTGAATTGCTTACGGGAAGTAACTGTATCAGCGTTTGAAAGCCATAAAATAAACCTGCTTCTTTCCCTTTGATTTCGATTACATTACTATTAATTGTTAATTGATAAGATTCCGACTTATAGTTTTTAGCGGGATCCGTCAATAAATGAATGGCTCCGGAAGTTGCAGGGGCTAAACCTTGTTGGAGGCTGAGATTCCAGCCGTATTGCGCTGAAATAAATTGCTGAAGCAATTTGGCCAGTAAGCCGTTCTGAGCATCTTCATATTGAATAACTGTTTGGGGACTTAATGTAAATTGATCCTGATGCAGTTGAATACTTTGAGGTGCAGGAATGATCCCAAGATTAGGACTATTCTCTTGCGCCATAATTCCAGTGCTGATAGATAAGAAAATCAGCAGGATGCCGGTGTTTTTGGTCATGTTAAAGGTTTAATATAACCAAAGCTAATAAAACCGAACTATTATAGCAATGAATCTATCAGGCGTGCTCTTTGGCAGCAAGGTACCGCTCGGCCTCTAATGCAGCCATACAACCGGTACCGGCTGCAGTGATGGCCTGGCGCCACAATTTATCTTGGGCATCGCCGCAAGCAAAAACACCTTCTATATTGGTTTGGGTGCTATCCGGCTTGGTGATCAGGTAACCTGTTTCATCCATGTCTAACCAGCCTTTGAAAATATCAGTATTCGGATGGTGTCCAATCGCCACAAAAAATCCGGTTACATCAAGATTTTTTTCTTCACCAGTCTGGTTGTTTTTTACCCGAACACCGGTAACTGTTTGGCCATTCCCCAATATTTCCTGGGTTTCTGTATGGTAGTGAACCTCAATATTCGGCGTATTTTTTACCCGATTGACCATGGCCTTAGAAGCACGGAATTCGCCTTTACGGACAATCATGTGCACTTTATTGCACAATTTTGCAAGGTAAGTGGCTTCTTCAGCAGCGGTATCGCCAGCGCCCACAATGGCTACATCCTGGCCTTTGAAAAAGAAACCATCGCAAACGGCACAGGCCGAAACACCAAATCCATTGTATTTCTGCTCGCTCTCCAGTCCCAGCCATTTGGCCGAAGCGCCAGTAGCAATGATTACGGTATCGGCGGTGATGGTTTTGATCTCATCGATTACCACTTGATGTGGTGTTTTAGAAAAATCAACCTTGGTTGCATAACCAAATCGAATGTCGGTTCCGAAACGTTCTGCCTGCTGACGGAAATCTTCCATCATTTCAGGGCCCATTACTCCTTTTGGATAACCGGGGAAATTCTCTACATCGGTGGTTTGGGTAAGTTGTCCGCCTGGAACAATCCCGGTGTATAAAACGGGTTTTAAATCGGCACGAGCAGCATAAATGGCAGCGGTGTATCCGGCAGGACCTGATCCGATGATCAGACAGTGTACGTGTTCTGTTTCTTGTGACATTGATTTTTTGTTGGTCTGCAAATTTAAAAAATCGAGCTTAGAGCTAAACGATTAGTTCTCCACAAATGATTTGAATACTCACATGTTTAAGTTTGAATCACTCCCACATTAAACGGGCGGGTAATGGGCGATTGATTAGCCGCTTCAATGCCCATAGAGATTACTTTCCGGGTTTCCAGCGGATCGATGATGCCATCTACCCATAAACGTGAAGCTGCATAATAAGGCGTCGTTTGGAGATCATATTTATTGCTGATCTCTTTGAGCATTTTCTGCTTTTCTTCTTCAGTAATCAATTCACCTTTTGCTTTCAAGGCTGATTCTTGAATTTGAAGCAATGTTTTAGCTGCCTGTGCTCCTCCCATTACGGCAATTTTTGCACTTGGCCATGCGTAAATCAAACGCGGATCGTAGGCCTTACCACACATTGCATAATTTCCTGCTCCGTAAGAATTACCAATCACAATGGTAAATTTAGGCACTACCGAATTGGAAACGGCATTTACCATTTTAGCGCCATCTTTAATGATACCGCCGTGTTCAGAACGGCTGCCCACCATAAAACCGGTAACATCGTGAAGGAAAACCAGTGGGATTTTCTTTTGGTTGCAATTCATGATGAAACGGGTGGCTTTATCGGCCGAATCGGAGTAAATGACCCCTCCAAATTGCATCTCCCCTTTTTTATTCTTGATCACTTTACGCTGATTGGCCACTATACCTACCGCCCATCCATCCACCCGTCCGAGGCCGCAAATGATACTTTGACCGTAAGATTGCTTGTATTCTTCAAAATCAGAATCATCTACCAAACGATGAATGATTTCGAGCATATCGTATGGTTTTTCTCTGTTTTCGGGCAATAAACCAAAAATTTCCTCCGGTTTCTTTTTAGGAGCCTGTGGTTTAACCCTATCGAAACCAGCTTGCTGAGGCGCCCCTATCTTGCTAATGATGTTTCTGATGGAATCCAGGCAAGCCTTGTCATTGGGATGTTTATAATCGGTTACACCCGAAATCTCGCAATGGGTACTTGCTCCGCCCAAGGTTTCATTGTCTACTTCCTCTCCAATAGCCGATTTGACCAGATAGCTGCCGGCCAGGAATACAGAGCCTGTTCCTTCTACAATCATCGCTTCATCACTCATGATGGGCAAATAAGCACCACCTGCCACGCAAGAACCCATAATGGCAGCAATTTGGACAATGCCCATGCTACTCATCAATGCATTATTTCTGAAAATTCGTCCAAAATGTTCTTTATCCGGAAAAATTTCATCTTGCATAGGCAGATAAACACCCGCCGAGTCAACCAAATAAATAATAGGCAAGCGATTCTCCATGGCGATTTCCTGCGCCCGTAGATTTTTCTTGGCAGTCATCGGGAACCAAGCCCCGGCTTTTACGGTTGCATCATTAGCCAACACTACGCATTGCCTTCCTGCAATATAACCGATCACACAAATAACTCCGGCCGACGGGCAACCACCTTGCTCGGCGTACATGTCATCTGCAGCTAAAGCACCAATTTCTATTTGGTTGGTATCTGGATCTAATAAATAGCTGATGCGCTCACGAGCCAACATTTTACCTTTTTCCCGCTGTTTGGCTGCAGCCTTCTCTCCACCTCCTAAATACACTTTTTTCAGGCGATTTTTCAAATCTGAAAGCAGTTGCTTGTTCAGGTCTTCGTTTTTATTAAATTCTAAATCCATATTTTTCAAGGCTTTGCCAAATTTATAATTGTTTTAAAACAATTGGAGCTTTTATTGCTGTTATATTTATGTAAATTATCAACCTTAATACCTATCATGAAATACAGCAAATTACTCCTCATCATTTTTTCAATCGCCAGCTTGGGTAGTTCGGCACAGACGCCCGTGGAAGAAAATCAAACAGCTCAAAAAATAGGGATACAATATTCTTTTATTCATTTTGACAAAAGGTTTAATGATCCCTGGCATTTAGCAACAGCGTCCTACAGTAGAAATTTAAAATCGGCATATCTAGGCCTAAACCTCAATTATGCCAACAGATTTCAGCAAAATGCAAGTGAAATCGAATTAGAGACCTACCCGAAATTTAAAAAAGGGCTCTATGCCTATGTGGGTGGCGCTATGAAGTTAAACAGCAATCAATTATTTCCTGATTACCGCCTTGGAATCTCTATTTATAAATCATTACCAAATAAATTTGAGTTAGAAACAGGACTCAGACACCTGCAATTTAATGACATCACCAATGTTTGGGTATTGGGCTTCGGTAAATACGTGGGAAATTCATACCTCAATTTGAGGTCGTACTGGACCAATAATGAATCGAGGTTGAATGAGTCATTTATTTTTACAGCGAAATTTTACCTAAGTGATGATCGCCACGACTATTGGTCGTTCAATGCCGGAACAGGTATCGCTTTCGACGACCGGACTCAAATAAACAATACTATTTATCAATTAAATAGCTTTAGGGCTGGACTTGATTATTCGAAAAACATCAATCCAAAAACGATTGTGAAGGCCGGTTTCCAATGGATCAATGAAGAGTATCTGAATGATACTTTTGGCAATCAGTTTGGGTTTAATGCCGGTATTCAGCTCAAATTATAATCAAATTCTACCTGAAACCGTTCCTGTTCATTTTGCCCCAAGCCTTCTTCCCTATCAGGAAGTCAAAATTTCCTCTCATTTCCCAATAAAGGATTAATGGGTGATAAATAAAAGGCTCTAAGAAGGAGAGTAATGATAATTTGACCAGGTCTTTTCCGGAGGTATACTGCCTGAATGAGAGTTCCTCATAAAGAATGGTGAGGGTTGAGATGGCCAGCACAAAGCAGTAAACCATGACAAGCAGTATGATTGTGTAGGTCCAATTCACCAATCCAAAATAGATGAGTATACCTAATACAATAAGACCGATGAACTCAATTATTGGCCCCATCCATTCAACCAATAACCAATAGGGATAGCTGATTAAACCCAGTGTACCATATTTAGGATTGAAAAATAAGTCGCGGTGCATGATTAGAGATTCGAGGCAACCACGGCTCCATCTATTTCTTTGTCTACCTAAAATATTTAAATCGGATGGCGCTTCTGTCCAGCATAAAGGATCGGGCGTATAAACTACTTTGTAAGGAATTTTGTGTTTGTGCATGTATTTACGCATCCTCAACACCAATTCCATATCTTCTCCAACCGTTTTGGTGCTGTATCCACCACATTTAATCACGATATCTTTATCGAAAAGCCCCATAGCTCCCGAAACGATCAATAGACCATTAATGCGGCTCCAAGCCATACGACCCAGCAAAAAACCACGCAAATATTCCAAAACCTGAAAGCGTGATAACAAACTATTAGGCATGTGTACTTTAACCAAACGGCCGTGATTGATTTCACATGAATTGGCAATCCTGACCACCCCACCGGCGGCAATTACTTTAACTGGCTCATCCATAAACGGTTTTACCAGTTTCAAAATAGCATCGGGATCAATGATACAGTCGGCATCAATGCAGAACAAGAGAGCGTTATGTGCAATATTTATTCCGGCATTCAAGGCATCGGCTTTCCCTCCATTTTCTTTATCTAACACAATTAAACGTTCTAATCCAGGGTTATTGGAGCGAAAAACACCTCTCACATCCTGGGTATCAATACGTTTATTGATTGCATAGTTTTGCTTTTTAAGATCAAAAGCACGAATCAGTTCATCCAATGTACTATCAGAGCTTCCATCGTTTACCACAATCACCTCATATTTGTTGTAATGCAAAGAGAGTATTGAGCGTACATTGTCAACAATATTAGGGGCTTCATTATAGGCCGGTGCAATGATCGATACGCTGGGTGCAAATTCAGAAACGAGGATGCTACGGTAGTCGGTATTGCTATTTTTTCGGAGGTAAGTCCTCATCTCAAAAGCAGACAAAATAATGATCAATAAATAGGAAAGCATTACCACCATTGCATAAACAAAGATGTAATGATTAAAAAATATCGCAATTGTATTAAGCATGGACTCCATGGTTCTTATTGTTTGTTTCGCCGAGTAATTGATCTATGATTTGTAGATTCATTGGTTCGGCTTGTTGGTGATAATGTTTTAATAAATCGATGCCTTTTGCGCCATGTGCCAGCAAGGCTGCTGAGGCTTCGTAGGCGATTTCAAATTGAGGAGCGGCTGCGGCTTTCAACAAAAATTGTAATTGATTTCCAGAATTGATGCGGCCAAGGACTTTAAGAATAGGGGCCTGCAATTCAACAGTTTGAGAATTGTAGCAATCCAGCAAAGCTGGTTCAGCACTGGATACCTCAAATTCACCTAAAATTTGGATACAATGTAATTTGATTTCGTTATCTGGATGCTTAAGCAAATGAATGACCTTTTCTATCGCATCAAACTGTTGGAAATGGCGAATGAGTTTCAAGCACAACTCAATCACGGATTTGTTCTTAGAATTTAGCCAGGTAGAAAAATGTGGCAGCTCTTTAGGATGTATTTTACAAATAAGATCCATCAAAACCAGTTGATGCCAATCTTGTATGGGCTCCTTTACATCGGCTAAAAAATCGAATGAATGGGCTTTATTCAAAATAATATAGGCCGCCTGTGCCTCAATCCTAATATCAGATGAAGGGTTATTGAGGAATGTTTTAACTAATGGCAAGAAATGTGTCAACTCCAATTGGGCAGTATCCACAATTCCTCTTATTTTGATCGGAGTTCTACTGCTCTTTAATTTATTTCGAACGATCTCATCTAAATGCAACTGCAAAAATAATTCTTTCAGTTTTTCGGATGCATGACCTGTGAAGTGATTTTGATAGTTTAAAATCTGCTGATACAGCATTCGTTTGATAAACCACCTATGAAGAGGTAATTTCCTGAAATTAGGTAGAGCTTTGCTCACAGGATCATATTCAAGATTATCATCTACTTCACTCACAAAAACATTGAGCAAGTCCATAATCTGCTCATTCCAATACCGATCTCTGGATCTAAAAAAAATAAAGACCAGACGTTTGGTGAGCAAGTAAATGTAAAAAAAGATCAATAGACCTAAACTAACCAGAGAGACTACAAGAGCAATCCGGATGTTCGTGGGCAAATCAATTATACCTAAATAGAATAAACTTGCATAATTAGAAATTATTTCCATCAGACAGTTTTTTGTTTAATGTGTTTTTTAATTCTAACGATCAATTCAGGCAAATTGAAAGGTTTTGCGATGAAATCATCGGCTCCAAGGGCAAAGGCCTCCAATATCACGTTTTCCAGACCATTGGCCGACAAAACAATCACCGAAGTATCTTTGGTGAGCGGATCTGATTTAATTTTGTGCGTAATCTCAAGGCCACCTACATAGGGCAGCATTACATCGACCAAGATAAGTTCAAAACGATGTTGGGGAATTAATTCCAAGGCTTCGCCACCATCTTTGGCTAAGTATACTTCGTAGCCTTCTTTCTTTAACCTAAATTCAAGTACTTTTCTAATTAGTTCTTCATCTTCGATTACTAAGATTTTGCAGGGTGATTCCATAGATGTGTCATTTTTCGTAGGGTGTAGTGATGTAGTAAGTTTAAAAAACCTATTGCTTAAACCTATTAAAACAATATATATTTTAACAGTACAAGAAGTATTCCAAATTTAATTAGTAGGCAAAATACAACAAAAAATTAATGAATTTAAGATAAATCGTTTCGACTATACTTCAATAAATTATTGATCTTAGGAGATTGTTTTTTCACAAAAAGGCAGAATTATCCAAGGGCATCTTTATATTTGCACTCCCTAGTGGCCCAGGTGGCGAAATTGGTAAACGTTGCGGTCTCAGAAGCCGTTGCCGTAATAGGCTTGAGAGTTCGAGTCTCTCCCTGGGCACAAGTTCTTTATAAATTAGATTGCCCGGGTGGCGAAATTGGTAGACGCACCATCTTGAGGGGGTGGCGTTCGTAAGGACGTACGAGTTCGAATCTCGTTCCGGGCACTTTTCAGATCTCCAGGATCAGACCATCATGAGCCAAGTAAATTCCTTCAGGCAGGCTTGAAGCAATTTCCTCATGTTTCCCCAATTTGTGGCTGATATGGGTAAAGTAAGTTTTTTTAGCTCCTATTTCAGCTGCAAAAGCCAAGGCTTCTTCTAAAGTAAAATGAGAAATATGCGCTCCTTTCTGCAAAGCATTGATCACCAGAATCTCTGTTCCTTTTATCTTTTGTTTTTCGTCTTCTGTCACAGTTTTAGCATCGGTAATGTAGGTAAAATCGCCAATTCTAAACCCTAACACAGGCATCTTGTAGTGCATTACTTCAATAGGAGTAAAAGGTACACCTGCCACTTCAAAAGGATGTTTATCGATATCAAAAAGATTAATTTGAGGAATCCCGGGATATTGATCACCCGAAAAAATATAAGCGAACTCCCGTTTTAAAGCCTGCTGTACCCTGGTGTGTGCATAAATGTCGATCGCTGCACCTTGTTTGTAATTAAAAGCCCTGATATCATCCATACCAGCAATATGATCCTTATGCTCGTGGGTCAGCACCAAAGCATCCAGCTGCATTACCCCCGCTCTCAACATCTGATAGCGAAAATCCGGACCTGAATCAATCACAATGGATTTACTATCCACCTCGATCCATACCGAACTGCGCAATCTGCGGTCACGAGGATCTGCTGAAATACAAACATCGCATTCACAAGCAATTACAGGGATACCCTGAGAAGTTCCGGAACCTAAGAAAGTGACTTTCACAGTTTTAAATTGGTTTGTTTCAGCGTAAGTAGCAATTGCTTTTGTTTATCATCTAATAATTCAGATGAAATATCTAAAATAGCAAGTAGCTCGGTCAAACCCTGAATTTTGTTCTCCAGGTTCGAAAATTTATTGACTACCACCACCCTGCTGTTTTCCAGTACGCAGGCCCCGGTTTTGAAATTCCCTTTTTCATACCTCAGCTTATAACCAGCCGATTTAAGAATCGACTCGAGCTTTTCGAGGGTATGATTGGTATTGCTAAGGCTCATTGCCTCAAAAATAATTAAATCAACAAAATAAAATCCTTGTTTAATAGTTTTAATACCGATGGATATAGCGACACCTGATTTCGACTGGCAGGAAGAATGGGAAAAAGCGGCTGGGGCTGAGTATCAATATTTCAGCTTGTATACCGACCTGCAATTGCAATTAACGCTACAAGATCAGGTTTTTGGCAGCCATTACCGAATTTGGGATGTGATCATGGATCGCGGTAGCAAGCAATTGATTTGGCCACTGTTTGTGGCTTTAAAAAACTTGACTGGTACAGCTTATTTCCACGACCGGCATCATTGTATTGACGCCATCTTTCATTTAGCTGGGATAAAGAATCAGGCTTTGAGAAAAAGATTGTTGGGACCTAGTAATGAATTCGACCCACTGCTTTTTAAGATGGCGATGGCAGAACTGGAACAGAAAATCAAGAATAAATTAGCGAAGATCCACTAATTCAACACCAGGATATTTCTTCAGATCAAAAGCAAAAAAGGTTTCAGGAACCTTCACGTTGGGCGTAAATATCTTTACGTTGTAAGTGTAGCGATTCCCGTTTTTATCAAAAATAACCGCCTGCGTGATTTGCTTATTCAACTTATCTACCTGGAGCTTTACCTTAAAATATGATTTTTTTCCGTCTATTGGTGTGAGTTCAATATTGTGTAGCAAGCGACCGGTCTTGGAGCGGGTATCGCCAGCAAAAAGATATTTAAACCCTTTCTCGTAGATGGTAAAAATACGGCTTGGATTCATAGCATCAGAAGAATTGTCCACCTCACTTAGTTGCACTTCTTTGTCTGCTTTTAAAAAGGTCCACTGATTTTTTCCATCACTGATCAACTCTTGGGCTTTTAAAATTACCTTAAATTTATTGAGCTTGGTTTTGGTATAAAGCGTACCGGTTTGAGTTTCCTTAATTTTTGCCTGCGGATTATCGAGCGTAAAACTAAACTCCGTTTTAATTACATCGTAAGAACGATATTTTTTACTCACTTCTGCCAATATCAATTTAGCTTTTTCTTCTGTTTGTGCCATCAAAGCGACAGCATTCAACATCAGCACACTCAATATGAAACGTAATTTTTTCATGTTTACAATTTACTAATTTTTACCGTTAAAGGATTCTAAAAACTGCTCTAGGGCGTATTCATCCGGGAATAAGACTTCACGTGCCTTACTGCCCTCAAAAGGTCCCACAATCCCCGCTCCTTCTAATTGATCAATGATTCTTCCGGCTCTGTTATAACCTAATTTCAGCTTACGCTGGATGAGTGAGGTAGAACCTTGCTGGTGCATCACCACCAGACGTGCCGCATCTTCAAAAAGCGGATCACGATCATCCGGATCAAAATCCTTCGAGCCTTCGCCGTGCTCATCAACATATTCAGGCAACATCCAGGCCGAATCGTATCCTTTCTGTGAGCCAATGAAGTCAGAAACACGTTCTACTTCTGGCGTATCCACAAAAGCACACTGTATCCGGATCAAGTCGCTACTGGTTGATAAAAGCATATCACCACGACCAATCAGCTGATCGGCACCACCTGAATCTAAAATGGTACGTGAATCGATCTTAGACAACACCCTGAAAGCCAAACGAGCCGGGAAATTCGCTTTAATGGTTCCGGTAATGATGTTTACAGAAGGCCGCTGCGTAGCAATGACCAAGTGAATACCTACTGCCCGAGCCAATTGAGCCAATCGAGCAATTGGCGCCTCTACTTCTTTTCCGGCAGTCATCATTAAATCGGCAAATTCATCCACAATCAACACAATGAAAGGTAAGAAACGGTGACCTTCTTCGGGATTGAGTTTACGATTGATGAATTTTTGGTTGTATTCTTTCAGATTCCTTACCTGTGCATTTTTCAATAAATCGTATCGCTGATCCATTTCTATACACAAGGAATTCAAGGTATTAATTACTTTTTTGGTATCGGTGATGATGGCATCTTCTTCTCCTGGTAGTTTGGCAAGGAAATGACGCTCAATCTTCCTGAACAAGGTCAATTCTACTTTTTTAGGATCGACCAAGACAAATTTAAGCTGCGAAGGATGCATTTTATACAACAAAGAAGCCAGGATACAATTGATCCCGACCGATTTGCCCTGACCGGTAGCACCTGCCACCAATAAGTGTGGCATTTTGGCTAAATCGGCGATATAAACTTCATTTGAGATGGTTTTACCCAAAGCAATGGGCAATTCCATGGTGGTGTTTTGGAACTTTTCGGTACCCAAAACAGAACGCATGGAAACCATCTCCGGATTTTGGTTGGGCACCTCAATACCAATGGTTCCCTTGCCCGGCATAGGCGCAATGATACGGATACCCAAAGCAGCCAAACTAAGCGCAATGTCATCCTCCAAATTTTTGATCTTTGAAATACGCACTCCCGGAGCCGGAATGATCTCGTACAAGGTTACAGTTGGTCCAATAGTTGCCTTAATTTTGTCGATCTCAATGTTATAGTGATTAAGCGTTTCAACAATTTTATTTTTATTGGCTTCTAATTCTTCGGCATTTACCGAAATTTTATTGGAACCATAATTTTCCAATAGGTCTAAAGGCGGATGCTTGTATTGAGATAGATCTAATTTCGGATCGTAGGTGCCAAATTGTTGCACCAATTCATCTGCCTTTGCTTCTTCTTCCCCTTTCTCAATACTCATCTCCGGCCCCGAGGCAGACTCGTTCGCCATGATCAGTTCCGGTTCGGGTAAATCATCCATTGCTGGCTCGTCATCGGCAGTTTCCATGCGTTTGTCTTCTGCTTCTAATTCTTCCTGGAAACGATTATTGAGTGGAAATTCAACCGGCTCAGAAATAACTTCCTCTACGATTTCATCGGGACCAGTTTCGGGTACCACATATTTTGGAGAGCGTTCAGGCAGTTTAAAATCAAAATTATAAGCGATGGTGAGGGCAGTTAACCCGGTGAAGGCCAATAATCCAAAGGTACCGGCATTACCAATCTGAGCCATGAGCATTCGGTTTGCCCAAAATCCAAATTCACCTTCTAAAAAATGAGGGAAATCACTAAAAAACCCATGAAAAAAGGCTAAAGACAGAGAGGAGAACAGGAGTAGAAAGAAGGAATATCCGAGGCTTTTGCCTAAATGAAAGAGTTGTACTTTAAATAGTAATCGATAACCTAAAATGAAGAATACCGCTATGAAGATAAAGGATGCAATGCCAAACCACTCATAAATAAACTGATGAGAGAGTAAAGCCCCAAACTTACCTAACCAATTTTGCACTACCCCCGATGAACCTGGGTTGAGCTGTCCTAATTCTTTTTGAGTTTTGAGCAAATTCGACCAACCGCCGTTAGCGTCGATCACATAGCTTTGATCATCTTGCCAAGTAAATAAATAAGCCGTAAAGGCCACCAGGAAGTAAAGTGAAAGCAACAGCATGAACAAGCCAAGTATTTTCACCAATCTGCCACCGGCCAAATCGAACTTTGGCATTTGCTCTGTGGAAGCAGAAGTTGATCTGCTGCGTGTTTTTGGCCTTGTTACAATGGGATCTTGCTCCTCAGTGTCGAGGGGCATATTGCGTAAAGTATTACTTCTTCTAAATTGGTTTCCTTTGAGGGGCATTATTCAGCTTCTTCGTTACAAATATATAAAATAAGACCTTTGTGATGATATCTTAAATTGGGTTTAAAAAATTATACTGTATCTTTAATTGACAATGCAAATTTAGCATGATCAAACTCCTGGAAGAACTCATTGAAAGTGGGAATGCACAAGCATTGAACCAGTTATTGGCCACAGAATCCAACTTACTGCAGTTAAAAACTAGTCGTAACCTGAGTCCACTTCTTCATGCTTGCGAGACCCGGAATCAGGAAATCATAGCCATCCTTGTTGAACACCAAACAGAATTTGACTTGTTTGAGGCTTGCGCCTGCGGAAAGTTCGACTGGGTGACCCATCAAATTTTTAAAAATCCAGATCAATTGTCACAATATGCCGATCACGGATACACCGCCCTGGGTCTGGCTGTACAGTTTGGTCAAGAAGAAATCGTACGCTATTTGCTGATAAAAGATGTGGAGGTAAACACGGCCATGAATAATAATTCATTGAACTTTCCACTCCATCTGGCCATCTTAAACCACCAAGATATGATTGCCAAGATGCTGTTGGAGGCCGGAGCCTTGGTAAATGTGACACAAGCCGAAGGTTTGAGTCCGCTTCATTTGGCTGCCAGCCAAGGCAATATCGAGCTGATCATTCAACTTTTGGAAGCTGGTGCAGAGGTGAAACAGCAATGTCTGGAAGGAAAAACCGCCGGCGACTTGGCAGAGGAAAATGGCTGGAGAGAAATTGCCCGAATTTTGAACGATTAAAAATCGCGAACTACGCTTTTTACTTTCTGGATGTAGTTTCTGATGTCGAGTACCACCGCGGCAAGTAAATAAATGGTTAAAGGAAAGCCAACGGCCAAGAAACTCGAATAAATAAAAAAGAGTCTGATTTTAAATATGGAAATACCCATTCGTTCTCCCAAATAGGTACAAACACCGAAGGAATATTTTTCCAAAAAAGTCAGCAGCTGATTCATCATGTTTTTCTTTGTAAGATTTGTGATCCAATACCACAAAATAAGCATTTTTTCTGATCACAATAATTTTTCTTCAAACTGAGTAAAGCTTGTGAACCCAAAGCCGATTGAACTTTCAGACCCAGTTGATGGTAATTCCTAGTGATCAGATTGTTTTCTGCTGGCAAATGCTCCAGCAAATGGATCGCCCTTGAGCAATACATCTCCTGATCATGGTGTTTTCCATAACTAAACAGGAAATTAACCACCACATTGATCAACAAATTTTGGATACTACCGCTGCCAATTTGCACGGCATGTTTCTCCGTTGGCACATCAAATCGATAGTGATTTTCCCAATAAGGATGAACAGGCAAATCGCTAAACAGGGTTCTAATGCTGCTAAAATCGTCCATTACTAAAATCTTAGAGAATAAATGCATGGATTTGATCACCAAAGCCGAAAACTGCGCCAACCTGATGGTGGGAAAATTAGCCGGTCTCAAGCGCATGTATTTCCAAATACCTGGTTCAATTGGCTTTAAACCATACTTTTTTCTCAAGAAATCATATTCTATTTTAAGTTTGGCGGGATATTCATCTGCAAAATCAGTTCCTATTAAGCCCGTCTGTCCAAAAATAAGCGCCTCAATTTGCAGCGACTTGTTTTTATGCTTCGCCAGTATTTGTTGAGGAAGTGATTTTGCAAGACACTCAAAAGGCATCGCATTGGTTTTAAAGCCAAAATGCTTGGCCAAATAGATGTAAAAAGCATCATCCCAACTTCCCTTTTGCTGAATAAACAGTTCCGTTATTTCTTGTTGCTTTTCCGCCAAGCGTTCCATCATCACCCGATTTAAAAATGCCTGTTGATAGCATTCGTCAACCCTGGCTAATGCCTTGGCACAGGGAATCCAGGACTGTTCCACCATTAATTGTTTGTAAGTTTTGAGGAGTGCTGATGGGATGATCGATTTGAGCTCCAGAACGGGAATTTCTGTGCCATCTTTTCTGAAAACAGCTCGATCGTGTTCATAAACCACATGGAGGATGACATTTTGATAGGCATCATCCAATTCATGCCGATGTTTGAACCAATCGGATGAACACAAATGCATCTCCACATTCCCGGCCCATTTAGTGGTTCCTATTTGAATGAGTGCATTTTCAAAATCGGGGCCTGCATGTGCATTATGAAAACCAGCATGAATAATATGTAAGGGTTCGCCGGAAACAGTACCAATATGCTTGGTTTTAAGTAAACCTGTTTTCCAGAAATAATGGAGTAAATCTTCTGTAAAATCCACTACTGAATTTACAGAATTAACTTCAGATTAAAAATTTATCTTATTTAGCTGAACATCCATCTCCATCTGTATTTTTTGAGCTTCTTCTCGGGCTTTTTGGGCAAAATCGGGGCCATTGGAGGCGTAAATGATGGATCTGGAAGCGTTGACTAATAATCCGCAATCGCGATTCATCCCATATTCACAAACTTCTTGCAAACTCCCGCCTTGAGCTCCTACGCCCGGAACGAGTAGAAAATGATCAGGGGCCCATTTTCTGATTGTTTTAAAGGCCTCTCCTTGCGTAGCCCCAACCACAAACATCAACTGCTCTGGGCTAGCCCAACTTGTGGCTTTTCGAATCACCTGTTCAAAGATCTGTAGACCATCAGCTTGGAGAAATTGGAAATCATGACTTCCCTCATTTGAAGTTAAGGCCAATAAAATGACCCATTTATCTTTGAACTTCAAAAATGGCTTCACCGAGTCGCTGCCCATGTAAGGTGCAACCGTAATGGCATCGAAACTCATACCGGAGCTGTTGGCATCAAAAAATGCCTGTGCATACCGGATGGAGGTGTTCCCGATGTCACCTCGCTTGGCATCGGCAATGCTCAGGCAGGTTTTGGGAATCAATTCCCATGTTTTTTGAAGTTCTTCCCAGCCTTTTATACCCCTGCTTTCATAAAAGGCAGTATTCGGTTTATAGGCCACACATAAATCATGCGTTGCTTCAATGATCCTCTTATTAAATTCAAGAACCGGATTGGGGAAGTGCTTCAATGATTCCGGTATCAATTCCGGATCGGTATCAAGGCCAACACACAAAAAAGATCGTTTACTGCGTATTTGATCAATTAGCTGTGCTCTGGTCATGGAGAGTTGAAATTTTAACGAAAATAATTAAATTAAGAATGCCAGAAGAATATTTATTTTTTTTGATAGTATTGAAATATTTAGCTAAAATTGTATCGTTATCTCAATTTATCCCTGTTTTCAGGAAATCATCGTAATTTCTCATACAAAATTTAGGTGTACTCAAACCCTGTTCATTTCGGATAAATTCATAGCACGTAATCATCCTTTTTATATCATATATTAATTTTTGATGTTGGACTTAGAAAAATTGAACGATATGCTCGTGCCAGAGCTTCGTGAATTAGCAATGAGCTTAGGCGTAACCGATGCTGATACGCTGCGTAAACAAGAACTTATTAATCAGATTATTGGCTTAAACAATCCATCAGCGCCTAATAGTGATGAAAACTCATTGGCTGCAAATGATGGCAAAGTGCGGAAACGAATCAGGACCAATAAATCTGAACCTACACCAGCTAGAATTCCTTTGGATGATGCCAACCTTTTTGAGAATGGCGATGCAGAGGTAGCGGTTACCGAAGAAGCTCCAGTTGCAGAAAACTTGAATCCGAGTCCAGAGGTTGAATTTCGTGAAGTACCCCCTCCTACAGAGCAACCACAACGTTTCGAACGCCGACCGCACGATTCAGCCAAGTCGGCCGCTGTAAAAAAAGAAGAATTAAATCTTGATTTCGATAATGCCATCATCAACGAGGGTATTTTAGAAATCATGCCTGATGGTTACGGCTTTTTACGTTCATCAGACTATAATTATTTATCATCTCCAGATGACATCTATGTTTCACAGTCTCAAATCAAGTTATTTGGATTAAAAACCGGAGATACCGTTCGCGGTAGCATTAGACCGCCCAAAGAAGGTGAAAAATATTTCCCTTTGGTTCGGGTGGAAGCCATCAATGGGCGTATTCCTGCAGAAGTTAGAGACCGTGTGCCTTTCGACTTTTTGACCCCACTCTTCCCAACCGAACGTTTGAACTTATTTACTGAAGTAGGTAATTTATCTACCCGGATCATGGATTTGTTCACGCCAATTGGTAAAGGCCAACGTGGTTTGATTGTTGCCCAGCCTAAAACTGGTAAAACCATGTTACTGAAGGATGTGGCCAATGCCATTGCCAAAAATCATCCGGAAGTTTACCTAATCATTTTATTGATCGATGAACGTCCGGAAGAGGTAACCGACATGGCACGCAGTGTAAGGGCCGAAGTGATCTCTTCAACTTTTGACGAACCAGCAGAGCGACACGTGAAAATTGCCAATATCGTTTTGGAAAAAGCGAAAAGAATGGTAGAATGTGGTCACGATGTAGTGATCTTGCTTGACTCTATTACACGTTTGGCCCGTGCTTACAATACGGTAGCCCCTGCTTCCGGTAAAATCTTATCAGGTGGTGTGGATGCCAACGCATTACACAAGCCTAAACGTTTCTTTGGTGCTGCCCGAAACATTGAGGATGGTGGCTCATTAACCATTTTAGCCACCGCATTGACAGAAACCGGTTCTAAAATGGATGAAGTGATCTTTGAGGAATTTAAAGGAACCGGAAACATGGAATTACAGTTAGATCGTAAATTGTCTAATAAGCGTATCTTCCCTGCAATCGATCTTACCGCATCCAGCACTCGTAGAGATGATCTATTGTTGGATCGCGAAAGCTTACAACGCATCTGGATTTTACGCAACCACCTGGCCGATATGAATTCACAAGAATCGATGGAGTTCTTGCTGGCACAGATGAAAGGCACTAAAACCAATGAAGAGTTCTTGGTATCAATGAATGGATAAGATATGGCAGTTTTCAGCCAACAGTTCATGATATTTAACTCGAAATAAATAAATCGAAACTCGCAATAGTTAATGAAAAAACACCTTCCAAACACCCTCACCTGTTTAAACTTATTCAGCGGTTGTGTAGGCTTGGTTTTTGCTGCAGAAAATCAGCTCATTTTCGCCGCTTATGCCATTGGAATTTCTGCGATTCTCGATTTCTGTGACGGAATGGCTGCCCGACTCCTCAAATCATATAGCGAAATTGGAAAAGAGTTAGATTCATTGGCTGATGTGGTGAGTTTCGGTGTGTTACCATCTTTCATCGTTTTCCAATTGTTTAGAAATGTAAACCAGGTTCATCCTTACTTACCTTATCTGGCATTTTTAATTGCGATTTTTTCGGCTTTGCGCTTGGCAAAATTCAATATCGATACCCGTCAGACTGAAAATTTCATCGGTTTACCAACCCCGGCCAATGCACTACTCATTGGCTCTTTGCCTTTCATTTTAAATGGCGACTCCCTGATTCTTTTTGAGCTCATCCTGAATCCAATATTTTTAACGGCACTGAGCGTCATTATGAGTTTATTATTAGTAGCTGAGCTGCCACTATTTTCTCTCAAATTCAAAAAATTAGATTGGAAAGAGAACATTTTCCGTTATCTCCTGCTCGGTTCGGCTATAGTTTTGCTACTAATTTTTAAATTTGCAGCAATACCCTTCATTATTTTTCTTTATTTGATTTTATCCATCATTCAAACTAAAACAAGCAAATGAAATTCAGCGCAGAAATCAATGTAATGCCTTTAAAAGAAATCCTCGATCCTCAAGGAAAGGCGGTAACCGGCAGTATGAAGAACATGGGATTGGCTGAAATTCAAAATGTGCGTATCGGAAAGCACATCAGTTTAGAAATTGAAGCTGCAAACGAAGCCGAAGCTCGCGAAAAAGTAGATGAAGCTTGTAAAAAATTGCTGGCTAACCTGATTATGGAAAGCTACGAATTCACACTCAAACCCATTGCTTAATCTGGCTTATTGAGCTAATTCTTTCCTCATTTCTGCCAATTTCTCAAAAACACGTGTTAAGAGTGGCTTCACTCCATTAAATTCTTTGGAGATGGTAGACAAATCTCCCCCCGAGCGGGCTTTCTTTTCTATAGAAGCCATATTTTCAGTCAATTGATCAACCCCTATGAAGGTAAAGGTGGGTCTCACCTTATGTGCAATCTCTGCAACAGTCGACCAATCTTTGTTTTCGATGGATTTTTCTAGCTCAGCCAGGTAAGCCGGAGTTTGATGGAGAAAAATATCGATCATCTCTACCATAAATTCCTGACTACCATCGGCAATATCTTTTAAATAAGCCAAACTAATTTCTGGCTCTGCAGGTTGAACAGATTTTAGCTTATTCATCATTACTGGAGTTTATGTACACTTAAAACATCATCTATCGCCATGAGCAATTGATGATTTGTTTGATGGAGTACCGGATGCAACCAAAGAGGCTCCATTTCACACAAAGGTACTAAGGTAAATGCCCTTTGGTGCAAATTCGGGTGTGGTATTTTAAGCTCAGGTAAATTGATCACCTCTTGTTCGTAATACAAAATATCAATATCTATGGTTCTTGGGCCCCATTTTACCACACGTAAACGCCCCATCTCTTTTTCAATTGCCAAAATCGTACCAAGTAATTTTTGCGGATCTAGCCTGGTTTCCATTTTGATCACCTGATTGATAAAATCGGACTGCTCGGTATTGCCCCAGGCAGCAGTTTGGTACAAAGCAGAAGACCGAAGCAATTTCCCAACTTGAAATTCCAGTTGCTTTCGAGCTTCAGCTAATAACTGAACACTATCACCCATGTTGCTGCCCAGCAATAAAAAAATCGTGGCCATTTAATAATTATCAATTATTTGTGTAACAAAAGAGGCAAATTTTCATCTTTATAATAACATTGCATAGATATAAAAATTGATCGCCAAATGAAAGAGTTCTTCAAGTTTGTTTTTGCCTCCATGCTGGGCGTCATCCTTTCTTTTTTTGTATTGATACTGATTTCTGTTTTCACTATCATAGGTATAGCCAGCACTGTTGGCGAAGAATCGAAAGTGGAAGTGGAAGACCAATCGGTTATGCACCTTCGTTTGGATTACCCGATTACCGAACGGACCTCTAAAAACCCACTTGAAAGTTTGGGTGTTTTTGGTTTCGAAAACGAACGCAACATCGGCCTGAATGATATACTCATCAGCATTGAGAAAGCTAAAAGTGATAAAAAGATAAAAGGGATTTACATCGATGTTTCCTATATACAAGCCGGTTATGCTGGCATCGAGGAAATCAGAAATAAACTGATTGATTTTAGAAAGTCGGGCAAATTCGTCCTGGCTTACAGTGAAGTTTATACCAAAAGTGCTTATTACTTAGCTTCTGTAGCCAATAAAGTGTACCTCAATCCGGAAGGAATGATTGATTTTAGAGGTTTCAGCACCGAAATCACTTTCTTTAAAGGAGCGCTGGATAAATTGGGAATTGAACCTCAAATTATTAAAGTTGGGACTTATAAAAGTGCCGTTGAACCTTTCATTTTAGATAAAATGAGTAAGGCGAACAAGGAACAGGTGACCTCATTTATCGGTTCTTTGTACGATCATTACATCAGCAGAATTGCTGAAAGCAGAAAAATTTCTAAAGAAAGCTTACTCAATATCTCCAATTTGGCTTTGGTCAGATCTGCTCAAGATGGACTCAAATACCGCTTGGTAGATGGCCTGAAATACAAAGATGAAGTGCTGAGTGAATTGAAAAATCTAACAGGTATTCAACAAAGTAAAGATTTGAATTCGGTTGCCATTGCAGATTATGCGATTGTTGCCAATGATGAAAAATCAAGTTCCTCTAACAGAATTGCCGTTATTTACGCAGTTGGAGAAATCATGAGCGGAGAAGGAAACGATGAGACTATCGGATCGGAACGTATTTCCAGAGCAATTAGAAAAGCTAGAACCGACAAAAAAATAAAGGCTGTGGTTTTGCGTGTCAATTCTCCCGGTGGCAGTGCCTTAGCTTCCGACGTGATCTGGCGTGAAGTAGAATTAACGAAAAAAGTTAAACCGATCATGGTTTCTATGGGCGATGTGGCCGCATCAGGCGGATATTACATCGCTTGCAATGCCGATTCAATTTTTGCTCAACCGAATACCATCACAGGATCTATTGGTGTGTTCGGCATCATCCCCAACATGAAAAAATTCTTCAATAACAAATTGGGGATCACTTTTGATGGGGTTCAAACCGGGAAATATGCCGACATCAGCATCACTCGTCCACTTCAAGAAGATGAGAAGGTGATTTTGCAGCAAGAAATCAACGAGATTTACAAAACCTTTACCCAAAAAGTAGCTAACGGCCGTCGTAAAAGTGTTGCTTACGTAGATAGCATTGGCCAGGGAAGAGTTTGGACGGGCGAACAAGCACTTAAGAACGGTTTGGTAGACAGATTGGGAAATATTGACGACGCCATCCGCTCTGCGGCAAAAATGGCTAAACTAAAGGATTACAAAGTGGTAGCGTATCCGAGCCAGAAAGATCCTTTCCAAGAGATATTTGAGACTTCCAGTGATAAAATCCGTACTTATTTTACTAAACAAGAACTGGGCGATCAGTACACTTATTATCAGCAAATTAAATCGGTATTAACCCGTAGCGGAATGCAGGCCCGTATGCCATATGAAGTGATGATCAAATAAATTATTCATTTTTATTTCTAAAGCCTTCCATAATCACGGAGGGCTTTTTTTATTTTTGATCTCCATGGAAAACAAAACCATCTCTCGTACACTCAGGCTATTTAGTCAATTGTTGGATTTATACGATGAAAATCCCTTCAAAGTGCGATCAATTGCCAATGCGGCATTTAAGGTAGATAAGCTCCCCTTCCCGATCGCATCCAAAACTTTAGAAGAAATGAGTACGATGGAAGGTATTGGTAAAAGCACTGCGGCAAAAATTGATGAATTAATTCAAAATGGAAACATTGCAGAGCTCGATAATTTGATTCAAGCCACACCCCCGGGCGTTTTGGAAATCTTACAAATCAAAGGAATTGGGCCCAAAAAAGTAGCTGTCATTTGGAAAGAGCTGGGAATTGAAAGTGTAGGAGAATTACTGTATGCCTGCAATGAAAACAGATTGATAGAAGCCAAGGGTTTCGGACTCAAAACCCAGGAAGAAATATTGAAGGTGATTGAATTCAAAATGGCCAGTAATGGCCGTATGCTGTATGCAAAAACCGAATCAATAGCCGAAAAATTAATTTTAGACCTAAAAAATGCATTTCCGAACTTACCAATCAGTTTAAGCGGTGATTACCGAAGAAGGATGGAAATTATTGATCAGGTAGATGTGTTGATCGGGCAATTGGCAATAGATTTTAAAGCTGCTCATTTCCCGGTAGACTTAAAAATTGTGCTCGACGAAAAGAATTGCATGCAGTCTGAGGAAGGTGTTAATTTCCAATTCCATTTTTGCCATAGTGCCGATTTTGGCTGGGAGTTGATACGCACCACCGGAAATGCAGCTCACGTCAATAAGCTGGAAAAATTATTGATTGGCAAACCGGTTTCGGGAAAATCAGAATTGGAGATCTACCAAATGGCCGGACTTGATTTTGTTGAACCTGAGCTTCGGGAAGGGAATTTAGAAATAGAACAAGCCTCAAAACAGCAATTACCTGTTTTAATTGAACTAAGCGACCTTAAAGGTAGTTTACACAACCACAGCACCTGGAGTGATGGCGTAAATACGCTCGAGGAGATGGCTTTATACTGTCGCGATAACTTAAAACTGGAATACCTGGGCATTTGCGACCATTCTAAATCAGCATTTTACGCCAATGGCTTAAATGAAATCCGGGTGACTGCACAACATCGCGAAATTGATGAATTGAATCAAAAGTTAGCTCCATTTCGCATCTTTAAAGGAATTGAATCAGATATTTTATACGATGGTAGCCTTGACTACAGCAATGAGGTACTGGCCAGTTTTGATTTTGTAGTGGCTTCGGTACACTCCGTATTAAAAATGACGGAAGAAAAAGCAACTGAACGCCTCATCAAAGCCATCGAAAACCCCTATACCACCATTTTAGGCCATCCTACCGGAAGATTATTGCTCAGCAGGAGTGCATACCCGATCGATCATCAAAAAGTGATTGATGCCTGTGCAGCAAATGGAGTGGTCATCGAAATCAATGCCAACCCATTAAGACTGGACTTAGACTGGCGCTGGCACCAATATGCGCTTGAAAAGGGTGTAATGCTGGCCATTAACCCCGATGCACACCGTACGGAGGGTTTTTACGATATGTATTATGGTGTTTTGGTGGGCCGTAAGGGGGGATTAACAAAAGAAAGGTGTCTAAATTCTTTCAGTACTGGAGAAATTTCCGACTTTTTTGAGCATAAGAGGAGAAGTTGAATTCGACCATCTGAAAACGCCGTTAAATCTCATAACTTAGCATTTAAATTCTGTTCATGATTCAAGCAATTGTAATTACTCCTGTTAAAAATTCTATTGAAACCACTTTAGAAACCATTAGGGCAATTGCCAATAGTAGCATTAAGGTAAAACACATCGTTTATAATGATTTTAGCACAGAAGAAACTAAAAAAGCGCTAGAATCAGCTAAAAATAAAGATGCATTTGAACTAGTTCATCTCGAAGAAATCACAAACCATCCTTCTCCAAATTATCGTTTGGTGTTACAGGATGCGCAGCAGAAAGCTATCCAAGAAAACTTGCCATTAATTATTGTTGAATCTGACGTAAGGGTGCAGTCTGATACCCTCGAAAAGATGGTCGAATTGTCAAAAAATCAACCTGAAGTAGGTATGATTGGTGCAGTTACGGTTGATGAATATGGACTGGTTAATTTCCCTTATCTGAAATTCAAAAAAGAGAAAAATCAAATTATCAATACCAAAAGAAGTTTGAGTTTCTGCTGTACACTATTGAACACTCCATTTTTGAATGCTTATTCTTTTCAACACCTCGATGATACCAAAGATTGGTACGATGTATCTATTTCATTAAAATCTGTAGAATTAGGATTTTTAAATTTTGTGTTGATGAATACTCCAGTATTACACAAACCACACGGAAGCCGCCCATGGAAATTGATGAAATACAAAAACCCGATTAAATATTATTTCCAGAAATTCTTAAATAGAAGAGATAAGATATAATTCATCTTGAGTGTTATACCTAACTGATTTGCCTATTTATACAGTTATTAAGCATAAAAAATGCTAAAGAAATTTACAATGAATCCACTTGTATCGGTTATCATTCCTTGCTACAATTCACAAGAATATGTAGCCCAAACCATAGATTGGGTATTGGCATCTTCCTACAAAAACATTGAGATTATCATCATTGACGATGGATCAACCGATCAATCTGTCCAAATTGTGGATAAATATGTGGAATCTCACAAGAATATAGCTGTATACATACAGAAAAACCAGGGTGTATCGGTGGCTAGAAATCTGGGCATTTCAAAGGCAAAGGGAGTTTACATCATGCCTGTCGATTCTGATGACATGATCTGTGAAACCTATATTGAAGAGGCCGTAAAAGTCCTCGAATCAAACCCAGAAGTGAAGGTAGTGACCGCTGAAGGTGAATTTTTTGGAAACAAATCTGGTCGAATAATTTTGCCAGATTTTGATTTAAACTTATTAGCACGAAAAAATCTCTTAAGTGTATGTGCACTTTACAGGAAAAGTGACTGGGAAAGAATTGGTGGTTACTGTCCGAAATTATTCGGACGAGAAGACTGGGACTTTTGGATTTCGATGTTAAAAGATGGCGGAGAGGTAGTCAAACTTCCCATTTTGGGATACAAATACCGTATCAGAACCAATTCTAAAAGAATTCGGACGAGAAGGCTTAAGCAAGAAATCAACGACATCTTAAATTCCAGACATGCGGACTTTTATAAAAAAGTCTTAGGTGGACCACTCCGTTATCAACGTACTTGGTCAAAACCTTATAACCAGTTGCTTTCTTTTTTTGGGTTACTAAAATAAAATTCTACAAAGTTCATTATCTGAATAATTGTCTAAAACCATAAAATAGACACTACATACTATTCATAATTTATCAGCGTTTTTATTATAAAACGATACGTTATGAAAAGATTACTTTTAATTACCTTTCTTTCAATTGGCGCTATTTCTGTAAACGCTCAGAGTAGATTTGGAGCCAGAGCAGGTGTAAATTTGTCGAAGATCAATTTAGACTATGCCGATCCAAATATTCAAATTGAAAACAAATTTGCCACTTCTTTTCAAGTGGGAGCTTATGCTGAGTTCAAATTATTGCCTAAAATTTTCGTGCAACCCGGTTTAGAATTAAGCGGCCATGGGAGCAAAATTGTGGATGGCCAGGCTGAAAGCAAACTAAATTTAATGTATCTAAAAGTTCCACTTCATTTTGGTACCAGAGTTGGATTGGGCTTAGGAAGCATTTCATTTGGCGCAGGCCCCTACTTTTCTTATGCCCTTTCAGGCAGATCGTCTTCTGGAGGTCAAGACACAGATATTAAGTTTGGGAATGGTATTGATGATGATTTGAAACGAACAGACTTTGGAATCAATTTATTCAGTTCTTATCAATTACCGCTTGGTTTAAACTTTACTTTAGGTTATCAGATGGGACTGAGTAATAATTTACCTTCAGACCTACCTGACCAAATGAAAGCAAAAAATAGCAGCATCAGCTTCTCGGTCGGCTACGCCATCAAGCTACCTTAATAATTATAATTTAATAAAAAAGCCGGTTTGCAATTGTAAACTGGCTTTTTTATGCCAATTGAAATTGTTTACCAGGCAAGGTGACCAGGTAGCCCATCATCTCCAATTCCAAAATGATCATGGCCAGTCTACCCTGTTCCAATCCGGTTTTGAGTAGCATCGCATCTATTCCAAGTGGTGATTCATCGCGGATCATCTCAAAAATCATTCTTTGATCTGTGTTAAGCTCTTTGGGAATCAGTTTGGGTGTAGGAGTTTTGTCTTTCGCCGCATCCCAGCCTAATAAATACTCCAAATCTGAAGGCTGTGAAATTAATTGCGCCCGGTGTGTTTTGATCAGATAATTACAACCCAAGCTCTGCTCATCATTCACCCTACCCGGAAAGGCAAATACATCTCGATTGTAAACATTTGCCAATTCGGCAGTGATTAAAGCCCCACCTTTCGCATGAGCCTCCACCACAATGGTTGCATCAGCCAAACCCGCAATAATGCGATTTCTTTTAGGAAAATTCTCCCGATCGGGCTGTGTTTGAGATGGAAATTCAGTCAGCAAACCTCCATATTGCAACATTTGTCGTGCAATTGAGTAATGAGCCCTTGGGTAGATACGATCCAGACCATGGGCCAATACGCCAATCGTTTCCAATTGATAATTCAAACTGGACTGATGAGCTACCACATCAATGCCGTAGGCTAAACCGCTCACCACTAAAGGTTGATGATTTTTTAAGGACGCTACCAATTCTTCACACAATCGCTTGCCATAAGCGGTGGCCGACCTAGTGCCAACAATACTGATGATTTTCTGCTGATTGAGATCCGCATTCCCGCGATAAAAGAGTAAAAATGGGGCATCATCACATTGCGCCAAACGTTTAGGGTAGTCTGGATCGCCAAATTTAATGCACTTGATTTGATACTTCTCTATAAAATCAAGCTCTTCTGACACCCGGTCAAAATCACGAAAATGAAGAATATTGGATGCCAACTTCGGACCTAGCCCCTGGACTTCGCATAATTGATGATGGGACGCCCGAAAAACTTGCTCTGCGGAGCCGCAGAAATGAGCTAATAAAGCCCTTGCGGTGATTGCTCCAATACCAGGAACCTGCGATAAAGCCAATGTATGGTAGACAGACACAAAAGATTATTGTGCCTGAAAATAAAGAACGAATTTGGTAAGAAAGAATTCTTGTGAAAAAAATTTACTTATACGATATTTTTTTATATCTCTAATGCCGGAATTGGTAATTTCTTCTTCTAAATCGCCACCTTTTAAGTAAAGAACACCGTTGGCCAGGGTATTTTTACCTCCTCTTTTTATTTTATTCCTGATCCAAGGATAGAAATCTTTGAGCTGAGTTACCGCCCTCGAAACCACAAAATCGAACTGATCATTTACTTGCTCTGCCCTCATATGGCTTGCTTTCACATTTTTCAGACCCAAAGCTTTGGCAACTTCATTTACTACTTTGATTTTTTTTCCGATGGAATCTACCAGATGAAATTGGGTCTCGGGAAACAAGATGGCCAGGGGAATTCCAGGGAAACCACCACCGGTACCCACATCGAGTACTTTTTCTCCAGGCAAAAATGTGATCACCTTGGCGATGGCAAGCGAATGTAGGATGTGATGTAGATAAAGCATATCAATATCTTTTCTGGAAATCACATTAATTTGTGCGTTCCAAAAAGGATATAGTTCGCCTAGTTGCTCAAATTGCTGGATCTGTTCCGGGCTAAGACCTTTAAAATGTTCGTAAATGAGCGATGATGCCGTCTTCAAAATCCTGAATTTTTCTTTCTTTTAATGATGGTGTGCAATAAAATTCTTGCTCTGGAAAGCTGCCCTTTAACCGTATTTCTGGGCAAATCCAGTTGCAAAGCTATTTCTTCTATTGATAATTCTTCAAAATAAAACAAATTAATCAGGATCCGGTAGCGATTAGGCATGGTGGCCACAATTGCTTTCAACTGTATTTCATTTTGTTTCTGTATAGACTTTTCTTCCGGATTGAGACTATCTGAACGTATAAACGGACTTTGGTCTGCCCCTTCATGATCCAACATTTGATCTAAAGAAACATGAGAAATACGTTTTCGCCTGAGGTGATCGATGGCAGCATTTGAAGCCAGCTTAAATAACCAGGTGCTAAACGCAAAATCTGGCTTGTAGGCCTCTAACTTTTCAAAAGCCTTTACAAAAGTGTCCACCGTCAGGTCCATGGCATCCTCACGGTTATTAACCATTTTTAGCAGCATGAAATAGATCGGGTCTTTGTATCGCTCCATGATGAGCGCAAAGGCCCTCTGATCGCCCGCTAATGCCTTTAAAACTAAAGCATAATCCTTTTTAGCATTTTCTGAAAAATGCTCATTTATTTCCATTGCGGTTTAGTTTTAAACAAAAGCATAAAACTGAGCAGGAGCAGATAAAATTGATAAAAGAAGTCTAAAACAGGAAAAAACCAACGTAATTGATTGTATTTGAGTTGATGAAATAATTTAGCGTATACAAAAGCGTAGATGATGGTTCTAAATAAATAGATCGATAGTAAAACTCTCCAATCAAACCCTAAAACCAGAAGGCTGATCAAAACCGTATAAAAAAGAATTCCTGAGCTCTTCTGTAATCTTAATTTGAATTGATCCATGAACTTAAACGATCGACTGATGATCATTTTATCTGTTTTTTCCTGAAGATATTTCATCACATCATAATGTTTGAAAGAAATGACCTGAGCGCCAGACCCGATTTCAATTTTTGTGTTTTTTGCATTAGCATGCTGATTTACAAATAATTGATCTTCACCCAAAGGGATGTGCATGTGTGAAGCAAAACCCTTGGCTTTGAAAAAAACGGATTTTAGGTAGGCCATATTGCGTCCGTCGCCGGCATAAGCTTTTCCGGCAGCAGCATAAGCCAGGCGATCACCGGCTTCCATCAAACTATCGTATTTAAAAAACAAGTTTAGAAATCTTGGAAGCCGTGCATATTGTACATGAGCGATAACGAATTCGGTTTGTTCGTCAAAATTGCTCATGATCTCTTTCAACCAATACTCGGAGCAGGGCTGCGAATCGACCTCCGTGAATACCAAGTGTTCATTTTTAGCTGCTTTGATTCCCATACTCAAGGCAAATTTCTTGTTTCTCCGATACCGATCTTGCTCCGGCACCTGTACCACTTTTAAATGCGTATTTGATACGCAAAAACTCCTGAGCACTGCTGCAGTTTCCTCACAGGCCGTATCTTTCACCACAATAACTTCAAAGTCAAGATAATCCTGATCTAAAATTGATGGAAGATAATTTTGAAGATATTCGATCTCATTTTTGGTATAAACAATAACCGAAGCTGAAAGATTGGGCTTTTCAGTCTTATTTTTTGAAGAATAACGGGCTAAACGCAGCTGTACAAAGAGTAAAAAATACAATTGCAGGGCACTTACAAATAAGAGAAGATAAAACAGGATTTGAAGCAAGGGATCTTGAAACATGTATATTTTAATTGAGGCAGCAAATTTGACATTTTTTAATGATTTTATTCGAAAATGTGAAAATTTAGGCCGCCCAAAACGCTGATTTTTTTGCTATTTTGCGAGCGATTCCAAACATCCTGATGAAGTTTAAACTACTTGCCAAAGATAAACTCTCTAAAGCCAGAGCTGCTGAAATTACCACCGACCACGGTTTGATACAAACTCCCATTTTTATGCCGGTTGGTACAGCAGGCACCGTAAAAGCTATTCATCAGCGGGAATTGAAAGAAGATATTGGTGCTCAGATCATTTTAGGAAATACCTATCACCTCTATTTACGCCCCGGATTGGATGTTTTAGAGAAAGCCGGCGGTCTTCATAGGTTCAATGGATGGGATGGGCCCATCTTGACCGACAGCGGAGGATATCAAGTGTATTCGCTTTCGGAGGTGCGTAAAATTAAGGAAGAAGGCGTTACTTTTCGTTCACACATCGACGGTTCTAAACATTTGTTCACTCCTGAAAATGTGATGGACATTCAAAGAACCATCGGTGCAGATATCATCATGGCTTTTGATGAGTGTACGCCCTACCCTTGTGACTATACTTATGCCCGTAAATCGATGGAAATGACCCATCGTTGGTTAAAACGTTGTTGCGACCGTTTCGACAGCACCCTGCCGAAATACGGTTATAATCAAACGCTTTTCCCAATTGTACAAGGTTCCACATACAAAGATTTACGTTTAAAATCAGCCGAAACCATTGCCTCCTTTAACCGGGAAGGAAATGCCATTGGTGGTCTTTCTGTGGGCGAACCTGCCGAGGAAATGTATGAAATGACTGAGGTGGTTTGCAACGTTTTACCTGAAGACAAACCTCGCTACTTGATGGGTGTAGGTACACCAGTGAATCTTTTGGAAAATATAGCTTTAGGAATCGATATGTTCGATTGTGTGATGCCAACTCGAAATGCACGCAACGGCATGCTGTTTACGAGCAAGGGGATCATCAATATTCAAAATGAAAAATGGAAGAACGATTTTTCAGCTTTAGAAGAAGATAGTGAGCTTTTTGCGGATAAAACCTATACCAAGGCCTATTTACGCCACTTGATTCAATCTAAAGAGATATTGGGGGCGCAAATTGCTTCTTTACATAATTTACACTTCTATTTGTGGTTAATGAAAGAAGCCAGAATCAAAATCTTGGCCGGTGAATTCTACGAATGGAAAAATAAAATGGTGAAACAACTGGCTCATCGATTATGAGAGATCGGATCAAAATTATTGACGCCTACATCATCCGTAAATACCTGGGTACTTTTGTCTTTACCCTGGCAATTTTCACGGTGGTCATCGTCATTTTTGATATTTCGGAGAAGCTGGATAATTTCTTGGAAAACCATGCCCCGCTAAGCAAAATTATCACCCAATATTACGCTGGTCTGGTTCCCTTTTACCTCAATATGCTCTCACCGCTCATCAACTTTATTGCGGTAATTTTCTTTACGGCAAAGATGGCCGATCAAACAGAGATTGTGCCCATTTTAAGTGGTGGCGCTAGCTTTAAAAGGTTTTTGAGACCTTATTTCATCGCATCGAGCATTATTTTTGTAGTTTCCCTAGTTTTCAATTTGTTCATTATACCCGAAACAAATCAGTTGAAAATTGATTTTGAGAATACTTATATCGACCCTGTGAGTACCAATACCAAAATGCATACACACATGCGTTTGGACAAAAAAACATATGTATACATTGAATCATTCGACAATACCAATAGAATAGGTTATCGATTCAATCTAGAAAAATTTGAAGGTCAGGCACTGAAAGAAAAATTAGTGGCCGACCGGATCAGCTGGGATTCGGTGAAAAGAAAATGGCAGATCGAAAATTACTCCATTAGAACCATTAACGGACTCAAAGAGCAAATGAGTACCGGTTACCGAAAAGATATGGTTTTAGATATGAATCCGGATGATTTTAAGGTATACGACAACATTTACCAAGCCATGAACATGCAGGAAATCAACGAACTGATTTGCAAAGAGAAAATCAGGGGAACTGGAGTAATGGACAACTTGCTGATTGAAAAATACAAACGCTTCATTTATCCATTATCTGCATTTGTACTCACCTTAATGGGGGTATCACTCTCCTCACGCAAAGTAAGAGGTGGAGTAGGCTTATCGCTCGGAATCGGTATTTTCCTCAGTTTTGCATACATCCTGTTCATGCAATTCTCCACGATGTTTGCGCTTAAAGGTGGTCTTTCACCACTTATTGCCGTCTGCATTCCAAATGTAATTTTCGGGTTATTGGGTTACTACCTCATGCTTAAAGCCCCCAAATAACATGAATAATTTATTCAAATTAACCGGATCTAAGCGAAACCTGCTCATTTTGCACCTCACCGTTGTAGTTTGGGGTTTTACGGGTATTTTGGGAGCGCTCATCAGCATTCCTAGTTTCCATTTAGTTTGGTACCGCGTACTCATTGCTTTCATTACATTGGGGATTTACTTCAAGCTCAGCAAAACGAATATTAAAGTGAGCAGAAATACTTTTTTAAAGCTGTTTTTTACGGGTGCCATCGTCGGTGCGCACTGGATTCTATTTTTTCAATCCATTAAATCAGCTACTGTTTCTGTAGCGCTGGTCTGTTTATCGGCCTTAACCTTATTTACAGCTATTCTGGAGCCCATATTAGAGAAAAAGAAGATTTCTAAATTGGAGATTTTGACTGGCTTATTCATCATTTTAGGCATTTTCATCATTTTTAAATTCGAGTATCAATACTTCTGGGGTATTATTTTTGGCTTATCAAGCGCCTTATTTGCCAGTTTATTTTCCATCATCAATGCCAAACAGGTAAAAAACCGACCTGCTCCCATTATTGGATTTTATGAACTGATCGGTGCCTGGTTCTGGATTTCCCTTTATTTGTTCTACACGAATGGATTTGACAGCCAGATGAGTTTAAATATGTCGGATTTAACTTATTTACTCATCTTGGGAACCATTTGTACCGCAGGAGCCTATGTTGCAGGGGTTTCGGTAATGAAGGAACTGACCGCCTTCCGTGTGGCATTGATCACCAATTTGGAACCGGTTTATGGCATCCTACTGGCATTCCTATTTTTTGGCAAGAAAGAACAGATGACAGCTGGGTTTTACCTGGGTGCATCCATCGTGATAATCACCATCTTTTTATTCCCGCTGATCAAGAATAAAATTGAACACAGAAGGTTGAAGAAGCAGGCTCCATTGGTTTAGTTTTCTTAAGGAGTTTCCATAAAAAATGATTGGCTTCCTCCACCCCGGGGTAGGGGATAGCCCGTTCAACTTTCAAAAAATTTTGAGCATCGTTTTATATAATTATTAAGTACGATTCGGTCGGTTATTACGTTTATAAATTGATGATCAATAGGAGAAAAGATTCCTCTACTAAAACCAGATAAAATCGCTATTTTTGACATAAATTTAAACGATTTACGGTTTTATATTATAAAATATAAAAAACTATAAATCAATTATTTATGAATTAAAATCAAAGTAATATTATAAATAGAATTCAAGTTCTTACTAAATTTAATAGCAAATGTTAAAAATGGTCAAAAATATTAAACTTAAGTATCTGTTAATCAGTTGTTTATGTATTAATATTTTTAGTATCAATTTACATTATACTCAAGCACAAATTTTAGAGGGTGGACAGAACCCGCCAGGTATCAAATGGCGGCAAATCAATACTGAAAATTTTCAGATCCTCTACCCCGACTCGATCGAAACCGAAGCACAAAGAATGGCAAACAGCTTAGACTTCATGATCCAAAAGATCAGTCACAGTCTGAACAAGAAACCCAGAAGGATCAGTATCATTTTACAGAACCAAACTGTGGAGTCGAACGGCTTTGTTCAGCTGGCTCCCCGACGCTCCGAATTCTATGCCATCCCTGGCCAGGAGTTCGACTACCAGGACTGGTTGAACAGCTTAGCTGTTCACGAATTGCGACATGTTGTACAAGTTGATAAGATCTCGGGTAATTTGCGGGCTCCCCTTTTTGAAACACTTGCCTTCACCATATTTGGAGTTACGCTACCAGCTTGGTTCTTTGAAGGCGATGCTGTGGTCATAGAAACTACCCTAACCGCCGCCGGTCGGGGTCGTCAGCCAAGCTGGGAAATGCCTTTCAGGGCGAATTTGCTATCCGGCCGTGAGTTTAATTACTCTAAAAACTTTATGGGTTCATTCAAAGACCGCACACCGGGCTATTACCAATTGGGCTACACGATGATGACCAAACTGAGAAGAGATCATGGACCAATGATTTTAGACACTTTACTGCGTGATATGAGCAAAAACCTGATCAGGCCCATGAATTTAAGCAGATCGAGCAAGAAATTTACAGGCTTGAGCACTTTAGAGTGGCACAATGCCACCATCAATGAACTCCAAAAACTATGGCAGGAGCAGCTTAACAAAACAACTACACAGCTCTATCCGGGGATTAATTTCAGAAAAAATACCATCCCCGAAGATTATCTACTGCCGCATCGAATCAATGAAAAGGAAATTCTTGCCCTGAAAAGAAGTAAAATCCACACACCAGAAATTGTTTTGGTAGATATGGATGGGAATGAAAAGAAAATCATCCGTATCGGAATTCAGCAGGAAGCGCATTTGAGCTATGCCGCAGGAAAAATAGTTTGGGATGAGCTCAGGGTAGACCTACGCTATTCCAAACGCACATTCAACGTAATATGTACTTATGATTTGAACTCGAACTCCTATCGGCAAATCACACATCATTCCCGGCTGTTTTCGCCTGCCCTATCGCCCGATGGCAAAAAAATAGCTGCCATACAGGTTGATTACAGCAATCGGATGATGCTCGTTGAATTAGACGCCTCCAGTGGCAAAATCATTGCTAAATATCCGAACGCTGACCTGAGCATCCTTCAAACGCCCAAATACAACTCAACTGGTGATAAGGTTGTTTATCTGAGGGTAAATCAACAAGGTAAAGCGATCGAAGAAATAGACCTGATTAGCCAAAAAATCTCCATCCGTCTTCCCTATCAGGCTCAATTATTGGCCCGACCTGGCTATGTCGGTGAAAACATCATTTTTAAAGCACATTATAATGGCATTGATAATATTTACCAAATCAATCAATTTGGACAGATCAGCCAGATTACAGCTGCTAATTTCGGTGCATTCTATCCTCAGTTCGACCCGGAGCGCAAGGAGCTTTTGTTCAGTAATTATCAAGTAAATGGCTATGATTTGTCCATTCTCAAGGAAAGCGATCTAAATAACATTCCATTCTCCGAGATCAAAAATCATTTTATCGATTATTCTAAGCCGCTTATCGAAAAAGAAGAGTCGCCGATCGATTTCTCTAAGGTGCCCCAAAAACAATTGCCCTACAAGCCTTATAATGCTTTCAAAAGCCTTTTAAATTTTCACAGTCTGGTACCCACATTAGAAACTAATAATTTCTCCGACGACTGGAATGTAGGCCTTCAAGCCGTTTCGAGCAATTTATTGAATACAATGAGCTTCAATTCTGGCTACATTTATTACTCCGGATTGGGTCGATCTGGTTACAAGGCAGGTTTGGCCTACCGTGCTCTCTACCCCATTATCAGCCTGCGATATTCGAATATTCCGAGGAGGCTGAGTGTAGAAGACAATGGCGTTCCGGTTTTATTTAACTGGCGAGAGCAGGAAACAGAAGTTAATATAGACGTACCCTTCAGGTTCAATTACCGAAATCAGTTTGGCCGTATGGGGATGGAATTCTCCACCAGCTATACTTCTAGATATGATATCGTTGCCCAGCCTAGCAATTACAACATCAATCAAAATATTGCATTTCCAATGCATTATGGATTTTACTATGCACAAAATAACTTGATCAGTGCAAGAGATTTAGCACCAAGATGGGGGCATAATTACCGAATTGACTACCGTCATTTCCCATTTGAAAATCAGATTTCTGGTCAGCTTCTCAGCATCAAAACTCTGTTTTTTGCTCCCGGATTATTCCGAAATCACAGCCTGTCGGCCAGTGTCAATTATCAGCTTGCCAACGGTAATTATCAATACACCAATGATATCCCCACCATTAGTGGTTACAATCAATTGAACAGCAATCCTGAAATCCTGAAAAACACAATTTTGCTCGATTATAAATTTCCATTTGCTTACCCGGACTGGGAACTGGGCGCCTTGGCTTATGTAAAACGCTTGAAGGCTGGCTTTTTTGCAGATTACGAGAATATTACCGATCTAAAAACTGCCATGCCCCGAACTTATGGCTTTGAGCTGAGTGCAGACCTGAACTTGCTGAGGTTCTACCTCCCCAGCTTCCAGGCAGGTGGAAAAATCATTTTTACGAATGATAATTTAAATCGAAAGCCGATATTCGAATTCGGATTAACCTATTCCTATTAATCATGAGTGCAAAAAGCATTTTTATCATCTGTATCACCATTTTGCTGACAGTTATCTTGATGAACAACAACGATGAAATGGTATTTTGGATTTTCGGTGAGGCTAAAGTTCCAAAACTCGGCGTTTTGGCCGGAGTTTTCTTTATCGGATGGCTCATTGGTTTTTTGATGGGTAGACCCAAATCAAAGACTGAAACAAAAGAAAATTTTACAGAGGAAGAAGTTGATCAGAGACCGAGAAACTCTTTTTTAAGTGAAGAAGACCAGGATTATATCTCTTAAATCCCGTAAAATACCTGGAATTTTTCCTCCAAATCTGGAAGCGTCACCCTATCCTTAAAAATACCGAAAACCGAAGAACCACTGCCACTCATGGAAGCATAAATTGCTCCAGATTCATACAAAGTGGCCTTCACCCCTCTAATGACAGGAAATTTATCAAAAACAGATGCTTCAAAATCATTTTTTACGACATTTTTCCAAGTAAGCGGATCATTTTCCACCACCTCCACCAGTTGATAATTTGGTAAAGCGGGTTTCACACCACGATAGGCCTCTGAAGTAGAAACTTGCACATCAGGCATCACCAAAACCATAAAATAAGCGGATAAATCAAGCTTTACTGGAATAAACTGATCACCTTTACCGTAAGCAAATACCGGCTTATTCTCGATAAAAAAAGCACAATCTGCACCCAATTGTCTGCAATAAGCCTCCATCTGCTCATTTCTCAAACCCAATTCAAATTTTTCATTCATTAGTTTGATGAAAAAAGCCGCATCAGAAGAGCCTCCACCCAAACCTGCTCCAATTGGTATGTGTTTGTGCAAATGAATGTGCACCGGTGGCAAGTCATGATCTTTTCTCAATAAATAATAAGCTTTAACACAGAGGTTATCTTCCATTTTACCAAGAATTTCGATTCCCGAAGCGCTGAAATCTAATTTTGAGGCACTCACCACTTCCAAAGCATCCTGAATCTGTATCGGATAGAAAACGCTTTCCAAATTATGATAGCCATCCGAACGACGTTCGGTAATGTGGAGGCCTATGTTAATTTTAGCATTGGGGAAGCTAATCATTTTGTGAACATCCTGTTTATTTTTGAACAATTGTAGGAAGCCAAAAATACATTTATTTTATTTGCATAGGGAGACCTTGATTCATGAAACAATACTTAGAACTGATGCAACATGTGCTGGACAATGGCACACAAAAACACGACAGAACCGGAACCGGAACCATCAGCGTTTTTGGCTATCAGATGCGTTTTAACCTGCAGGATGGATTTCCGCTGGTAACTACAAAAAAATTACACCTGCGCTCCATTATTCATGAATTGATCTGGTTTTTAAAAGGTGAAACCAATATCGCTTACCTCAAAGAAAACGGCGTAAGTATTTGGGACGAATGGGCCGATGAAAATGGTAACCTGGGACCGGTTTATGGCTCACAATGGCGTTCCTGGCCTACAGCCGATGGCCGTCACATCGATCAGATCAAGCAAGTGATTGATCAGATCAAAAACAACCCCGATTCTCGCCGGCTGATTGTTTCGGCATGGAATGTGGGCGAAATTGAGCACATGGCTTTGCCACCCTGCCACGCTTTCTTTCAGTTTTACGTAGCCGATGGCAAATTGAGCTGTCAACTATACCAGCGAAGTGCCGACATCTTTTTAGGTGTTCCATTTAATATTGCCTCTTATGCTTTATTAACCATGATGATTGCACAGGTTTGCGGGCTAGAAGCCGGAGATTTTGTTCACACTTTGGGCGATGCGCATTTGTACAATAATCACTTGGAGCAAACACGCTTGCAGCTGAGTCGTGAGCCACGTCCATTGCCTACAATGAAGCTTAATCCTCAAATCAAAGATATTTTCGATTTCAAGTTCGAAGACTTTACGCTCGAGAACTACGATCCTCATCCGCACATTAAAGCCCCGGTTGCCGTTTAACATGAAGCTCGAAATCGTTGTAGCCGTTGATGAAGAAAATGGAATTGGTAAAAATAATCAATTACTTTGGCATCTTCCTGCCGATTTAAAACACTTTAAGAGCATTACTACCGGTCACCCGGTGGTGATGGGGCGAAAAACTTTCGAATCGATAGGCAGGCCTTTACCCAACAGGAGAAATGTGGTCATCAGCCGTCAGCAAGGGCTCCGAATTGATGGTGTAGAAGTGCTTAATAGTCTAAATGAGGCCTATGAACTTTTAGCTGATGAAAATTTAGTTTTCATCATTGGCGGCGCCCAAATTTATCGCGAAGCAATTCAAGATGTAGAAAAGATCTACCTTACCAAGGTACACCATCGCTTTGAGGCTGATGCCTTTTTTCCGGAACTGGACCCTGAGGTTTGGCAGGAGACTGAACGAGAAACACATCAGGCTGATGAAAAAAATGCCTATTCATACAGCTTTTTAACTTATATGAAGCGATGAGCCATCGCTCAGACTCGATTAAATCAAGCTTTTCAAAAACTAATATTCAACAAAAGAAAAAATAGTTAGATTTGCCATCTTATAAAAAAACAAGGTAGCGCAAGATTAAGTACAATTTAAAATAAAATGCAAGGTAAAGGACTAGTAAAATTTGTAGCAATTGCTTTAACAATTGCTTGTTTGTATTCGCTTTCTTTCACATGGATAGCCCAAAAAGTTGAAAAAG